>CAYPQX010000001.1:0-10806 GCA_964412975.1 uncultured Steroidobacteraceae bacterium
CTCAAAGGGGACGCTCACCTTTGCCTTTGATCCTTCGGGCAAAGGTGAGCGTCCCCTTTGAGGTTGAGCGTCCCCTTTGAGTTTCTCAGCCGTCGCGATCCCCCGGATCCCGCGTGCGCCCGCCCGCCGCGAGCGACTCGTAGGCGCGGGCGAAGGCGACCACGAAAACGGCCGGCAGGCCGGCATCCCCCGCCTGCACGGTGGCGCGGAACAGTTCCTGGTAGCGATTCCACAGGCGCGCCTGCAGGTCGGTCCCCACGATGCCGTGCGCACGGCGGCCGAGCTGCTCTTCCAGCACTTCGGGATTCAGCTTTTCGAAGACCGCGGCGAGCGCATCGCGAAGCGCAGCCGCAACCGCGATCTCGTGATTGCGGGCACGTGAGAACTGGCCGCGGATTTCGTCGATCGCACGCGAGTCGCCCGGGCCGCGGCCGGCCAGCATCAGTTCGAGGATCTGCTCCACCGCCGCGATCTGCACGAGTGGACTCGTCGCATCGCGCCGCCGCGCACCCGAAGAAATTCCGAACTCGCTCGCGAAGTCGGCGCGCGTGCGCGCAAGTTCCGTGAAGCCGACCAATGTCTCGCGAAGGAGCTGTCCCGCCTGTTGCAGGGCGGAGGCGCGGACTTCGGCGGGCAGGGCCAGCGGATCGATGCCGGCACCCTTGCAGAGCGCGACGAGGCCTGGCCACAACTCCTGGTCCTCGCGCGCGCGGACGGATGCGACCGGTGCGGCAGGCGGCATGACCGCAGACGCTGGCGCCGCCGGCGGAGGCACCGCACGCGGGGCTGCGGGCTCGGGGCGCGCCCGCGCCTGCGCTTCGCGCTCGCGACGGCCGGTCGAGATGAAGGACTTCACTTCAAATGACGCGTCGAGGTCTGCGTCGCTGATCGGGACGGCCTCCTGCGGCGGAAAGTCGTTGCCGCCGGAAATCTCGACCTCGATCTCAAATTCGCCGATGCGGAACCGGTCGCCGCTTGCGAGCTCGTGCGGCCGGTCGGGCCCGAGAGCCTCGTCGGAGTTGTTGACGAAGGTTCCGTTGGTGCTCGTGTCGCGCAGATACCAGGTTCCGCCGCGATGCTCGATCTCGGCGTGCCGGCCGGAGACGTAGCGGTCGGGATCCCGGAGCACCCAGTCATTGCTCGTGTGGCGACCGATGCGGCCCCCGTTGACGCCGAAGGTCCAGCGCGAGTGTTCGCCGGCTGCCGCCGCGTTCTCGCTGACAATTTTCAGCCTGAGCGCCATCGCACGTATAATAACGCGCCCACGGCAGGGCGACCCCCATCCCGATCATGCCCTCAAGTCACATATTCAGGATCGTCTTCGTCAACCAGGGCAAGGTCTACGAGATTTACGCCCGTAAGGTCAGCCATGGCGGGCTCTTCGGCTTCGTCGAGATTGAGGAAATCGTCTTCGGGGAGCGCAGCAGCGTCGTCCTGGACCCGTCGGAGGAACGGATCAAGTCCGAGTTCGCCGGCGTCAAGCGGAGCTACCTGCCGCTGCACGCGGTCATCCGCATCGACGAGGTGCGAAAGCAGGGTGTCAGCAAGATCAGCGTCCTCGAGGGCGGCAATGTTGCCCAGTTTCCGGTCACCCTGTATCCCGCCGGCACCGATCCGGGCGTGAAGCGCTGACGGCTTGATGCTGCTGTTCCGAGGCGCGCCGGCACTTTCACCATTCCGGATCGAGAGACTGCTCGCGGCGCTTCGACGGATCGAGCCCACGGTGAGCAATGTCGCCGTCGATTACCTTCATTTTGTCGACACCGAACGCGCGCTGATGCCCCGGGAAACCGCGGTGCTCGAACGGCTGCTCGACTTCGATCCGCTCGCGGCGCCGGAAGACGGCGACTCCATGCACCTTCTTACGGTGCCACGGCCCGGAACGATCTCGCCCTGGTCTTCCAAGGCGACCGACATTGCGCGGGTCTGCGGGCTGCCGGCCGTGCGCCGCATCGAGCGCGGCAAGGCCTGGCGGATTGCAGCGGACCGGATACCGCCGCCGGAAGCAATGGCCGCGCTCGCGGCGCCGCTCTTCGACCCGATGACGGAAGCGCTGATGACGCGCACGGAGCAAGCCGGGCGCCTCTTTGCGACGCATGAGCGCGGCCCGCTCGGACACATCGCTCTCGGCGAGGAACCTGCGTTCGCGCTGGCGCGTGCAAACGCCGAGCTCGGGCTCGCGCTGTCGGACGGCGAGATCAACTACCTGGCGGACGTATTTGCGCGCCTCGGGCGCGACCCGACCGACGTGGAAGTGATGATGTTCGCGCAGGCCAACAGCGAGCATTGCCGCCACAAGATCTTCAACGCGGACTGGCGTGTCGACGGCGTCGCCATGGCACGTTCGCCATTCGCGATGATCCGCCTTACGCGCGACCGCAATCCGGGCGGCGTGCTCTCGGCCTACAGCGACAATGCAGCCGTGATCGAGGGCGCGCACGGTGCGCGCTACTTTTCCGCACCCGGACACCGCGACTACGGCTGGCACGAGGAGCCGGTCGACATCCTGGTCAAGGTCGAGACCCACAATCACCCGACCGCGATCTCACCGTTCCCCGGCGCCTCGACCGGGTCCGGCGGAGAGATACGCGACGAGGGCGCGACCGGCCGCGGCGCGAAGCCGAAGGCAGGACTGGTCGGGTTCACGGTGTCGAATCTCCGCATTCCGGGATTCGTGCAGCCCTGGGAGGAAGATCACGGCCGTCCTGCACGCATTGCGTCGGCACTCGACATCATGCTGGAGGGCCCGGTCGGAGCCGCCGCGTTCAACAACGAGTTCGGGCGGCCCGGGATCCTCGGCTACTTCCGCACGTTCGAGCAGCGCGTGGCCGGCGATGGCGAAGGCCGCGTTCGCGGGTATCACAAGCCGATCATGATCGCCGGCGGGCTCGGCAACGTGCGACGCATGCATGTGGAAAAGCGTCCCGTGCCCGCGGGAGCGCCCCTTGTGCTGCTCGGCGGGCCGGCGATGCTGATCGGCCTCGGCGGCGGGGCGGCTTCGTCGCAGGGCAGCGGCGCTGGCAGCGAAGAACTCGATTTTGCGTCGGTCCAGCGCGGTAACCCGGAAATGCAGCGGCGCGCGCAGCAGGTCATCGATGCCTGCTGGGCGCTCGGCGACGACAATCCGGTGCTGATGATCCACGACGTCGGGGCGGGCGGCCTCTCCAATGCCGTGCCCGAAGTCGTGGCGCCGGGCGGCGGGCGCATCGAGCTTGCGAGCGTTCCCAGCGACGAGCCGGGCATGTCACCGCTCGAGATCTGGTGCAACGAGGCGCAGGAACGTTACCTGTTGGCCCTGTCGCCGGAACGCCTCGATTCGTTCGTCGCCCTGTGCCGGCGGGAACGCTGCCCGCACGCGATCATCGGCCGGGCGAGCGACGACGGCCGCCTCGTAGTCGACGATGCGCGATCGGGTGAGCGCGCCGTGGACATGCCCATAGCGGACCTGCTCGGGCGGCCGCCGCGCATGCGGCGCGACGTACAGCGGCAGGCACGCCGTGGCGACGGATTCGACCCGTCGATTCCCGACGTCGGGGAGACGCTGGAGCGAATGCTCCGGCTTCCCGCGATCGCCGACAAGGGCTTCCTGGTCACGATCGGCGACCGGACGGTCGGCGGACTGATCAGCCGCGATCCACTCGTCGGTCCCTGGCAGGTGCCGGCAAGCGACGTTGCAGTCACGGTGTCGGGCCTGCGCGGTTCCGGCGGTGAAGCGATGGCGATCGGAGAGCGGCCGGCCATCGCGCTCCTCGACGCACCGGCGTCCGGCCGCATGGCGGTCGGCGAGGCGATCACGAATATCGCTGCCGCCGACGTGCGGCAGATCGGCGACGTCAAGCTCTCGGCGAACTGGATGGCCGCCTGCGGTGAACCCGGCGAGGATGCGGACCTCTACGACACCGTGCGCGCGATCGGCGAAGAACTCTGTCCCGCGCTCGGTATCGCGATACCTGTCGGAAAGGATTCGCTGTCGATGCGCTCGACCTGGCGCGTCGATGGCATCGAGCAATCGGTGGTCTCTCCGCTCTCGCTCGTGATCTCCGCGTTCGCACCGGTTGCCGACGTGAGGCGGACGATGACGCCGGTGCTCGACACGACGAACGGTCCGAGCGTGCTCCTGCTCGTGGATCTGGGTGCCGGCCGCGATCGCATCGGCGGATCCTGCCTGGCGCAGGTGCACGGCGCGATCGGGGATGTTGCACCCGATGTCGACGACCCAGGGCGCCTCGGCTCGTTCTTCTCGGCGATCCGCGAATTGAGGGATGCCGGACTCATCCTGGCGTACCACGACCGCTCCGACGGCGGCCTCGCCGTTACGCTGCTCGAGATGGCGTTTTCAGGCCGCACCGGCCTTGATGTCGACCTCGGCGAGGTTGACCTGCCGATCGCCGCGCTTTTCAGCGAAGAACTCGGCGCCGTCCTGCAGCTTCGCCTCGCGGATCTTGGGCCAGCGCAGGCCATCCTCGCGCGGCACGGGCTCGCTGCGCTCTCGCGGGAGATCGGCCGCATCACCGCGGGACGGCGGATCCGCATCTCGGGCTCGGGCCGGGTCCTGATGGACGAGGATCGCGTACGGCTGCGAAGCCTCTGGTCGGAGACGAGCTGGCGGATGCAGCGGCTCCGCGACGAACCTGCCTGCGCGGACGAGGAGCGCGACGCGCGGCTCGACGAGGACGATCCCGGGCTTGCCTGGCGGCTCACCTTCGATCCCGATGACGACATCGCGGCACCGTACGTCGGAAAAGGCGCCAGGCCGCGCGTCGCCATCCTGCGCGAGCAGGGCGTCAACAGCCAGGTCGAGATGGCGGCCGCCTTCGATCGCGCCGGCTTCACCGCCATCGACCTGCACATGACGGACCTGATCGACGGCGGCGCCACGCTCGCCGGCTACCACGGGCTCGTCGCCTGCGGTGGATTCAGCTATGGCGACGTGCTGGGCGCGGGCGAAGGCTGGGCGAAGTCGATCCTGTTCAACGCGCGCGCGCGCGGCCGGTTCGAAGACTGGTTCCGGCGCGAGGACTGCTTCACGCTCGGCGTCTGCAACGGCTGCCAGATGCTTGCCGCGCTCGCCGAACTGATACCGGGCGCCTCACGCTGGCCGCACTTCCGGCGGAATCGCTCGGAGCAGTTCGAGGGGAGGCTCTCGCTGGTCGAGATTGCGCAGTCGAATTCACTTTTCTTCGCTGGCATGGCCGGATCACGCCTCCCGATCGCGGTCGCGCACGGCGAGGGGCGGGCCGTGTTCCAGAATGCCGCGGACGAGACGGCAGCAGGCGCGCGGACGGTCATGCGGTTCGTGGACAACCGCGGACGCGTCGCGACGAACTACCCGGCCAACCCGAACGGTTCGCCGCAGGGAATTGCAGGTCTCACGTCAGAGGACGGCCGGGTTGCAATCCTGATGCCGCACCCGGAGCGCGTGTTCAGGACCGTGCAGAACTCCTGGCATCCCGCGGACGCCGGCGAGGACAGCGGCTGGATGCGGATCTTCAGGAACGCGCGGGTCTGGGTCGGCTGAAAGCGGCCCTTCAGGAACGCGCGCCGGGCAGCGGCCTGACATTCGACGAATCGTCGGCAAAGTAGCGACGCACCATCATCGCCTGCTGCAGGCGGCCGCGGCGCACATACGCCTGGTAGAGCAGATCCTTCAGGACTTCGAGCAGCACGCCCGCCTGAAACGCGTCGACCACGGGCAGGTTCGCCCGGCCGGGCACGTCGACTTCGAAAAGTATCTTCTTGACGACCGCGAATGAATCGTCGTCGAGTTCCGCGAGCCGGCGAATGTTCGAGAGTTCGTCGTACAACTCGAGCTTTCCGTCCTCGCCGAGATCCGCGAACGCGCATTGGGCGACGCGACGGCACATCGAGGCAAAGGCGTTGTAGCAGGCCGCCCCGAAGCAGGCGAAGGCCTCCTTCAGGAGCGCCTCGGTGTCTTCGGGCAGGTAGGTGAAATTGAAGCGCTCGCGCGGCCGCTCGAGCTCGACGAAATTGGGCGCGAGCTCGACGCGGCTGCCCGCGTAAAGCTTGACCGGGAAGCGCAGGAATATCGGCGCGTTGCAGGACTCGCAACGATAGACAAGCCCGACCTGGGCGGGCTTGTGCTGCTGGAGTGCGTTGAAGTCCGGCACCGAGACCGGCGTGATGTGCGCGAGCACCTGGCAATGCGGGCACGAAAGCGCGAGACCGTTTTCCTGGTCGTGATGCAGGCGCCCCGCCGAGTCGATGTAGACGGCCATGTGCGATCTCCGCCAGACGCGTGAAGTCTAGCGGAAACGAGGAGGGGACAGTCCCCTTTTCCCATAGCGGAAAAGGGGACTGTCCCCTAGGTGTGAAGCGGCTTGTAGCGCAGCCGGTGCGGCTGGTCGGCCAGCTCGCCCTTACGGCGCCTGAGATCCGCCACGTACTCCTGGTAATTCCCTTCGAACCAGACGACTTCGCTGTCGCCCTCGAACGCGAGGATGTGGGTGGCGACCCGATCCAGGAACCAGCGATCGTGCGATATCACGACCGCACATCCCGGGAAATTCAGGAGGGCTTCCTCCAGCGCGCGAAGCGTCTCGACGTCGAGGTCGTTGGTCGGTTCGTCGAGCAGGAGCACGTTGGCGCCGCTCCTGAGCACTTTCGCCAGGTGGACGCGGTTTCGCTCGCCACCCGAAAGTTCGCCGATTTGCTGCTGCTGCTGGTTGCCGCGGAAGTTGAACCGGCCCACGTAGCCGCGCGAAGCGGTCTCATAGTTCCCGACCTTGATGATGTCCTGGCCACCCGAGATCTCCTGCCAGACGGTTTTCGAATCGTCGAGCCGGTCGCGGGACTGGTCGACGTAGGCGATGTTGACCGTCGGACCGGTCCGGATCGTCCCGGCATCGGCATGCTCGGTGCCGGTGAGCATGCGAAACAGCGTCGTCTTGCCTGCGCCGTTCGGGCCGATGATGCCGACGATGGCGCCGGCCGGCAGCTTGAACGAAAGGTCGTCGATCAGCAGGCGATCGCCATAGGCCTTGCGCAGGTGCTCGACCTCTATCACGAGATCGCCGAGGCGCGGACCCGGCGGGATGTAGATCTCGTTGGTCTCGTTGCGGGCCTGGAACTCGACGGACGACAGCTCGTCGAACTGCCGCAGCCTGGCTGTGCTCTTCGCCTGGCGCGCCTTGGGATTCGCGCGCACCCACTCGAGTTCGCGCGCGAGCGTCCGCCGCAGGCCTTCCTGCTGCTTCTCTTCCTGCGCGAGCCGTTGCTCCTTCTGCTCGAGCCACGAGGAGTAGTTGCCCTGCCATGGGATGCCGTGGCCGCGGTCGAGCTCGAGGATCCAGCCCGCCACGTTGTCGAGGAAGTAGCGGTCGTGCGTCACGCAGATGACGGTGCTCGGGTACTGCTCCAGATATTTCTCGAGCCAGGCGACCGACTCGGCGTCGAGATGATTCGTCGGCTCGTCGAGCAGGAGCATGTCGGGCTTTGACAGCAGAAGGCGGCACAGCGCAACGCGGCGGCGCTCTCCGCCGGAAAGCTGCGAAACCCTCGCGTCCCAGGGCGGCAGGCGAAGCGCATCCGCGGCGATGTCGAGCTGTCGTTCGAGGTTGTGTCCGTCGACAGTCGCGAGAAAGGCCTCGAGCTGTCCCTGTTCGGCGGCGAGCTTGTCGAAATCCGCGTCGGGTTCGCTGTAGAGCGCATAGACCTGCTCGAGGCGCTCAAGCGCGTCCTTGACCGGCTTGGCCGACTCCTCGACGATCGTGCGCACGTCGGCGGCCGGATCCAGTTGAGGTTCCTGCGGTAGCAGGCCGACCTTGATGCCGGGTTGCGGCCGGGCCTCGCCCTCGATGTCCGTGTCAATGCCCGCCATGATGCGAAGCAGCGTCGACTTGCCCGAGCCGTTCAGGCCGAGCACGCCGATCTTGGCGCCGGGAAAAAACGACAGGGAGATGTCGCGCAGGATGTGCCGCTTCGGCGGCACGACCTTGCCGACGCGGTTCATCGTATAGATGTACTGGGCCATGCGTTCCTGCCTGTCCGCGGGGGCGCGGATTATCTGCGATGCGCGGGCCCGCCGCCAGCCGCTGCCCGGCCGTGCTAGGCTCGATGCGCCTTGGTCCCCACTGCGGCGGCATCGCGTGGCTGAAAACGCCGGACCGGATACCTGTGTCGTCGCAGGCGAGCGGATCGCCCGCTACGGCTTTGGCGACGGGCACCCATTCGGTCCCGACCGGCATGCGGCCTTCTGGCGCGAATTCGTGGCGCAGGGTCTCGACCGGCGCGTCAAGATCCTCACACCGCGTACCGCGACCCGAAGCGAACTCGAGCTGTTTCACGACCCGGAATACGTGGACCTGGTCCTCGCGCGCTCCGCGACGGGCGAAGGATTCCTGGACGCCGGCGACACGCCCGCGTGGAAGGGCGTTTTCGAGGCCGCAAGCGACGTCGTCGGTGCATCGCTCGTCGCCACGGAGGCCTTGATGGAGGGCCGGGCAAAGCGCGCTTTCGTGCCGATTGCGGGCCTGCACCATGCGGGACGCGGGCACGCGGCCGGGTTCTGCGTCTTCAATGACATCGGCGTGGTCGTCGAACACCTGAAGCGGACGCACGGATTCGAGCGCATCGCGTACGTCGACATCGACGCGCATCACGGCGACGGCGTGTTTTATGCGTTCGAGGACGATCCCTCCGTGATCGTCGCGGACACGCACGAGGACGGGCGCTTCCTGTATCCGGGCACGGGCGCCGCGTCGGAGACCGGGTCGGGCGCGGCGGCAGGGACCAAGCTCAATCTGCCGCTGCCGCCGGGCGCGGGCCATGCGGAGTTTCTCGCGGCCTGGCCGGCCGTCGAAGCGCATCTCGAGCGGCATGCGCCCGAGTTCGTGATCTTCCAGTGCGGCGCCGACAGCCTGGGCGGCGATCCCATCACGCACCTTCAGCTGACGGAGGAATCGCACGCGCATGCCGCCCGGAGCCTCTGCGCGATCGCGGACCGCTTTGCGGCGGGCCGCATCCTCGGCGTCGGCGGCGGCGGCTACAACCGGCGCAACCTCGCGCGCGCATGGACGCGGGTCGTGCAGGCCTTCGTGGAAGCGGCCTGAAAGGGGCCTTTCGGGTAGACTGCGGCCCTCCGTTTTCCCGCACACCCGCAAGGAACCCCATGTTCGGTCCCGGCATGAGCATCGAGTCGTTCGATCCCGAGCTTGCGGGCGCGATTTCCTCCGAGCGCTGCCGCCAGGAAGAGCATCTCGAGCTCATTGCCTCGGAAAACTACGCGAGCCCGCGCGTCCTCGAGGCCCAGGGGTCCGTGCTGACCAACAAGTACGCCGAGGGTTATCCGGGAAAGCGCTATTACGGCGGTTGCGAGTTCGTGGACGTGGCGGAAACGCTCGCGATCGAGCGTGCGAAGAAGCTGTTCGGCGCCGCGTATGCCAACGTACAGCCGCATTCCGGCTCGCAGGCGAATGCGGCCGTGTACCTTGCGCTGCTCGAGCCGGGCGACACGTTGCTCGGCATGAGCCTCGACCACGGCGGCCACCTGACGCATGGCGCGAAGGTGAATTTTTCGGGTAAGCTGTTCAACGCGGTACAGTACGGCCTCGATCCGGCGACCGGCGAGATCGATTACGCGGCCGTCGAACGGCTCGCACGGGAGCACCGCCCCAGGATGATCCTCGCGGGTTTTTCCGCCTACTCGCGCGTGATCGACTGGCAGCGCTTTCGCACGATCTCGGATGCAGTCGGCGCATGGTTCGTGGTCGACATGGCGCATGTCGCCGGGCTCGTCGCGGCCGGCGTGTATCCGAACCCGGTTCCGGTCGCGGATGTCGTCACGACGACCACCCACAAGACTCTTCGCGGCCCGCGCGGCGGGCTGATCCTGGCGCGCGAACACCCCGACCTCCACAAGAAGCTGAATTCGATGATCTTTCCCGGCACGCAGGGCGGGCCGCTCATGCACGTGATCGCCGCGAAGGCGGTTGCATTCCTCGAGGCCCTGTCGCCGGAATTCGGCGCCTACCAGAAGCAGGTCGTCGCGAATGCGCGGGCGATGGCGAAGTCGTTGCAGGAGCGCGGTTACCGAATCGTGTCCGGGGGCACCGACAACCACCTGTTCCTGCTCGACCTGATCGGCAAGAGCTATACGGGCAGGGATGCGGACTCGGCGCTCGGGCGCGCGCACATCACGGTCAACAAGAACACCGTACCGAACGATCCGCGGCGGCCGTTTGTCACGAGCGGCCTCAGAATCGGGACGCCGGCGATCACCACCCGCGGCTTCGGGGCTGAGGAATCGCGACAGGTCGGCGGCTGGATCGCCGACGTCCTGGACGGTATGGGGGACGAGTCCGTGATCGAGCGGGTGCGCACGCAGGTATTGACGATCTGCGGACGCTTTCCCGTCTACGGCTGAGCGCCCACAGGCGGCGCCCGTGCACTGCCCATTCTGCAATCACGACGACACGAAGGTGACGGATTCCCGGTTGGCGGGCGAGGGGCACCAGATCCGGCGTCGACGCGAGTGCCAGTCCTGCGGCGAGCGCTTCACGACCTTCGAGACCGCGGAGCTCGTCATGCCGCAGGTCGTCAAGAACGACCACACGCGACAGCCCTTCGACGAAGGAAAGTTGCGCGGCGGAATCATGAAGGCGCTCGAGAAGCGCCCGGTCGCGCGGGACGCGGTCGAAGCCGCCATTGAACGCATCGGGCACCGGCTGCGCGTGTTCGGCGAGCGCGAAGTCGCGTCGCGTAAGATCGGGGAGATCGTGATGGAGGAGCTCCGCCAGCTCGACGAGGTCGCGTACGTGCGTTATGCCTCCGTGTACCACCGGTTTCACG
>CAYPQX010000002.1:0-20768 GCA_964412975.1 uncultured Steroidobacteraceae bacterium
AATAGCCGCTCCGGAATGGGCCGCTATGACGGCTGCCGGATTCCAGATCGGAGAGGTACCGAAGCGGTCATAACGGCACCGACTCGAAATCGGTTGAGGGCATTACGCCCTACGTGGGTTCGAATCCCACCCTCTCCGCCAGTTTCACCGCCGCTAAACTAGTTCATGGCCCTGCCACCCGCCCTGCACCCCGCAGGAGCCGCTCTGCGGCCGCGCGAAACGTCGCTGTTGCGCTGGGTCTGGCGATCCTACGTCCGCAATGCGCTGATCCCGCTCCTCGTGGTCGAACTGCTGCTGGTCGCCGTCTACCTGACGAGCCATGCGTGGTCGTTGCGGAAGAATGTGGCGGCGCTCAGCGAAGTCGCTCGCCAGGAGCTGTCGCGGATCGCCATCGATGAGTCAGCCGTCATCGAGCAGCAACTGGGACAGGTCGCCGCGCTCACCGATGTGCTGCGCCGGCAGACCCTGGCAGCGCTCGAGTCGCCGGCGACCGGCCGGCCGGACTACGCGCGATTGCGTCAACAGCCGTCGGGCGCGCTGACGACCTATAGGGACGATGGCGGCGCGGCAGTCTTCTATTCGGCTGCGACGCCAAAAGGTCCTGCGCAGTTCGAGAAGCTCGAGCGGCTTGCCGCGGTCGACGGGCTCCTGCGGAATATCACGCTCGCGAATCCGCTCATTGTGCAGGCCTACATCAATACCCACGACTCGATGAACCGCATCTGGCCGTGGATCGATACGGCGGCCGTGTTCGATCCGCACATGCGCATACCGGACTTCAATTTCTACTACGAGGCGGATGCGGAGCGAAATCCCTTGCGCGCCGTCGTCTGGACGGATGCCTACGTGGACCCGGCGGGCCAGGGCTGGCTGGTGTCCGCCATTGCCCCGGCCTATCGTGGCGAGTTTCTTGAAGCAGTCGTCGGCGCGGACGTCACGATCGACCGCGTGGTTGCGGACGTCCTCAACAAGGAGATTCCGTGGCAGGGTTTCCTGCTGCTGATCGGCAAGTCGGGCACGTTGCTCGCCCTGCCGTCGCAGGGTGAGCGGCTGTTCGCGCTGAAAGAGTTGACCGCCCACGACTATGTCGACGTGATCCGCGCCGACACATTCAAACCCGAGGAATTCAACGTCCACCTGCGGGGCGATTTCGTGCAGATCGGAAAATTGCTGCGCACCCAGCCGTCGGGCAGTGCCCGGCTGTCCGGGGACGAACCGCACCTGGTCGCCTGGCAGACGATTCCGTCGGTCGGCTGGAAACTGATGAGCCTCGTGCCGGAACAGGCAGTGTTTGGCCCATCGCGGGCCCTGAACGAGGATCTCGCCTTCGTCGGCTGGGTCATGCTCGGCGGCCTGGTCGGCTTCTACCTGATCTTCTTCACCTTTCTCTACCGGCGTGCGCGTTTCGTCAGCCGCTCGATCGCGCAACCGCTCGCACAGATCGAGCGGATGGCGCATCGCATCGCCGTCGGGGAGTACGAACAGGTTTCGCCGGAATTCGGCGTCAGCGAGTTTCGCCATACGGTCGGCGAACTGCAGCAGATGGGCCGCCTGCTTGGAGATTCCAACCGGGCGCGCGAGGCGGCTGAGGCGCGCGTGACCGAGCGCAATGAGGAATTGTCGACGATTCTGAGCCTGTCACCGGATGGGCTCGTTTCTTTCGATGCAGGCGGCCTCGTGACGGAAACGAATCCCGCATTCCTCGCCTTGACCGGCTGGGCGCGCGACGAGTTGATCGGCCGGACCTGGACCGGATTCTGGGCGCGACTCGGGGAACTCGGCTCGGCAGGCGAGCCGGAAGCAGGGGCCGCATCGATCCTGCGGCTGCATCGTCCGCGGCCTGCCGTGCTCGAGTGCCGTGTCGTGGGCGCGCCGGCAGGCGCCCGGGTCGCCTATTTCCGCGACATCACGCGGGCCGACGAGCTCGACCGGACCAAGAGCCAGTTCCTGGCCACTGCGGCGCATGAACTGCGCACGCCCATCGCGGTCATCACTGGCTACACCGAGTTCCTGCAGGCGAGTGATCCGCCGGCAGCCGAGCGCGGCGAGATCCTGGCGACGATGCGCCGCCACGGCGACCAGATCACCGGCATCGTCACTGAACTGCTGGACCTCGCGCGGATCGAGGCGCGTGCGGGCCGTGACTTCACGATGATCCGCCAGGCGCTCGCGCCCGCCGTGCGGCGTTTTGTCGAGACGTTCCGCATCGGCGAGGACGCCCGCGTGCCGCAGTTGAGCGGCGACATCGGCGATGCGGAAGTTTTTCTGGACGCCGACAAGTTCTGCCAGGCGCTCGGTAACGTGCTGGCGAATGCCTGCAAGTATTCCCCGGCAGGCACACCAGTCAGCGTCCGGCTCGTCGAGGGCGACGCGCAGGTCGGCGTCGAGGTGCGCGACCGCGGCGAGGGCATGGACGAGGAAACGCTGAGACGGGTCTTTGACCGTTTCTACCGGGCCGGCTCGACTGCCCGTGTCGCCGGCACCGGACTCGGTATGAGCATCGTCAAGGAGATCCTGGATATCCACGGCGGGCACATCGACATTGCAAGCGTGCCGCATGAGGGGACGACCGTGACACTTTGGCTGCCGCGCGCCGCGCCGCGCGGTTGACGCTTCCGAAGGCCAACCTTACGATGCCCGGCCCGGCGATTTCCATGGTGGCTCGCGCCGGTTCCTCCGCGACGATCAGCCGTGAACCCCGCCAGGCCCGGAAGGGAGCAACGGTAGCGGTGGCATCGGGTGCCGGAGGGGTGCTGGCGCGGGCCGCCTCCATCCGGATGCGGGATGCGCGATGATTGCAGTCTGGTGGAATCGTAATCGATGAGTTACCTCGCTCTTGCGCGCAAATGGCGTCCCCGAAACTTTGCCGAACTCGTCGGCCAGGAGCACGTGCGCCAGGCGCTCGTGAATGCGCTCGATTCCGGCCGTGTCCACCATGCCTTCCTGTTCACCGGCACCCGCGGCGTCGGGAAGACGACGATCGCGCGGATCCTGGCCAAGTCGCTCAATTGCGAGCGTGCCGTGAGTTCGACGCCATGCGGCAAGTGCGGAGCCTGCCGCGAGATCGACGAGGGCCGCTTCGTGGACCTGATCGAGGTCGACGCCGCATCGCGCACCAAGGTGGACGACACCCGCGAGTTGCTCGAGAACGTGCAATACCTGCCGACCCGCGGCCGTTTCAAGGTCTACCTGATCGACGAAGTGCACATGCTATCGGCCCACTCGTTCAATGCGCTGCTGAAAACCCTCGAGGAGCCGCCGCCGCACGTGAAATTCCTGCTGGCGACTACCGATCCGCAGAAGCTGCCGGTGACCGTGCTGTCGCGATGCCTGCAGTTCAACCTCAAGCGCCTGCCGGCGGCGCTGATCGCGGAACGCCTGTTGCAGATCCTGGGGGCCGAAAGCGTTGCCGCGGAACCTGCGGCGGTCGCTCTCCTCGCGCGGGCCGCGGACGGCAGCCTGCGCGATGCGCTGTCGTTGCTGGATCAGATGCTCGCCTTCGGAGCGGGACGCGTGACGGAGACCGATGCGCGCGCAATGCTCGGTACCGTGGACCGGCAGCAGGTCGTGCGCCTGGTCGAGCGGCTTGCGGAACGCGACGCCCGCGGGCTTTTCGAATGTATCGCGGCCATCGACGAGTTCGTGCCGGACTATGCGCAGCTACTCGACGAGATCGCGGCGTTGCTCCAGAAAGTCGCCCTGCGCCAGGCCGTGCCCGACCTGCCCGAAGACGAGATTCATGCGACTGAGACACTGTCCGTGCTGGCGCAGAAACTGCCGGCGGACGAGCTTCAACTCGCGTTCCAGATCGCGATACTGGGCCGGCGTGATCTCGAGCTCGCCCCTGACCCGCGTACGGGCATCGAGATGACACTTCTTCGCATGCTCGCGTTCCGGCCGGCCGACGCGACGGGAAATTCGCGGTCTGCCGGCGAAGGCCGGGCGTCGGCTACCCCGCGGGACGCCGGCATCCGCGCCGCTCCGGTTCCTGCTGCCGCGGCAACCGGCGACTGGCCGGAGCTACTCTCCCGGCTCGAGTTGCAGGGCGCCGCGCGGCAGCTTGCGGGTAACTGCCAGCTGCTCGAGCGCGACGGCAATCGCTTCCGTTTCCTGCTCGATGCGCGCGCACAGTCGCTGCATACGCGCCAGCAGGAGGATCGTCTTGCGCAGGCGCTCGGCCGGCTGGTCGGCTCGCCCGTCACGGTCGAGATCGAGCAGGGCAGCCCGGGCGACACGCCGGCCCGGCGCGAGGAACAGGCCCGCGATGAGCGCCTCGAGAAGGCTCGCGCGGCGCTTGAAAGCGATCCCAACGTGCAGGCGCTGCGGGACCGGTTTGGCGCCGTGCTGCAGCCGGATTCGGTCAAGCCGGTCGGGTAGAATACGGACATGAAGCCGAACCTCGGACAACTGATGCGCCAGGCCCAGCAGCTCCAGGCGAACATGCAAAAAGCGCAGGAGCAGCTCGGTGCGCTCGAGGTGACGGGCGAGTCGGGCGGTGGCATGGTCAAGGTGATGATGAATGGCCGCCACGAGGTGCGGCGCGTGCAGATCGACCCGTCGGTCGAGACTTCCGACCGCGAGATGCTCGAGGACCTGGTTGCAGCGGCCTGCAACGACGCGACGCGGCGAGTCGGCGAAGCGGTACAGCAGCACATGGCCGGTGCGATGGGTGGCATGCAGTTGCCGCCGGGCATGAAATTGCCGTTCTGACCGCGGCGGCCGTGAAGTATTCCCCCGGTCTGTCACGCCTCATCGAGGCCCTGCGCGTACTCCCGGGCGTCGGGCCCAAGTCGGCCCAGCGCATGGCGTTTCATCTGCTTGAGCGAAATCGCGAGGGCGGTCGTGCGCTCGCCCGGGCGCTCGAAGAAGCAACCACGAACGTCGTGCACTGCCGGCGCTGCCGGATGCTGACCGATGGCGAGCTGTGCGAGATCTGCGCCGCGCCGCGCCGCGATGCCGCATCACTGTGCATCGTCGAATCGCCGGCCGACGTGGTCGCGGTCGAGCAGTCCGGCGGCTACGGTGGGCGCTACTTCGTGCTGATGGGCCATCTGTCGCCGCTGGACGGAGTCGGGCCGGAACAACTTGGTCTCGACCGGCTCGAGGCCCTGCTCGACGAGGGCGGGATCCGCGAAGTCATTCTCGCAACCAACCCGACCGTCGAGGGCGAAGCGACGGCCCATTTCATCGGAGAGCTCGTCACGCGGCGCGGCATCCGCGCATCCCGCATTGCGCACGGCGTTCCAGTCGGCGGCGAGCTCGAATACGTCGACGGCGGCACGCTCGCCCACGCGCTCGCGGGACGGCAGACTATCGCCTGAAATGCGGCGGCGCGCGCGCCGCCATTTCCTCCGCCAGGTCGAGCAATCGCAGGTAGCTGGCAAAACGCCGCGCAGATATCCGGCCGTCATTGCAGGCCGCGGCGACCGCACAGCCGGGCTCCCGGCGGTGCAGGCAGTCCCTGAACCGGCAGTGACCGGCGATTGCGGCGATCTCGCGAAAGCCGCCGACGATCGCACGAGACGCCGGAAGCGGCGGCGAAAAGTCCCGTACACCCGGAGAGTCGATCAGTTCGCCGCCCGAAGGAATCTCGTAGAGCGACGACGTGCTCGTCGTGTGCCGTCCGCTCTCGCTCGCGCGCGATACCTCGTCGACCTCCGCCTCGACGCCGGGCACCAGCATGTTCGTCAGTGAACTCTTGCCGACGCCCGACTGACCCACGAGGACGCTCGTCTCCCCTGCGAGCCGCGCGCGCAGCGCTGCGACGCCGCCGGTCGATTGCTTGCTCGCCGCAATCACGGCATAACCGATGCGCGAGTAATCGTCGAGCGCTTCTGCGAGGACCGTCGCATGCAGGGGGAGGTCGTTCTTGTTGGCGACGATGCAGGCCCGAAGCCCGTTCCATTCCGCGGCCGCGAGGTAGCGGTCGCAAAGGCCGAAATCCGGGGCCGGCATCGGGGCCACGACGGCAACGAGCTGTGTCAGGTTGGCCGCGACCGGTTCCGAATCGCCGCGCTGAGTCAGACGCGCAAGCAGGCTTGTGCGCGGCAGGACCTCGACGATGAGCCCGGCAGTGCCTTCGCCTTGCGTCGGGGCCCACCTGATGCGGTCGCCGCAGACCACCGAGAGCCGCCGCCCCTGCAATCGGCAGTGAATTCTTCGGCCGGAGTCGTCAAGCACGGAAGCGTCGCGCCCGTGGCTTGCGACGACGCGACCTGCGGAGGGGTCGCCCGCCTGTGGAGACGAGCTCATTCGGGGAGCGACGGCAGAAGCCGCGCGATACGCGCAAGCGCCGGCGGGTGCGAGGCGTGGAATGCGGTGTACACGGGATCCGGCGTCAATGTCGTCGCGTTGTCGCGATAAAGCCTGACGAGCGCGTTCGCGAGTGAGCTTGCATCGGCGTGGTGCGCTGCGTAGCGGTCCGCGGCATATTCATGGCGACGGGACAGCCATGTGAACAGGGGACCGACCGGCAGCAGGAAAACCGGGGTTGCGAGCAGGAACAGCAGCAGGAGCGTGTGCGGCCCGCCGTCCGGGACGCCGAGAGCCGGCTGGAACCAGGCCTGCCGTGCGAGCCACGCAAGCAATGCGAATCCGGCGAATGCGCCGGCAAGCGATCCGGCGATTCGTAAGGCCACGTGATGCAGGCGGAAATGACCGAGCTCGTGCGCAAGCACGGCCTGGACCTGGTCGGGTTCAAGCGTCTTGAGGAGCGTGTCGAAGAAGACGATCCGCTTCGTGCGGCCGAAGCCGGTGAAGTAGGCGTTGCCGTGGGTGCTGCGCCGCGAGCCGTCCATGACCATGACGGCCTGCGGCTCGAAGCCGCAACGCCGCGCGAGCGCCTCGACTGCGGCACGCAGCGCACCTTCCTCGAGCTCATGAAACCGGTTGAACCATGGGGCTATCACTCGCGGCCAGGCCCAGCTGACCAGGACTGAGACGAGCGCCCACGCGCCCCAGGCCCAGAGCCACCAGTGCGGGCCTGCGCGCGGGATGAGCCAGAGCAGGAACGCTGCAAGCGGCAACAGGATGGCACCGCCTATCGCAAGGCCCTTGAGCAGGTCGATCGCGAACAGGCCTGCCGTCATGCGGTTGAAACCGAAGCGCGCCTCGATACGGAACGTGCGCCAGGCTTCGAACGGCAGGCCGCCGCAGGCCGTCAGGAGCATCACTGCCATGACGACTGCGACCTGGTGTGGCAAACCCCCAATGCCGGTGGCTGCCGTCCAGGAATCGATTGCGGCGAGGCCGCCGCCGAGCGTCAGGATCGCGAGGATTGCCGCGCCGGCCACGCGTTCGACCGAAACGAGCTTCGCCTGCGCGATCGTGTAATCCGCTGCGCGGGCATGATCCGCGGCGGTTATCGAGCCCGCGAAAGGCGCCGGCACGCGGTCCCGATTGAAGCGCACGGCGCGGACCTGTCGCCGCAGCAGCCAGAGCTGCAATGCGAGTCCGAAGAGCAGTGCGCCGGCGAAGAGGACGGTGAAGAAGTGCATGGCGTGCAAGCGAGGCGAGACTCTAGCCTCTGGTAAGATCAGCGGCAACATGACGCGCGATGACCGGCTGATCTGGATCGACCTCGAAATGACCGGCCTCGTGCCAGAAGCCGACCGGATCATCGAGATCGCGACCGTCGTGACCGACGCCGAACTCGAAGTGATCGCCGAGGGCCCGGTCATTGCGGTTCGCCAGCCGGAGCCGACGCTCGCCGCGATGGACGAGTGGAACACGCGCACCCACGCGGCGAGCGGCCTGGTCGCGCGCGTGCGCGCCAGCACGAGCGACGAAGCGGCGGCCGAGCGCGCGACACTCGCGTTCCTGGCAGAGCACGTCGCTGCCGGACGTTCGCCGATGTGCGGCAACAGCGTCTGCCAGGACCGGCGCTTTCTTGCGCGCTGGATGCCTGAACTCGAGAGGTATTTCCACTACCGCAACCTCGACGTCAGCACTCTCAAGGAGCTTGCCCGGCGCTGGGCCCCGGAGGTCGCGGCCGGCGTCGAGAAGGAATCGCGGCACACGGCGCTCGCGGACGTCCACGAATCGATTTCTGAAATGCGCCATTACCGCGCCCGGCTCTTCGCCGCGCCATGGAACGTAGCCCGGACCTGAATGCCGGCACGCCGTTCTGGCATGCAGGCAGCTGCCATTGCGGCCGCGTTCGAATCGAGGCATTCGCGCCCGCCGATCTCGACCTGCTCGAATGCAATTGCTCGATGTGCGACCGGTCCGGCTATCTTCACCTGATCGTCACCGCCGACCATTTTCGCCTGCTTGCCGGCGAGGACTCGCTGACCGAATATCGCTTCGGCACTGGTGTCGCCCGTCATATGTTTTGCCGTCATTGCGGCGTGAAATCGTTTTATGTCCCGCGCTCGCACCCGGACGGCTACAGCGTCAACGCCCGCTGCCTCGACCCGGCTCGAATTTCTTCAATGCGCATACGCCCGTTCGACGGCCGTCATTGGGAAGCCGCGCGAACCGAGCTGGACGCGCAGTAGCGGGGCGGGCGGGGGCCCGGGCGAGCGAATGTCCGTTCTTCTGAGCTCGCGAGGGATGCCCCGCCCGACCCGCCTGCACCTGCCTGCTAGTTCTTCGCGCCCTTCGCCAGGTACAGCCAGGTCTCGACGACCGTATCCGGATTCAGCGACAGGCTGTCGATGCCCTCGTCGACGAGCCACCGCGCTAGGTCGGGGTGATCCGACGGGCCCTGGCCGCAGATGCCGATGTACTTGCCGGCGTCCTTGCAGGCGCGAATCGCCGTTGAAAGGAGCGACTTGACCGCGGGATCGCGCTCGTCGAAGAGGCCCGCGATGATCGCCGAGTCACGGTCGATGCCGAGGGTGAGCTGCGTCATGTCGTTCGAGCCTATCGACATGCCGTCGAAGTGCTCGAGGAAGTCGCGGGCGAGCAGGGCGTTGGTCGGCAGCTCGCACATCATGATGACCTTGAGACCCCCGTCGCCGCGGCGCAGCCCGTTCTCGGCGAGCAATTCCACGACGCGCCGGCCTTCGTCGACCGTGCGCACGAATGGCACCATGACCTGGACGTTCGTGAGTCCCATGTCGTCGCGCACCCTGCGAAGCGCGCGACACTCGAGTTCGAAGCACGGCCGGAAGGCTAGGTCGGTGTAGCGTGACGCGCCCCGGAACCCGAGCATCGGATTCTCCTCGTGCGGCTCGTACTGCCGCCCCCCGATCAGGTTCGCGTATTCGTTCGACTTGAAATCCGAGAGACGGACGATCACTGGCTGGGGTGCAAACGCGGCAGCAATGCTCGCGATGCCTTCGGCGAGCTTTTCGACGAAGAATCCGACCGGATCGGCATAGCCTGCCATCTGCCTGCGGACCTGGTCCTGCACGCCGGGATCGAGCGCGGCGAAATCGAGCAGGGCGCGCGGATGCACGCCGATCATGCGATTGATGATGAATTCCAGTCGGGCGAGTCCAACGCCATGGTTCGGGATCGAGGCGAAGTCGAACGCGCGGTCCGGATTCCCGACGTTCATCATGATTCGGACGGGCGGTTCCGGCAGCGCGTCCAGTTCGATCTGCTGCTGTTCGAAGTCGAGCCGGCCCTCGTAGATCACACCGGTGTCGCCTTCGGCGCAGGAGACCGTCACCGGCTCCCCGTCCCGGATCTTCGAAGTCGCGTCGATGCAGCCGACGACCGCCGGTATCCCGAGCTCGCGCGCGATGATTGCCGCATGACAGGTGCGCCCGCCGCGATTCGTGACGATTGCGGCGGCCCGCTTCATGACCGGCTCCCAGTCGGGATCGGTCATGTCGGAAACGATCACATCTCCCGGCTGGATGCGGGACATCTCGCGCGTGCCCGCGACCACGCGCGCCGGTCCGGCGCCGATGCGCTGTCCGATCGCGCGGCCCTGGGCGAGCGTGCGCGAGCGCTGCTTCAGCGTATAGCGCAGGATCGAGCGGCCGGCCTGGCTCTGCACGGTTTCGGGCCTCGCCTGGAGCACGTAAATCTCGCCGGTCTCGCCGTCCTTGCCCCACTCGATGTCCATCGGGCATTCATAGTGCGATTCGATGATGAGCGCCTGGCGGGCAAGTTCGTGGACGTCGTGGTCATCGATGCAGAAGCGGGCGCGGTCGGCCGCCGCAACCTCGGCGACTTCGACCCAGCGCCCGGGGGCGGGATCGGCCGCGTACACCATGCGCGAGGCCTTCGAACCCAGGTTGCGGCGGATGATCGCCTGCCGGCCCGCACGGAGCGCCGGCATGTAAACGTAGAACTCGTCGGGATTCACGGCGCCCTGCACGACGAGTTCGCCGAGGCCCCAGGATGCCGTGATGAATACGGCGTCGCGGAAACCAGACTCGGTATCGAGCGTGAACATCACCCCGCTCGCGCCGACGTCGCTTCGGACCATGTGCTGAACGCCGACGGAAATGGCGACCTGGCCGTGGGCGAATCCCTGGTGCGTGCGGTACGAAATGGCCCGGTCGTTGTAGAGCGACGCGTAGACCTGGTGCACGGCCTCGAGCACGGATTTTGCGCCGCGGACGTTCAGGATCGTTTCCTGCTGTCCCGCGAATGAAGCCCCCGGGAGATCCTCCGCAGTCGCCGACGACCTGACGGCGAGCGCGGCGCCGCCGTTGCCGAGCGCGGCGGCCGCGGCGAGCACATCGCGCTCGAGTCGCTGCTGTAACGGCGTCCCGAGGATCCAGCCGCGGATGCGGCTGCCTGTGTCCGCGAGCCGAGCGACGTCGTCGACGTCGAGACCGGCGAGTTCAGCGGCAATGCGGGCATCGAGACCGTCCTGCGCCAGGAAGTCGCGGTACGCCTGCGCCGTCGTCGCGAAGCCGTCCGGCACGCGCACGCCCGCATCGGCGAGCCGCCCGATCATCTCGCCGAGCGAAGCATTCTTGCCGCCGACGGACTCGACGTCCTTCATGCGGAGCTGACCGAACGGAACTGTGTAACCGGTCACGCCTCGTCCTCGTTGGGCCCGCACCTGATACGATCAGCCGCGCGGCTGGCCGCGCCTCGCGGGCCGCGTCGGACAACGGATGATCCGCCATGAAACAGCGACGAACCGTCTTCTTCGTGTCCGACCAGACCGGCGTCACCGCGGAAACGATGGGACACAGCCTGCTGACGCAGTTCGACGGCATGGATTTCAGGCCGATCACTTTGCCATTCATCACCAGCGTTGACAAGGCGCGCGAGGCGGTCGCGAAGATCGACCAGGCAGGCCGGGAAGAAGCGGTGCAACCCATCGTATTCGCAACGCTCGTTAACAACGAGGTGCGCGACGCGCTGAAGCAGGCGCGATGCCTGTTCCTCGATTTCTTTGACGCATTTCTCGGTCCGCTCGAGCAGGAGCTGGGCCAGCCCTCCGCGCACGTGCTCGGGCGGGCCCATGGCATGGCCGACCTCACGGCCTACACGATGCGCATCAATGCGACGAACTTCGCACTTGCGAACGACGACGGCGCGCAGACGCGTGACTACGACCGCGCGGATGTGATCCTCATCGGAGTTTCCCGCTCGGGGAAGACCCCAACCTGTGTGTACATGGCGCTGCAATACGGGGCGTTTGCAGCGAATTACCCGCTGATCGAGGACGACCTCGACGGTGTGCGCCTGCCGGCAATCGTCGATCCGTACCGGCGCAAGCTGTTCGGCCTGACCATCGAGCCCGGCCGCCTGCAGCAGATCCGGCAGGAGAGACGGCCGGACAGCCGCTACGCTTCTGCGCAGCAGTGCGCATTCGAGGTGCGCGCGGCGGAGCAGTTGTTCGAGCGCCACGGCATTCCGTATCTCGAGACGACGGATACGTCGATCGAGGAGATCGCGAGCCGGGTGCTCGAGCGGCTTGCGATCCCGCGCCGCGTGCGGCCTTGACGTTTCGTGACAAGCAGCACGATTCGCGCGGGAAATCGCCGAATATCCCTGTGATATAGTCAAATCCATGGTGACGGACGACCTCTGCACTGTCTCCTGGCGCGCAAGGCCGCGATCTTTCGTGAGCCTGATGACGCTTTACGAGAGCAACTTCATCCGGCTCGGCTGGCTCGTGCCGGACCTGAAGCGCCTGCGCGGTTCGCTGACATCGGAAGTCGCAGGCGAGCCCACACTGGAGCTTTCCGTGGTCGACCAGTGCCGCTACACGACCGCGCTGCAGATGACCTATCTCTTCGGCGCGGGCTCCGTGGCGGCGCGCGAGCCCGGGCTCGAGATCCGCGTCTATCACGACGCGCGCCTGGCCGAGGCCTGCGGAACGGGCGCGACGCCGTCGCACGCGCGGCTCCGGCAGATTGCCGGGGATGTAGCCCGCAGCCGCGGGCAGCGCTGGTCCTGCAACATGCTGCTTAACAAGTGGCTGGAATACTGCGTCGGCAACGGCCATCGCTTTGCGACGCCGGCAACCTGAGCGATATCCGTGGCCGTGATGCTTCCCGACAAGTGGTCGCAGCTCAAGCTGCCCTCGATCGGCCGCGCCGATCCGGCGGAGCAGGAGCGGTTGCTGAAGCTCTTCTGGAACCGGGCCGAGCTCAAGAAGGAGCTCCAGGGGCTCGACGACCAGCTGCACAACCTGCGCAACAAGCTGAAGCAGAAGGAGAACGCGAATGCGCGGCTCCAGCAGCAGCTCGAACAGCTCGAAGTGCTGCTCGGGAATCCGCAGCGGGGCCTCGACGCGCTCGTCCACTTCGGCCTGAAGGCACTCTGGCGGGGTTGTCGCGAGCAGCTCGAGAAGTTTTCGGCAGAACTGAAACGCGAACGCCAGGACGCCCAGCGCAAGCAGCAGCTCGCGGAGTTCCAGCAAGACCGCGCTGAGCGTCTGAAGGTCGCGGACGAGCGCCTGAAGCAGGCGCAGGAAGTCGCCGATGCGGAGCGTGAGCAGCTGCGCCAGCGCGACGAGCGCATGAAGCAGCTCAGGCAGTTCTGGCATTACTTCAAGCGGCGCACGCTGGCCGCCGAGATCTTGGAGCAGCGAGAGCGCTGCGTCGTCGCGGAGCGGCAGCTCGCCGACATGCAGGAAGCGCACCGCACGATCGAAAAGGAACCGTGGCCTGAGTTCCCGGGGCTGACGATCGAGGGCCGACGGCTCGTGAACCTCGCCGTGATCGCCTACGCGCAGCACCTGTTCGCACGGCTCGCCATGTCGGGCCTTGCGATGGATTCGAGGCTCGCGAACAACCGCAGTGTCGAGAGCGCAAAGTATGGCAGCCTCGACGCCTGTCTCGCGCGCATCCGCGAGATCGAGCAGGCGCTGGCGCTCGTGAAGGCGCAGGACGGACTGGCAGCCGAGATCAAGAAGCGCGGGGAAAAGATGGTGGCGACAGCCACCTGGCGCAATGGGAACGAGACCGTGCCGCAACCGGCTTCGCTGCCGCCTGCGGGAACCGGTGGCGTGCCGGACGCCAACGTTCTGGTGGACGACTACTGGGACGTCTACAAAGTCCTGCTGCGCTGACCGGTCGCTGCCGGCGCGCCCTGTCAGGGTGATTCCGCCGCCGCCTCACCAGCTCGCGAATGCAGCCTGACGCGCTGGCGCCAGATGTTCACGTCGTCGAGCCAGACATAGAAGAGCGGAACGAAGAAGAGCGAAGTCGCGCTCCCGAAGAACAGCCCCGACATCAGTGCGCGGGCCATTGGAAAGTACGCCGGCCCGTCGCCGCCGATCTGCGTGTCGCCGACGGCGAGCGGCAGCATCGCAAGCAGCGTAACGACGGTCGTCATCATGATCGGGCGCAACCGGTGACGCGCGGCCTCGAGAATCGCGTCGTGCCGGTTCATGCCTTCCTTGCGCAGGTCGATCACGTGTGCGATCAGCACGATACCGATGTTCACGATGACGCCGATCAGGATCATGATCCCGAGCATCGCCATGAATGACATCGGTGTCCGGGAAATCGCGAGTCCCCAGAAGACACCGACGATCGCGAAAACGATCGAGGTGATGATCGAGACCGGATATAGCATCGACTCGAATAGCGAGGCCATGACCAGGAAGATCAGCGCCACCGCCAGCAGGATATTCATCTGCATCGTCGCCGCCGTGTCGTCGCTGTCCTCGACGCTCCGGCCGTATTTCCAGCCGACGCCCGCGGGCAGGGGGAACTGTTCCATGACCGATTCCACACCCTTCTTGACTTCATCGAGCGACGAATCCTGGGACACCGTGCCTTCGATCACGACCGACGTGAGCCGGTCGACTCGATCGATCGTCCGGGCCGTCTGGTCGATGCGGAAGCCTGCGACCGCGCCGAGTGTGCCGCGCGTTCCGTCCGGCAGATAGAGTGGCGTCGCTGCGAGGTCCTCGAGCGTCTGGCGGTCGTCCTCACGGAAGGCCAGCCGCATCTGTATCTCGCGGTCGTCCGCCCGGAACTCCTTGAGCGGATCTCCGCGCATTGCGACCGCGAGGGTCTCCGCGACGGCCTGAGGCGTGAGGCCGAGGTTGGCCGCGCGATCACGATCGACGATCACCTGCACCTCGTGCTCTCCGGCCTTTGCGGTCGAGCGAACCGAGTCGAGTCCCTTGACGACGCGCAGCCGCTGGACCACGGTCCGTGCCAGGCCTACGAGTTGTTCGGTCGACTCGCCGGTGAGGCGCATGCTGAATGCGCCCGTGTTGCCCTGGTCCTCGTCGAAGCGGAAGCTCGGCTTGCCGATGATGATCTCCGGCAAGTCCTTCTCGATTGCCTTCATCAGCTCGCGCGGCTGCATCGGAAGCTCGTCACGCGGCTTCAGCTTGATCACGCTTGACGCATCGTCGGGCGTGAAATAGCTGTAGACCAGCTCGATTCCGAAGCGGTCCTTGTTCTCCTCGAGGTAGGTTTCGACGCGCGTGACCGCTTCCTCGGTGCGCGCGAGCGGGTAGGTACCCTCGATGTGGTACGGGAGGAACACGCGATCGGAGGCGTCCTGCGGGAACATGTCGACCTTTACGAGTCCCGTCATGAATAGCGGTACCGGCGACAGCACGATTAGCACCACGAACAGCGCGCTCCACCACCTGTGCTGGAACAGCCAGTCGAGCCTCCGCAGGTACCATTCCTGGATCCTTGCGAAGTACGAGCCGGACTTGATCGCAGGCGGGGGCGGGAAGCGGGCGGTCAGCGTCGGAATGATGGTCTGCGCCACAAGGAGCGACGCCAGCATCGCGACGACGATGGGCACCGCGACATGCACCATGAAGACCGAGATCTCGCTCTCCTCGCCGAAGATGATCGGCAGGAAAACGATGACGGTCGAAAGCGTCCCCGCGAGGACGGCGACTCCAACTTCGCTCACGCCGGCGAGCGTCGACGTGATCGCATCGGCGCCGTTCATCTGCCGGTGCCGGAAGATGCTCTCAGTCACGACGACGGCATTGTCCACGAGGAGTCCGACCGCGAGCAGCATACCCATCATCGTCAGGATGTTGAGCGAGAATCCGAGGAAGTACATCGCTGCGACCGTGATGAGCAGTGAGAAGGGCACGGCGAGCGCGACGATCAGCGTCGTCGGCCAGTGACGCAGGAACAGGAACAGCACGATCAGGGCGAGGCCGGCGCCGATCAGGCCGGCATTGCGCAGGTCGGTCAAGGAGCTGTGGATATTCTCGGACTGGTTCTGCAGCACGATGACGTCGATGCCCTGCAGTTGCGGCAGCTTGCGCTGCTCGTCGACGACAGCCATCACGCGGTCCGCGACTTCGGCGATGTTTGCGCCGGTCGACTTGAAGACGTCGAGGCCGACGCCGGGCCTGCCATTGAGGTGACGGCCGACCGAAAGGGCGGGCGTGGCGAGGCGCACATCCGCGATGTCGCGCAATCGAACGTTGCCCTTGACGATGAACTCGCGCACGTCGTCGAGGCTACGGAACTCGCCGATCGGACGTACGAGAAAGCGTTGCTGGCCGCCCGTCACTTCGCCTGCGCTGACCGAGAAATTTGCGCCCTGCAGCGCGTCCCGAAGGCGCGCGATGTCGACCCCGTGGGCGGTCAGGCGCACCGGGTCGACCAGGATCCGCAGTTCGAGCGGCTCGACGCCTTCGAGCGAGACGCGCGCCACGCCGTCGAGGCGCTCGATCGGCTTTTTCAGGTAGCGATCGAGCGTGTCGTACTGGCGTGTCAGGTCCTCCTCGCTCGAGATGCGCACCGCCACGACCCGGTCATCGCCGGCTGCAAACATCTGGGTCAGGATGCGGTTGGCACTCGCCGGAAACTCGTGGCGGATCGACTCGAGCTTGGTCCGGACCTCGAATCCGACCGCGGCCGGGTCCCGTTCCCATTCGAAGAAGACGACGAGCTCCGCTCCGTTCTCCGACGAGGTCGAGCGGATCTCCTTGATGCCCGACAGTGTCGCAATGGCCTCCTCCGACGGGCGGGTGATGAGCCGCTCGACTTCCTCAGGCGTCGAGCCCTGGTACGGAATCGTGACCTGAATGCCCGGGAAGCGGATGTCGGGAAACAGTTCGAGCGGCAGGAGCCACATCGCGATCAGGCCGATCAGCGATACGGCGATGAACGTCATCAGTGTCGTGACGGGCCTTCGCAGCGCGAACCGGGTATGCAGCATGACTCAGCCTCCGCCGGACTCCGTCGCGACGCTCGGCATGACACTTGCGCCGGCCGGCTGGAACCGCTTTCGATCGAGCAGCGAATAGACGACGGGAATCACGAGCAGCGTGAAGAGACTCGCGACCGCGACGCCGCCGATCACCGTGATGGCCATCGGCTTCCTGATCTCCGCGCCTTCGCCGAGCCCGATTGCCATCGGCAGAAGCCCGAGGATCGTCGTCAGCTTGGTGATGACGATCGGCCGCAGCCGGAGGCGCGCGGCCTCGATGATCGCATCGTGCTTGGCAAGGCCCCGCTCGCGTCCCTGGTTGACCGCGTCGATCAGCACGATGGACTGGTTCACCACGATGCCGGCCAGCATGATGAGGCCGATGTAGGCAACGACATTGACCGTGGTGCCGGTCAGGAACATCGCCCAGACCGACCCGGTGAGGGCGAGCGGAATCGTCAGCAGGATGACGAAGGGGTGGAGCAGCGATTCGAACTGCGACGCCATCACGAGATAGACCAGGAATACGGCGAGCAGCATCGTGAATTGCAGCGAGCGGAACGATTCCTTCATGTCGTCGCTCTGCCCGCTGACAGCAGCAGTCGTTCCGACCGGCAATTCAACGGCATCGACGATCTTGCCCAGTTCCGTGACCGCTGAACCCAGGTCGCCGGAAGAAAGATTCGCCGTCACGATGGCGACGCGCTGCTGGCGTGTGCGCCGGATCTCGGCGGGCCCGGTCGCGACCGTCACCTCGGCGACGGCGGACAAGGGCAGGGGACGGTCACTGCCCGGGTTGACGATCAGCGAGCGGATCTCCTCGACTGATGAGGCCCGCGTATCGACGCTCCTGACCAGCACGTCGATCTTCTTCTCGCGCAGCTTGTAGCGTGTCGCGACGCTGCCGCGCACGCTCGCGACCACGCGATCTGCGAGTTCGCGCACGGTGACCCCGAGCTGGGCTGCACGCTCCTGGTCGAAGACGATCTGGATCTCGGGATTTCCGGACTCGACGGTCGACTTGATGTCGCTGAACGTCGGGCTCGCCTGCATTCCAAGCCGCACCTGCTCCGCGACCAGGCGCAGACGGTCGAGGTCGTAGCCCGTGATCGTGACCTCGAGCGGGGAGGCGAAGTTGAAGAGTGCGGGGCGGCTGAACTGATACTGGACGCCTGCGAGCGATTCAAATTTCCCGCGCAGGGTTTCAATCGCCCTCGATTCATCGTCCGGACTGGTGCCGGGCTTGAGCGTGACCGACAGCCGCCCGGTGTTCTCGCCGGCGTCCGTCGGGCTTGCGTCGAGCCGGTTTCCCGTGCCGGTGACCGCATACGAAAGTTCGACGTCCCCGAGCTCCATGGCCTGTGCCTGAGCCGCGGCCATCGCGCGGTCGGTCTGCTCGAGCGGCGTTCCCGGAGCAAGCCGCAGGTCGGCGATGAATTCGCCCTGCGAGAGCTGCGGGATCAGCTCGGTACCGAGACGCGGAACGAGCGCCGCGGTCACGAGCAGCACGGCGATCGAGATGAGCACGACGCGCCCGCGATGCTCGAGCGACCAGCGCAGGGCCGGCAGGTAGGCTTTCGCGACCGCTGCGAATCCTGACTGCGTCGGGCGCGCAAGCCAGCCGAGGAGCCACGCCATGCCGTCGGAAATCCGCGTCGCAAGTCTGCGCTTGCCAGCCAGCGCACACGCGATGCCGCGGCCCACGCGTCCCGGTTGCCGCTCGGGATCCGGCACCTGGTACTCGGGCTTGCCGGCCGCGAGCATCGGCACGAGGGTCATCGCGACGATGAGTGAGAAGAGCAGCGAGAAGCTGACGGTCAGCGCCTGGTCACGGAACAGCTGACCGGCGATGCCCGTGATGAAGACCATCGGGAAGAACACGGCGACCGACGTCAGCGTCGCGGCCGTGATCGCCGTGCCGACTTCGCTGGTACCGCGGGTCGCAGCCTCGATGCGCGAGCGGCCTTGCTCGCGGTGACGCACGATGTTCTCGAGCACGACGACCGCGTTGTCGACAAGCATGCCCACTGCGAGCGCGATGCCGCCGAGCGACATGATGTTGAGCGAAAGGTCGAACATGTACATCAGCACGAAAGTGCCGATGACCGAGACCGGAATGGCGATACCCGTGATCAGGGTCGCGCGCGCGTCGCGCAGGAAGAGGTACAAGACGAGGATTGCAAGCAGGCCGCCGATCAGCGCGGCTTCGCGGACTTCGCCGATCGCGGAGGAGATGAACTTCGACTGGTCATAGACGAGGACGAGCTCGCCGCCTGCCGGCAGCGACTTGCCGAGTTCCTCGATGCGCGCACGGATCCCCGTGGCAAGCTGCACGGTGTTGGCATCGCCTTCCTTGTAGATCGCGAGCTCGACGGATTCGCGACCGTCGACGCGGGTGATCGCCTCGCGGTCCTTGTAGCCGCTGGTGACGCTCGCGACGTCTCGCAGGTAGACGGGCTTGCCCCCGACGTTCGCGATGATCGAGTCCGCCATCTGCTGCACGGAGCCGAACTCGTTCAGCGTGCGAACGAGGAATCGCTGCGTGCCCTGCTCGAGCCGTCCGCCCGAAAGGTTGACGTTCTCTTCACCGAGTCGCTGCGCGATCATGTCGATCGACAGGTTGAGCTGGGCTAGCTTGCCCTGGTCCACGAAGACCTGGATCTCGTCCTCGTAACCGCCGCTGACCTTGACCGCCGCGGAGCCGTCCACCGATTCGAGATCCGGCTTCAGCCGGTCGTCGGCGAACCGGCGCAGGCCCTTCAGTCGCTCGACGCTGCCGCTCTCGGACGGCGAAGCCTTGGCGAACTCGTCGGAGTCCACGAAGGCATAGCGCATCACGGGCTCGGTCGACGGGTCGAAGCGCAGCAGGATCGGGCGGCTCGCCTCGAGCGGGAGCTGCAGCAGGTCAATCTTCTCGCGCACGTCAATGCCCGCGAGGTCCATGTCCGTGCCCCAGGCGAATTCCAGGATCACGTCCGCCTGGCCGGCGCGCGAGACCGACCTTACCGACCGGACATTGCGGATGATGCCCACCGATTCCTCGATCGGCCGCGTGATCAGGGTCTCCAGTTCGAGCGGCGCAGCGCCCGGGAGATCGGTGCGTACCGTGAGCGTCGGATAGGACAGGTCCGGCAGCAGGTTGAGCTTGAGCCGGGACAGCGACACGAAGCCGAACAGGACGACGGCGACCGTGACCATCAGGATGGTTACGCGGCGCCGCGTGGCGAATTCGACGATTTTCATTGCGGGCTCGCGCCGGTCAGCCGGCCGCGACGGCGGGCTCGGTGCGCGCCGCCGGGCGCGTCGGAGAATTGACGATGCGGACCGCCGCTCCAGGCTTGACCGCAGCCTGGCCAACCACCACGACCTGCTCGCCGTCCTTCAGCCCGGACACGACCTCGATCATCGCGCCGTTGCTGAGCCCGAGCTTCACGGCGCGCTCCGCGGCCTTGCCGTCCGTGACGACGAACACCTTGGGTGGACCGTCGCCATCGAGGAGGGCGGTGCGCGGGATCTGCAGGGCATCGGGCCTGCGCTCATAAACAATCGCAACACGGGCGAACATGCCCGGGCGCAGCAGGCTCCCGGTATCCGCGACATGGATGCGCACGGCAAAAGTCGCGGTATCGGCATTGACATACGGACTGATCAGCGAAATCTTGCCAAGGAAGGAGCGGTCCGGCACCGCGTCGAACGTGAGTTCGGCGGTTTGCCCGACGGAAAGCTTCGCGAGCTCGCGCTCCGGCACGTTGACGCGCAGCATCAGCGTGTCGAGATCCTCGACCACGAACAGCGAACTATCCGCGCTCTCGATGACGCCGCCGACGGGGGTCACGGTATTGCCTACCTTCATGACGTCGAGGCGTTGCGTGACCGTACCGTTGATCGGAGAGCGGATGTCGCAATACGAGAGTTGCAGCTTCGCGAGTTGCCAATTGGCCTTCGCGGCTTCGAGTTCGTACTTGAGATTGTCGAGAGCCGTGGCGCTCACCAGACCCTTCTGCTGCAACTCGAGGTTGCGCTGATAGTCGCGCTCGAGCTTGCGCATGGTCGCTTCGTAGAGCGCCACTTCGAGGCGCAGCTTGTCGCCATCGAGGCGAGCGAGGACCTGGCCCGCACGCACGCGCTGGCCCTCGTCCGCGAGAACCTGACGGATCTCGCCCTGGACCCTTGGCATCACGAAGGCCTTGCGGTCGGACTCGATGGGCGCGGTTCCCGTATAGAGGGCGGCCATCTCGCTGCGCTGCGTG
>CAYPQX010000003.1:0-52642 GCA_964412975.1 uncultured Steroidobacteraceae bacterium
CGGCGGCGCGAGCGAGCCGGAGTCCCGGCCGGCTACGCCTCCGCGCGATTACGAAACAATTCTCACCGAAAGGCAGCTCGGGGGCTGGATTGCGGCGCTTAACAAGGCGCCGCTCTTCGCCTTCGACACCGAAACGACCAGCCTCGACTACATGCAGGCCGAGATCGTCGGCATTTCGTTCTGCATAGAGCCCGGGCACGCGGCCTACCTCCCACTCGCACATGATTGCCCCGGTGCGCCGGACCAGCTCGACCGGAAGAAAACCCTCACACGTCTCAAGCCGCTCCTTGAAGACCCGAAGCGGCCGAAGGTGGGCCACCACCTCAAGTACGACGCACATGTGCTCGCCTGCGCCGGCATCGCCCTCGACGGCATGCGCTTCGATTCGATGCTCGAATCCTACGTGCTGAACTCCACGGCGACACGGCACGACATGGATTCCTGCGCGAAGCTCTATCTCGGCATAGACACGATCAAGTACGAGGACGTCGCCGGCAAGGGCGCCAAGCAGATCCCGTTCAACCAGGTCGCGCTCGAGCAGGCCTCGCCCTACGCCGCCGAGGATGCGGATGTCACGCTGCAGTTGCACCGGATCCTGCACGCGGCACTCGAAAAGGAGCCGGCGCTGCTCAATGTTTACGAGTCGATCGAGCAGCCGCTCGTGCCAGTCCTGCTCGAGATGGAACACCGCGGCGTGCTGATCGACCGGGACCTTCTCAAGCGGCAGAGCAGCGAGATCGCAAAGCGGCTCGCCGAACTCGAAGCCGATGCTCATGGCTCGGCCGGCCAGCCCTTCAATCTCGATTCGCCAAAGCAGCTCCAGGAAATCCTGTTCACCAAGCAGGGGCTGCCCGTGCGGCAGAAAACTCGCACCGGCCAGCCATCGACGGCCGAGGAAGTGCTCGAAGAGCTCGCGGACAAGTACCAGCTGCCGCGCATCATCCTCGAGTATCGCGGGCTCGCGAAGCTTCGCTCCACCTACACAGAGAAGCTCCCCGGACAGATCGACGCGAAGACCGGGCGCGTGCACACCTCGTATCACCAGGCGGTAGCAGTCACGGGCCGGTTGTCGTCGAGCGACCCCAATCTCCAGAACATTCCGATCCGGACGCCGGAAGGCCGGCGCATCCGCCAGGCATTCATCGCACCCAAGGGCCATGTGCTCCTCGCGGCCGACTATTCGCAGATCGAGCTTCGGATCATGGCGCACCTGTCCGGCGACGAAAGCCTGCGGCGCGCATTCGCCGAGGAAGGCGACATCCACCGCGCGACCGCCGCCGAAGTGTTCGACGTTGCACCGGACAAGGTGACGAATGACCAACGCCGTGCCGCGAAGGCGATCAATTTCGGGCTGATTTACGGCATGTCGGCTTTCGGCCTCGCGCGCCAGCTCGGGATTGAACGTCACGCCGCGCAGGACTACGTCGGGCGCTACTTCGGCCGCTACCCCGGGGTTCGCGAATACATGGACCGGACCCGCGAGAGCGCCCGCTCCCAGGGTTACGTGGAAACCGTGTACGGCCGGCGCCTCTATCTGCCCGACATCCGCTCACGCGACCGCAACCTGCAGCAGTACGCAGAGCGCAGCGCCATCAACGCGCCGATGCAGGGCACGGCCGCGGACATTATCAAGCGCGCCATGATCCGTGTGCACCGCTGGCTCCACGAGTCGAAGGTGCCCGCGCATCTCGTGATGCAGGTGCACGACGAACTGGTGCTCGAAGTGGCAAAGCCGGCAATCGACGAAGTGCGTGGCCGGGTCGTCGAGCTCATGTGCGGCGCGGCCGAACTCGCAGTCGGGCTCAAGGTCGACACCGGAGTCGGCGCGAACTGGGACGATGCGCACTAGAATTTCGATCGAAATCAACGCCGTAAATCCCGGGCTCGCCGCACTGGAACTTGTCTTAATGCTCCCCATCTAAGTTTTCGAGCGCCGTGAGACGCTCCCCGCTTCCCTCCCTGAGCGGGTCGCCCGGATTGCATCCCCAAGCCGGGTATCCGCCCGGCGGTCCCCGCGGATCGCCGGGCATTTTTGCGGGCTATCGCTTTCGGGCCAGCAGCGCGTCCAGCGCCCCCTGCGCTTTCTCAACGCCTTCCCCGGATTGGGCCGAGAAGAGCTGGACGTCCGCCCTCTCGCCGAGCGTGCCCTGAACGACTTGCAGCGTCCGGCGCGCCTCGTTGCGAGTCAGCTTGTCGGATTTGCTCAGGAGGATGTGCGCCCGCAGGCCCCGTGCCGATGCGTAATCGAACATCACCTGGTCGCTTGCCCCGAACCCGCGCCGCGAATCGGCGATGATGAAGAGTCCCGCCAGGGATTCGCGCTCCATGAAATAGGTTTCGATCAAACGGCCCCAGGCCGCGCGCACGGCCGCCGGCACGTTGGCATGGCCATAGCCGGGCAGGTCCGCCAGGCGGCGGCCCGGCTCGAGCTCGAACAGGTTGATGAACTGGGTGCGGCCCGGGGTGCGGCTCGTGCGGGCCAGATCCTTGCGGCGGACGATTGCATTGAGCGCGCTCGACTTGCCGCTGTTCGAGCGGCCGGCAAACGCGACTTCCGCCCCCGAATCGTCGCCAAAAGCGTCCGTCGATGCGGCGCTTTTCAGGAATCGGGCCTTGGAATAACGGGACATATATAATTCTGGCATGAAGAACGCGTGGTTCGGATGCGCCTTGGCTTGTACCATTTTTGCCGCTGCGGCATCCGCGGGCGATGCCGCCCTGGGCGCGCAGAAAGCGGCCGTTTGCGGCGCCTGCCATGGCATGACCGGCGCGAGCGTCAACCCTGAATGGCCGAGCCTGGCCGGGCAGCATGAGTCCTATACCGTCGCGCAGCTCAAGCAGTTCAAGGAGGGCGCGCGCGTCAACCCGTTGATGACGCCGATGGCGGCCATGCTCTCCGAGGCCGACATGCAGGACCTTGGCGCGCACTTCGCGCAGCAGGCTCCCACGGGCCTCGAGGCCGACCCCTCGAACTGGAAGGTCGGCGAAAAGCTCTATCGGGGCGGCGACGCGGCAAAGGGCATACCCGCCTGCATCGCCTGTCACGGCCCCCAGGGCAAGGGCAACGCGCCGGCAGGCTATCCGGCACTTCGCGCCCAGCATGCGGTCTACGCCTACAACCAGCTCCTGGCGTTCGCTGACGGCAGGCGCATGGCCGCAGGCAACGACATCATGCAGGTTATCGCCGACAAGCTGACCGACGAAGAAATGCGCGCACTTGCATCCTATACGCAGGGCCTGCGCTGACGGGCCTTACAGCGGAGAACCGATAGATGATCAGGATTATTTCTTGCGCAATCGCAGCCATGCTCGCCTGCGCGGCCTGCGGTAAGGAAACGCCGCCCGCCGCGACCGAACCGGCCGTGACCCAGGCACCGGCTGCCGCGGTTGCCGAAGCGCCGCCAGCCGAAAAGGCGGTCGAGCCCGAAGCCCGCAGCAGCGACGGCGAAACCGTCGAAGCAGCGACGAGCTCGACGAGCCCGATCGCGGCCGCCGTCGCGGCCACGACGCCGGCTCCGGCTGCGGGCGACCTGACGCGCTGGAAGGAAGGCGAGAACTTCGTCGCGTATCCCGTCGCGCAGCCGGTCAGCACGCCCCCGGGCAGCGTCGAGGTCGTGGAAGGCTTCTGGTATGGCTGCGGCCACTGCTACGCGCTCGAACCGCGTCTTGCGGCCTGGGACAAGGCAAACCCTGAGTGGATCAAGCTGAAGCGCGTGCCGGTCATCTGGAACGAAGTGACGCGCGAAGATGCCCGGCTTTTCTTCACGATCGAGTCGCTCGGCCTGATCGACAAGCTGCACGCGGAGGTCTACCGGGAAATCCACGCGAAGAATCGCCCGCTGACGGTCATCCGGGGCGGCCGCGTCGACCGCGCCGCGACCGAGAAGGCCGCCCGCGAATTCCTCGCCAGGAACGGCGTCTCCGAAGAGGATTTCGCCAGGCACTACCGCACGTTTTCGGCTGAAAACAAGCTACGGCAGGCCGAGAACCTGTCCAGGCGCTACCGCCTCGACCACACGCCGATGATGGTCGTCCATGGCAAGTACCTGACCGACGTCGAGATGGCGGGAGGCCTCGAGCAGCTGTTCCAGCTCGTCAGCGATCTCGCGGCGCGAGAGCGCGACGCGACCTGACCTCCTGGTCTGATCGGCCGCCCGCGTGCTGAACTGCTTCGTACCCGGCAGCCACGGACTGGACCGGCTGGATCCGCCGCCGGCCGACATTCCCGAAGAGTGCGTTTGGGTCGATCTCCTCGAACCGACCTTGACCGAGGAACGTGCCGTCGAGCGCCTGCTCGCCATCGACGTGCCCTCGCGCGAGGAGATGCGCGAGATCGAAACCAGCAGTCGCCTCTACGAGGAGAACGGCTCGCTGTACATGACTGCGACCGTCGTGACCAAGATCGACACGGACCGCCCGGAGTCGGCCGCGATCACCTTCATCCTGTCCCGCAACCGCCTGATTACGAACCGCTATGTCGATCCATTGCCGTTCCGACGTTTCGTGGCGTACTCGGAGCGGCACCCGTCGGCGGCGACCAATGCGCCCGGGATCCTCGCGGGACTGCTCGAAGCGATCATCGAGCGCACGGCGGACGTGCTCGAGCGGGTCGGCATCGGACTCGACGACCTGTCCGCCGGCGTATTCGCGGCACCCGCCGCGAAAGGCGCCCCGCGTGCGCGCGACCTGCGCGGCGTGATGGAGCGGATAGGACGCGACGGTGATCTCACGTCAAAGGCGAGGGAAAGTCTCGTTACACTCGGCCGCCAGCTGACCTTCATCCAGCAGTCGCAGGCAATACAGATCCCGAAGGAGTTGCTGCCGCGCTACCGCAGCATGTCGCGCGACGTGCTGGCCCTGTCGGATCACGCATCGTTTCTTGCGAACAAGGCGAGCTTCATGCTGCAGGCGACGCTTGGCCTGATCAACATCGAGCAGAACAACATCATCAAGATCTTTTCGGTCGCGGCCGCAGTCTTCCTGCCGCCGACCCTGATCGCGAGCATCTACGGCATGAACTTCCATTTCATGCCGGAGCTCGACTGGCATCTTGGATACCCGCTGGCGCTATTCTTCATCCTGATTTCCGCCGCCCTGCCATACATCTATTTCCGCCGTCGCGGCTGGCTCTAAACCGCCTCACAAAGCGCGGATTGCCGTCTATACAGAACATTCTGTATAGTAAAAAAATGGGACGTCCACCGCTTGCCCCCGAAAGAATCCTCGCCGCTGCCCGGCAAATCGTCGAGCGCGACGGCGCCGGAGCGCTGACCTTCAACGAACTCGTCAAGGAAAGCGGCATCACGCGCGGTGGCATCACTTACCACTTTCCCACCAAGGAAGACCTCCTGAGAAACCTGCTCGAAGCCGATTTTCGCCAGTGGGACGATGCCGAGGCGGCGCTGACCCCCGACGATTGCGACCCCGAAACCGCGCGACTGCTCGGATTCATCCGCACGCTGACGGCCCAGGACGACTCGCACCGCCGATTCCTCTGCGGCATGTTATCCGCGGCAACGCTCGATCCGGCGCTGATGGATCCCTGCCGGAAGGATCTGCGCGAGCGGCTCGGCCGCAAGCAATGGACGGATCGCGACCTTCGCCTGCATCTGGTCCACCTCGCAGCCGAAGGACTGATGTGGCAGGAGCTATTCCAGATGTATTCGATGCCCGCACCCGCCCGCGCGCGCCTCGTCGCCCTGATGGAAGAGCTCGCGCGCCAATGGGGTGCCGGGCAAGCCCCGAAGAAAGTTGCGAAGGAAGCCTGAGCCATGCGCAAGCCAGTTGCCATTGCGATTACCGTCCTGCTCGCCGCTTGCGGCGGCGGCGGGCCGCAGCAGCAGCCGCCGCCAGACGTCAGTGTCGCCGCGGTCGTGCCGAAATCCGTCACCGAGTGGGACGAATACAGCGGCCACGTCGAGGCGATCGAATCGGCCGAGATCCGGCCGCGCGTCTCGGGACACCTGAACCGCGTCCATTATCCGGAAGGCGGCCTGGTCGAGAAGGGTCAGCTTCTCTTCACGATCGACAACCGCGAATACAAGGCGATCGCTGATGCCGCACGCGCGGACACGGCACGAGCCGAGGCCCGGCTCGCGCTTGCGAAGCAGGAACTGTCCCGTGCGGAAACGCTGGTCACGGATCGTGCGGTGTCACAGGGTGAGGTCGATCAACGCCAGATGGAAGCGCAGCAGGCCGAGGCAGACGTACTTGCCGCGCGCGCCAACCTTGCGAAGGCGGACCTTGACCTCGGCTTTACGCGCATCACCTCGCCGATCACCGGCCGCGCTGGAGAGGCGCTCGTCAAGCCGGGCAATCTCGTCGCGCCAAACCAGTCGCTCCTGACGACCGTCGTATCCATTGATCCCGTGTACGTCACTTTCACGGGTGACGAGCGCGCCTACCTCCGCTACCAGGAGCTTGCCCGCGCGGGAAACCGCGAAAGCTCCCGAGACGCGCGCAATCCCGTGCTGATCGGCCTCGCCAACGAGGAAGGCTTTCCGCACCGGGGCGAGGTGGACTTCGTCGATAACGCGCTCAATCCCGCGACAGGCACGATTCGCGCGCGCGCAATCCTGCCGAACCCGGACGGCGTATTTACGGCGGGCCTGTTCGCTCGCGTCCGCCTGCTCGGAGGTTCGCAGACGAATGCGCTCCTGATCAACGAACAGGCGGTGTTGACCGACCAGGACCGCCGCTACGTCTATGTCCTCGGCAAGGACAATGCCGCCGAGCGCCGGGACGTGAAGCTCGGCCCCCATGTCGAGGGCCTGGTCGTCGTCGAATCCGGGCTGAAGCCCGGAGACAAAGTGATCATCAACGGCATGCGCAAGATCTTCTTTCCGGGCCAGCCGGTGAATCCCCGCGAAGTGCCGATGGACCAGCCGGACCTGCCAGCGGCAAAGTAATGTCGAAGCACACGGATTTTTCGCGCATTTTCATCGACCGCCCGATCCTCGCGACGGTGCTGTCGGCGCTGATCCTGGTCTCGGGCCTGATGGCGATCCCGAACCTGCCGATCAGCGAGTATCCGGATGTCGTGCCGCCCTCCGTGCAGGTGACGGCGAACTATCCGGGCGCGAATCCGCGCACGATTGCCGAAACGGTCGCCGGTCCGCTCGAGGAAGCGGTCAACGGCGTCGAGAACATGATCTACATGAAGTCGACGTCGAGCTCCGATGGGCAGATGGCGCTCACGGTGACGTTCAAGAGCGGCACCAACATCGATCTCGCCGCCGTCCAGGTGCAGAATCGCGTTGCGCAGGCGATCCCGCGCCTTCCAGAAGCGGTGCGATCGCTCGGTGTTACGACCGTCAAGGCGTCGCCAACTCTCACGATGGTCGTTCACCTCGACTCGCCGAACAAGACTTACGACGCGCTGTACCTGTCCAATTTCGCCAACCTGCGCGTGCGCGATGAGCTTGCACGCCTGCCCGGGATCGGCCAGGCGATTGCCTTCGGCATCGGCAACTACGCAATGCGCATCTGGCTCGACCCGGAGCGGGTTTCCGCACGCGGACTGTCGGCCAGCGACATCGTGTCCGCCATCCGCGAGCAGAATGTCGAAGTCTCCGCCGGAAGCATCGGGAGCCCGCCGACGCCGGATGGTTCGGTGCTGCAGGTCTCGGTCAATGCACAGGGACGCCTCGCCTCGCCCGAGGCATTCGGCGAGATCGTGCTGAAGGCCGAGGGCAACCAGCTCACGCGGCTCAAGGACGTCGCCCGCATCGAGCTCGGCGCAAACAGTTACGCCATCCGGTCGCTGCTCAACAACGAAGACGCGGCCGCCATCGCGATCTTCGAGGCGCCAGGCGCCAATACGATCGAGTTGTCGCAGGCGGTTCGCGACCGCATGGTGCAAATCGAGCAGTCCTTCCCGGAAGACGTGCACTGGTCGGTGGTCTACGACCCGACTGTCTTCGTCAGGGATTCGATCGCCTCGGTCATCGAGACGCTGCTCGAGGCAATCGCGCTCGTCGTCATCGTCGTCGTGCTTTTCCTGCAGACGTGGAGGGCCTCTCTGATCCCGCTGGTCGCAGTACCAGTGTCGATCGTCGGCACCTTCGCGGTCCTGTGGCTGCTCGGATTCTCGATCAACGTACTGACGCTTTTCGGCCTCGTCCTCGCCATCGGCATCGTCGTCGACGACGCGATCGTCGTGGTCGAGAACGTCGAGCGGCACATCGAGAACGGCAAGTCGCCGCGGGATGCCGCCCACCAGGCCATGAGCGAGGTGTCCGGCCCGATCGTCGCGATCACGCTCGTGTTGTCCTCGGTATTCGTCCCGCTTGCTTTCCTCGGTGGCGTGACCGGCCAGTTCTACAAGCAATTTGCCGTGACGATCGCGGCGGCCGTGATCATCTCCGGATTCAACTCGCTGACCCTGTCGCCGGCGCTCGCCGCAATGCTGCTCCAGCCCCACGGTGCGAAGAAGGATGCGCTCGGCCGCTGGATCGAGCGGGTGTTCGGGCGGCCATTCGGCGCATTCAACCGGGTGTTCAGGCGCTTCGGCGACCGTTACTCGGGCGGCATCGGCGGCACCATCGGCCGCGCGCCGCGGATGCTCGTGATCTACGCGGTGCTCATCGTCGTGACGATCATGGGTTTCCGCAGCGTGCAGGGCGGGTACATTCCGACCCAGGACAAGCAATACCTGTTCGCGATATTGCAGCTGCCCGAGGCGGCGACCATCGACCGCACGGATGTCGTGATGCGGAAGATGGGCGACATCGCGATGCAGGTTCCGGGCGTCGAAAACGTCGTGCAGTTCCCGGGCCTCAATGCCATCCATTTCGTCGCCACACCGAATGTGGGCGTCATGTTCGTCGGCCTCGAGCAGCCGGGCGGGCGCGAGCTGGAGGCCGCCGAGATCGCCATGCGGATCAACATGGGCTACAGCCAGATCCAGGAGGGCCTCGCGTTTGCACTGATGCCGCCGCCCGTGCTGGGTCTCGGCAGCGCGAACGGCCTCGAGTTCTACGTGCAGGACCGCGCGGCCATTGGCTATGGCGAATTGTACAACCAGACGACCGGCCTCGTCGGCACGCTCGGCCAGACCGAGGGCTTCGATCCCTACGCCACCTTTACGTCCTACCAGTCGAACGTGCCGCAGCTCGACGCCATGGTCGACCGCACCAAGGTCAAGGAGCTCGGTCTCGCCCTGACCGATGTCTTCAGCACGCTCCAGGTTTACCTCGGCTCCGCCTATGTCAACGACTTCAACCTTTTCGGGCGTACCTATTCGGTCTATGCACAGGCCGACGCGCCGTTCCGGGCGACGGTCCAGGACATTCAGGGCCTGAAGGTACGGAACAATCGCGGCGAAATGGTGCCCCTTGGGAGCGTCGTCGACATCAGGCCGAGCTATGGCCCCGATCCCGTGATCCGTTACAACGCCTATCCTGCGGCGGATATGTCGGCCGGACTGAATCCCGCCATCCTGTCTTCCACAGATGCCCTCGCGAAGGTGCGGGCAATCTCCGAGCAGCTGCTGCCGCGTGGCATGGCGATCGAGTGGACGGGGCTCACGTATCAGCAGGTCATGCAGGGCAACACCGCGCTATTCGTGTTCCCGCTCTGCGTACTGCTCGTCTACATGGTCCTTTCCGCACTGTACGAAAGCTGGTCGCTGCCGCTCGCGATCATCCTGATCGTGCCGCTTTGCCTCCTGTCGGCGATCGGCGGCACCTGGCTTGTCAACTTTATCCACGGGCTGTGGCTCGCGGTTTCGCCGCCGGCATTCGCGCCGACTTTCCTCGACAACAACATCTTCACGAAGATAGGCCTCGCCGTATTGATCGGCCTTGCCTGCAAGAACGCGATCCTGATCGTCGAGTTCGCGCGCGACCTCGAAGAAGTGGGCAAGGGAATCGTCGAGGCCGCGATCGAGGCCTGCCGCCTGAGGCTCCGCCCGATCCTGATGACGAGTTTCGCCTTCATCGCGGGCGTCACGCCGCTGGTGTTCGCCTCCGGTGCCGGTGCCGAGGTGCGCTATGTCATGGGCGTGACCGTGGTCGCGGGTATGCTGGGTGTCACCTTCTTCGGGCTTTTCTTCACGCCGGTGTTCTACGTCGTGCTGCGGAAACTCGTCGAGCGCCAGAAAGGGCGCAGGCTTGTTTAAGCGAGTACTGACCGCAATCCTGCCGGTCCTGGCCGCCTGCACCGTGGGCCCGCATCATGTGGTCCCGGAGACGCCGCTGCCCGCGCAGTTCGACCAGGTGGGCAGCGACGCGACGGTCGAGCCGCAGGCCTCGCAGCTCTGGGCCGGTTTCGGCAGCGAGGAGCTCAATGCGCTGATCTCGCGCGCACTCGAGGCGAATGCGACGATTGCGCAGGCCGCGGCCCGCCTCGCGGAGACGCGCGCGCTTTCGGGACTCTCGGTCTATTACTGGTTTCCGACGGTGACCGCGGCTGCCGATCGCCAGCAGAGCCTTATCAGCAGCGATGATCCGTTTGCGCCACCAGGGGGTTTGAGCACCGATACTTACCGCGCAGGATTCGACGCGACGTGGGAGATCGATCTCTTCGGCAGTCTCCGTAACGAAAACCGCGCCGTGGGCCGGCGCACCGAGGCCGATGCCGCATCGCTCGCCCACGCGCAGCTCTCGATCGTCGCCGAAACAGCGCAGTCCTGGTTCGCGATGATCGGCGCGCGCGAGCGGCTCGCGCTGCGGCGCCGCCAGCTCGCCAACCTCCAGGACAATGTCGCGATCCTGACCTCACGCTTCAACGCAGGTTATTCAAGCGGGCTGGATCTCGCCCAGGCCGAGGCCGACATGCGGGCGGTTGCTGCCACGGTGCCGCAGGCCGAGGCCGACCTGGTGCGCGAGGAACAGCGCCTCGCCGTGCTGACTGCGTGGCCGATCGGAACGCTTCGCTCGAACATATCGCCGACGGCATCGATTCCGGAGTTGCCGGCGATCGTCGCCAGCGGCACGCCGGAGGATTGGCTGAAGCGCCGCCCCGACGTGCGCGCGGCCGAGCGCGAACTTGCGGCCAGCTACTCGGATGTCGGCGACGAGATTGCGGAGTATTTTCCCAAGGTCACGCTGCTCGGCGCCTTCGGCTGGACCTCTCAGACCCTGGATCTGATCGGCGAGCCGGACACCGAACGCTGGTTCTACGGTCCTTCGATCACCTGGAGCTTTCTCGATTTCGGCCGCATCCGCCAGCGGGTGAAAGCCGCGGAAGCCCGCCGCGACGGCGCCATCGCGCGCTACCAGGAATCGGTGTTGCTGGCGCTTGAGGAAACGGAGAACGCGCTTGCGGGATTCCGGGCGGCAAACCAGTCGGAAGCCGAGCTCCGCGCGGGTGCGGCGGCGGCCACAGAGGCGGCGCGCCTCGCGCGCAAGCGCTACGCGGTCGGTGCCGGCGAGTATCTCGCCGTGCTCATATCCGAGCGCACGCAGATCGACATAGAGGACCAGCATGTCCAGGCGCAAACCCGCCGGGCGACCACCCTTGCGGGTCTCTACAAGGCCCTCGCCGGCGATCCCTGAAACGACCGGATGATCCACCAGGTGGCCAGCGCCGCGAGCAGGTGCTTGAGGCTGTGCCCACTGAATGCCCCAGTCGCCGCAAACATCTGGGCGTCGAGATGCTCCGCCAGCTTCGCAGCGCCATAGGCGCCGAACGCAGCCCAGACCAGTTTCGTCGACAGGAAGTTTTCCCGCCACAGCAGAAGGATCATCGGCACGAGCAGCATCGGCAGGAACTGCACGATTGCGTACGGCCGCAGGTCGCCCTGCCCCACGGCTTCGGTACGCACCCACCACGCGATGCTAGCGATGCCCGTCACGACCAGCGGCCAGAGGAGCGCACGACCCGCGATCCAGGACACGCGATCCGCGACGATTGCCGAGAACAGAACCATGAAGGCGACCGTCATCGACAGGCGATCCCACACGAGCGTGGCATTCGAGGGATTGAGGTGATACCACGCCGATCCGAATCCAACGAGCGCGACCGCGACGCAGAGCACGAGATAGTGAGTGCGAAGCGCAGGCGAGGCGAGCCTCCGAAGCCGGCCGAGGCCGAGTGCGCCCACGAACAGGAACGGCAGGTTCGAGACGACGTTCCAGAAATTCGGAAAGCCGTAGAGCGCGCGCGAATCCCCGAAATCGTGGTACGCGGGATCCTGCGGAATGGGATCGAGCAGGAATGCGCATGCAATCGCGAATGCGGCGACGACTCCAACTGCGAGCTTCCTGTAAAATGCGCCCATGAGATTCCTGCCTGCGATCGCGATTCTGCTACCTCTCGCGGCCGTTGGCGAACCGGCTTTCGACCGGACAGCGATCCGGTTCTTCCAGCAGGCGGATGGCACGCAGTCGCCCTCGGAGCGACCCATGTCCTTCCAGTTCTTCGAGGGAAAGTCGGAGTCGCACAGCGCAAATCTTCTCTGGAATTCGGCCGCGGACCAGGACTGGAGTCCCGGCTCCTATGAAGTCGAATGCCTTGCCGGAGAGACGTCCCTCGCCAAGGCAGCTTTCGAAGTCGCGCTCAATCCACCCGAGGTGGCGGACGGCGAAATCCGGGTTGAAGCGGTACGCGTCTTCCCCGTGGGCGAAAACCTTCCGCCCCGCATGTTGCGCAAGTACACGGCTTTACTCGCCGCAGAAACGACGACGCGGATCGGCATTGAACTCGAGTTCTCTCATGCCGCCCCCGGACGCAGCGCCAAAGTGCCCGTCGAATGCTATTTCTTCTGGCCGGACGGCCAGACCTCGCCACCCGTGATACTGAGTTACGAGTCGGAGCCGACCTGGGCCGGCGGATTTTCGGCGGGCGCAATGGGCTGGGAACGGTCCGGGAACTGGCCGAAAGGCTTCTACACGATCTCCTGCGCAATCTACGGTCAGCCGGTCATCATCGACCGCTTTGACCTGACCTGATCGCCACTCAGGACTTGCCGACGACCTCGTAGTGGACGACGCGCGGCTCGTACTCGAGCAGGAAGCCGGCATCTTCTGGATAGTACTTGGCCTTCTCGACGTCCTCGCCCGCAAACGCGCGGATCGCATCGAGGCTTTCCCAGAACGTCAGCGTGATGAAATGCGTGACGTCGCCTTCCTGCCGCTCCAGGACGTGGACGCTCAGGTTTCCAGGCACCGAGCGATAGTCCGGTATCGCGCGCCGATCGGTGAACTTGCGGTAAGCGGCAGACTTCGACGTCGGCACGCGACCATGCCACATGCGCACGATCTGCGGCGTCCCCATTACTCGCTCCTGCCCATGCTCTTGATTTCCCCGTCCACGATGGTGACGACCATCGCGGAGGCCTGATTGCCCCGCTCATAAGTCCACTTCTCGACGGTCGAAGTACCGCGCTTGACGCGCCCTGAACCCGAGACACCTGGCCCGTAGACGTCGATTTCTTCGACTGTCTTGTTGGTCGGTTCACCGCACTTCTCGAGCAGTTCCTCGACCGACATGTCGGGCGATGCGATCCATTGACCACAGCGGAAGGTTTCGGCGTGGCCCGCAAGCGGAGAAAGGAGCAACGCAATCGAAAGGGCAATTCTGATGCTCATGTTTTCATCGACGGGCTGTTGGCCCCTGCTCCTCGGTTTCCCGCAATTCATACCATATCGCATTGACGATGCCGAATATCAGCGCAAGCCCTAATCCCAATATCCAGGCGAAATACCACATCGATCTTCTCCGGTGGGAATCGATCAAAGTCCGGTATGCGCGCGCACGTGCTCGAGCGTGACCTTGCCTCGCAATACTCGAAACACCCATGTCGTGTAGGCAAGCACAATGGGCAGGAATACCAGCACGGCGATCAACATGATGAAAAGCGTCAGCCGGCTCGACGATGCATCCCAGACCGTCAGACTGCTGGCGGCATGCGCGGACGAGGTCAGAAGGAATGGAAACAGGCTGAAGCCTGCAGTCAGGATCACGCCGGATACGGCAAGCGCGCTCGCAATGAAAGCTGCACCTGCGCGATTGGCACGCAATGCAAGCCAGGCGACGAAGGCCGCCGCATAGGCGAGAACCGGTCCCGACCACATCCAGCGGTAAACCGAGAAATTCGCCATCCAGCCGCCGCTTACCGCCTCCACCGACTTGCGGAGCGGGTTCGATGCGCCCGCCGGGTCGAGCGTGCCTACGATCCGCAGTCCGTCGATGCCGTTCGCGACCCATATTCCCGCCGCTGTGAATGAAACGACGAGCACCATCGCGGCGGCCCTGCCCGTCGTCCGCGCGCGGCCGGCCATCGGGTCCTCGACCTTCATGGCGGCGTAGGTTGCGCCGTGCAAGATGAGCATTGAAAGCGACACGACGCCGGCCAACAGGGCAAACGGATGCAGCAGGTTGAAGAAGCCGCCGGTGTAGACCGGGCGGGCCATTTCATCGAGATGGAATGGAATGCCGAGAAACAGGTTGCCGAATGCGACTCCGAACAGCAGGGCCGGCGCCGCTCCACCGACAAACAGGGCCCAGTCCCAGACATTGCGCCAACGCGGATCCGCCAGCTTGTTGCGGTACATGAATCCCACGGGACGCAGGATCAGCGCGACCAGCACCAGGAACATCGCCAGGTACAAGGCGGAGAACGACGCGGCATAGAGTAGCGGCCAGGCAGCGAAAACTGCGCCACCGGCCAGGATGAACCAGACGAGATTGCCGTCGAAGACCGGTTCGATGGACTCCAGCAATGCGCGCCGCTCGTCGTCCGCCTTGCCAATGAAGCGGAAGATCGCACCGACGCCGAGATCGAAGCCATCGGTCACGGCGAATCCGATCAGCAGTGCCCCGAGCAGCACCCACCAGATCAGGCGGAGGATTTCATACTCGAGCATGATCAGCCCCCTCGGTACGCAACGGCCAGTAACCGAGCCCATCCGGCCCGCGCCGGATCATGCGTTGCATCAGGAAGACGTCCACGACCAGCAGCGCCGTGTAGAAAACGGTGAAGCCGATCAGCGACATCCAGACGTTGCCGGCTGAAGTCGCGGAAACGCCGAGGAATGTCGGCAGCACGCCTTCGATTGCCCACGGCTGTCGTCCATACTCCGCGACTATCCAGCCGAGTTCGGCGGCGATCCAGGGCAACGGCAACGAATAGAACGCGAGCTTGAGGTGCAGGCGACTCGCACCAATGCGTTGTTTCGCGGACAGCCAGAAATAATACGCGAACAGCGCAATCATGAAGAACCCGATCGCGACCATGATCCGGAAAGTCCAGAACAGCACCGGCACGTTTGGTACCGTCGACCAGGCGGCGCGCTCGATGTCATCGGCGGTGGCATCGGCCGGATTCTTAACGTAGCGCAGCAGGAGCAGGCCATAGCCGAGATCCTCACGATGCACCTCGAAGGCCTCTTTCGCCGCCGCATCGTCGGGAGCCAGGCGGAGTCGTTGCAAGGCAGCGTGAGCCTTGATTCCGCTCGCGATGCGTGTCTTTGCGTGCTCGACGAGCGGCACAATGCCGGGAACTTCCTGGTCGAGCGACCGCGTCGCAATGAGTCCGAGTGCCCAGGGTATGCGGATGTCCGCATGGGTCCTGCGAGCCTCGAGATCCGGCGCACCGATCAACGTGAAAGCCGCCGGCGCGGGTTCTGTATGCCACATGCCTTCGATCGCCGCAATCTTCATCTTCTGGTGCTCGGTAACGGTGTATCCCGATTCGTCGCCGAGCACGACAACAGACAGCGATGACGCGAGGCCGAAGCTTGCGGCTACCGCTATCGAACGCTTCGCGAAATCCACGTTGCGTCCACGGAGCAGGTACCATGCCGAAATCGCCAGGACAAATACGGCGCCCGTGACATAGCCGGCTGCAACGGTGTGCACGAATTTCGACTGCGCCACCGGGTTGAAAATCACCTCGCCGATGGACGTCAGTTCCATTCGCATCGTCTCGAAGTTGAACTCTGCCCCGACCGGATTCTGCATCCAGGCGTTCGCAATCAGTATCCACACCGCCGAGAAGTTCGCGCCGATCGCGACGAGAAACGTGACCACCAGATGCCCGACGCGTGATAGTCGTTCCCAGCCGAAGAAGAACAGACCGACGAATGTGGACTCCAGAAAGAACGCCATCAGGCCTTCGATGGCCAGCGGCACGCCAAAGATGTCGCCGACGTAATGCGAGTAGTACGCCCAGTTCGTTCCGAACTGGAACTCCATCGTAATTCCGGTTGCAACCCCCATCGCGAAATTGATCCCGAACAGCAGCCCCCAGAATTTCGTCATGCGCTTCCAGATCTCGCGGCCGGTCATGACGTAAGTCGCTTCCATGATGACCAGCAGCATGGACAGCCCGAGCGTCAGCGGCACGAACAGGAAGTGGTACAGCGCGGTCAGTGCGAATTGCAGCCGCGACAGATCCACGACGGCGAAATCAATCATTCGCGCTCTCCGGTGCGGTATCGATCACGAGTCGGGAATCCACGTGGCCGGGGGTCACCTCGATGCGGTGGGCCGGCGAGAAGAAAAAGGTCCAGAGAGCGATCAATGCGACGAGCTTGACCAGCAGTGTCCAGCCAATGCTGCGCCTGATTTGCCGTCGCCAATCCGCGAACCCGGTATCCATCAGATTGCTCTGCTCCCCTTAATCGCGAGCTTACACCTGCTGAAGCGCGGCTTGCTCGAGTTGCCGATGACCGAGCAATCCCGGCTGCTGCCATTGCAGACGTCCGTCGCGGAACAGCGCGAAATTCGGAATGCTGCGTACGTCAAAACGGGCCGCGAGCGCGGGATTCTCCTCCGTATTGACCTTGACCACGACCGCGCGACCGGCAAGGTTTGCGGCCGCTCTTGCCACTTCCGGCCCTGCCATGCGACAGGGGCCGCACCATGGCGCCCAGAAATCGACGAGAACGGGTACCGTCGCATCGCGCGTAATCTCGTCGAAAGCCTCGAGATCCACATCGAGCGGCGCATCGAGGGCCGGAAGTTCCCCGCGACAGCCACCGCATCGCCCGACATCGGCCAGGTGCCGGGCGGGAATGCGATTCCTGGCGCCGCAATGCGGACAGGCGCGGATCACGGCTTTCTGCCCGCCATTGCCGATGCATCCTTCAGGCGCACGATGCCCAGCAGCTTCAGCACATACTTCTCATAGGCGACCTTTGCGACGTGCGCCCATTTTCCCTGTCGGGCCCAGAGGGCTGCGAGACAGATTGCGTTCCACGCGGCCGTGTGCGTCGGCTCCCTGCCGTCGATCACATCGCGCATGTTGTGAACGATCGTCATCGGCACGCGATCGACCGGCATGCCGCCGATGCCTGCACCGATTACCACGACATGTGCCATCCAGAACTTCCTGCCGCCCCTCGCGCTTGTGCTTGCTCGTAGAAGTCATTATATTAGCATCGTCTTATTTAGCAATACTTGAATTACAAATGCCCATTCAACAACTGCGCAGGACACGCCGGAAATCCTCGTTGCCGGATGCGGCAGAAATGGAGGCGCATGCGCGCGGAGCAGCAGATCTGCTGAAGGCGCTTGGCAACCCGCATCGCCTGCTGATCCTGTGCACGCTGGGCGACGGCGAACTCTCGGTCGGGACCCTGAACGAGCGGATCCCGTTGTCGCAATCGGCCCTGTCCCAGCATCTTGCCGTTCTGCGCGACGAAGGCATCGTCGACCGGCGGCGGGAATCGCAAAACATCTATTACTCGGTACGGCCCGGTCCGGCGCTGGATGTCATTCACGCGCTGTATGGCCATTTCTGTGGAGCAAACTCATGACGACTTCATCTCGCATTGCCAACATTGACCAGTGGGTATTCCGGATCGCGGGTATGTTCGTGTTGATCTCGGTCGTGCTGTCGCAGCTGCACAGCATCCACTGGCTGTGGTTCACGGCGTTCGTCGGCGCCAATCTGTTCCAGGCTTCTTTCACAGGTTTCTGCCCGGTTGCGATGATCCTGGAAAAACTTGGCGTGACGTCCGGCACGGCTTTCCGCGGCACATGAGGCGATCTTCGCTGTCACTGCTGCTGCTCGCGGCATGCGCACTCGCTGCCTGCTCCGATGCCCCTCCAGCTGACGAAGGCAAGTCAGACCCGGCAAGCAAGAGACTGACGACGCTGGTCGTCCAGCCGGCGATGGTTCCCCGCGAGACGGCCTTTGACGGCGCAGTAGAGGCCGTCAACCAGTCCACCGTTTCGGCGCAGACAAGCGGGCGTGTCGTCGAGCTACCTTACGACGTCGGAGACTTCGTCGAAAGTGGCGCGGTCATTGCGCGATTGACGACCACGGAACAACGTGCGCGATCGGAAGCCCATGAGGCGGCCTTGGCCGGGGCGCGTGCGCAGCTTGCCGAGGCGCAACTGGCCCATGACCGGATGAAGGACGTTTACGCGAAGCGGCTGGTTGCGAAAGCGCAGTACGACAAGTCGGTGACAGATCTCGATGCCGCGCGAGCCCGGCATGAGGCGGCGCAGGCCTCGCTGACTGAGGCGCGCGAAGGCCTGGGCTACACGGTAATCAAGGCGCCCTACTCCGGCATTGTCGTTGCGCGCCACGTGCAGATGGGCGAGACAGTCACGCCCGGCCGGCAATTGATGACCGGCCTGTCGCTCGAGCATCTACGCGCGGTCGTCGAGATACCGCAACAGCACATCGGCCCGCTGCGCAAGCATCTCCGGGCGCGCGTGATCCTGCCGGACGGCCGTTCGGTCGATGCCACGGAACTGCGCATCCCGCCAAGCGCAAACCCCGCCACGCACAGCTTCCGCGTGCTGGTCACGCTCCCGCAAGGTGATCACGGCGTGTTTCCCGGTACGCTCGTCAAGGTAGCCTTCGTCAGCGGCGAGCAGGAGCGGCTCCTGGTTCCGCCCGGATCGATCGTGCGCCGCGGTGAGGTGACCGCCGTCTATGTCTTGAATCAAGCGGGCCGGGCAAGCCTGCGTTACTTGCGCATCGGCAGCCCCGCCGCCGACGGCAGCATCCCGGTACTCGCGGGACTTCACGCCGGCGAGCGCATTGCGCTGGATCCGATCGCAGCCGGGATCGCGGCAAAGACCGCCGAATGAGCGGGCCGGCGAAATCCGCGCTCGGATTATCGGGCCGGATCGCCCGCAGCTTCCTCAAGACGGAGATCACGCCGCTGCTCGCGCTCGCGGGCCTGCTGCTCGGCATGTTCGCGGTGGCCGTCACGCCGCGCGAGGAAGAGCCACAGATCAACGTGACCTTCGCAAATGTGTTCATTGCCTACCCGGGTGCATCGGCCAAGGAAGTGGAATCGCTCGTCACCACCCCGGCGGAACAGATCGTGTCCGAACTCGAGGGCGTCGAGCACGTGTACTCCGCGTCGACGCCCGGCATGTCCTCGTTGACCGTGCGTTTCGAAGTCGGAGAATCGCGCACCGAAGCGATCGTGAGGCTTTACAACGCCTTCTACTCGAATCAGGACTGGTTGCCGGCCGGCAGCGGAGTCGGCATGCCCTTGATCAAGCCGAAGGGAATCGATGATGTTCCGATTGTCGCGGGAACGCTGTGGAGCGAGGACCCCGAAATCGGTCCTTACGACCTGCGACGCATTGCGCACACACTGGAATCGGAGATCCAGCGCGTCTCCGGCACCCGCGAGATCGAAACCCTTGGCGGCTCCGATCGGGTCGTGCACGTCGTGTTCGATCCGCAGCGCATGGCCGGTTATGGCCTCGCGCTGGACGACCTGCGCGCGGCGTTCGCCTCAGCCAACGCATCGCGCGACGCGGGAAGCATCGTCGAGGGCAACCGCGAAATACTGGTCCAGGCGGGTACGTTCCTGATGCTGCCCGAGGAAGTCGCCGATCTCGTCGTCGGCGTCAAGGATGGCGCGCCGGTCTTCCTGCGCGACATTGCGGATGTCACCTACGGCGCCGACGAGCCTGAGCGTTACGTGACATTCGGCAGCGGCCCGGCGGCGGATGCAAAGGACATCGCCGCCAAGGGGCGTTTTCCGTCGGTGACCATTGCCGTTTCCAAGAAGCCGGGCGAGAACGCCGTCGACGTGGCGGCAGCGGTGATCGAGCGATTCGAGCAGATGCGCGGCATCCATTTCCCGGCGGGAGTGAATGCGACAGTCACGCGCAACTACGGCGAGACGGCGCGCGACAAGGCACAGACGCTGATCAAGAAGCTGGCCTTTGCCACGGCATCCGTGGTCATCCTGGTCCTGCTGACGCTCGGGCGGCGCGAGGCGATCGTCGTCGGAGCGGCGGTCGTGGTCACGCTCGCGCTGACGCTGTTCGCGTCCTGGGCATGGGGTTTCACGCTGAATCGCGTGTCGCTGTTCGCCCTCATCTTCTCGATCGGAATTCTCGTTGACGACGCGATCGTCGTGGTGGAGAACATCCACCGCCACATGCAGCATGGCGGCCGATCGTTGGGCGAGGCGATTCCGGACGCCGTCGACGAAGTCGGCGGACCGACGATACTCGCGACATTCACGGTAATTGCCGCCCTGCTGCCGATGGCCTTCGTGTCCGGGCTCATGGGCCCCTACATGCGGCCGATTCCCATCAATGCATCCACCGGCATGCTGATCTCGCTCGCGGTCGCGTTCATGTTCACGCCATGGCTCTATTACCGCCTTTTCGCGAAACACGTCCCCGCAGATCACGCGCCCGCCGCTGTGCGTTCAATCGATCTCGATGCGCTTTTTTCCCGTGTCATGACGCCTTTCCTGCGTCGCGAGGAAGGCCGGCGCAATCGCTGGCGGCTGCTGTACGCGCTGCTGGCGCTGATCGGGCTGTCGATGGCGCTCGTGGGATTCGGCGCGGTCGTCATGAAAATGCTGCCTTTTGACGACAAGAGCGAATTCCAGGTGCTCGTGGACATGCCGGAGGGCACGCCAGTCGAGGAAACCCAGCGCGTGCTGGAGTCCCTCGCAGACCACCTGGGCTCGGTTCCGGAAGTCACCGATTACCAGATGTACGCCGGCGCATCTGCGCCGATCAACTTCAACGGCCTGGTGCGCCAGTACTACCTGCGCCGCGCGTCGCACCAGGGCGATATCCAGGTCAACCTGCTCGACAGGCACGATCGCGACCGCAAATCGCATGAGATTGCCGTCGCGACCCGCCCGGCCCTCGTAGAAATTGGCCGTCGCCTCGGCGCCAACGTCAAGATCGTCGAAGTCCCGCCGGGCCCGCCGGTACTGGCGCCGCTGGTCGCGGAAATCTACGGCCTCGACTATGCACGCCAGACCGAGGCCGCCGCCGCGGTGCGCGAAGTTTTCGAACGGACCCCGGGCGTGACCGATGTGGACGACACGACTGAGGCACAGCAGCAGAAGTTCGTGATCGAGGTCGATCGCGCGCGCGCTGCCCGCCTTGGCGTGTCGCAGGAATCCGTCGTCGATGCCGTGACCGCGGCGTTGCGCGGCGAGGACATGTCCTATTTGCACGACGATCACGCGAAGATGCCGATACCGGTGCGTGTCGAGCTGTCGCCGGGTGCCAAGGCCGATGCCGATTTCCTCGGCATGCTGCGCGTGCGTTCCGTGTCTGGCGCACTCGTGCCGGTTGCGGAAGTTGCCACGCTCCGGCAGGCGACACGTGAGCAGACAATCCATCACAAGGACCTGCTGCCCGTCGTGTACGTGACGGGTGACGTGACGGGCGGGGCTGACAGCCCGCTGTACGGCATGCTGGATATATCGGCAAGCCTCGACGATGCGCCGATTGAAGGCGCACCGGTGAAGCAGTACCTGACGCAGATGCCGGCCAATCCCTACGAATGGAGCCTCAAGTGGGACGGCGAGTGGCAGATCACCTATGAGACATTCCGCGACATGGGCATCGCCTATTCAGTCGGCCTGATACTGATCTACCTGCTGGTCGTGGCGCAGTTCCGTTCGTACGGTGTGCCGCTGATCATCATGGCGCCGATTCCATTGACCATCATCGGCATCATGCCGGGTCACGCGCTGCTCGGGCAGCAGTTCACCGCGCCATCCATGATCGGCATGATCGCGCTGGCCGGAATCATCGTGCGTAACTCGATCCTGCTCGTGGATTTTATCCAGCAGGAAGTCCGTGCAGGAAAACCGCTGCAGGAAGCCACGATCGCCGCCGCCGCCGTACGCGCCAGGCCCATCGCCCTGACCGCCGTCGCCGCGATGCTCGGCGGGTTCTTCATCCTCGATGATCCGATCTTCGGCGGGCTGGCCGTGTCGTTGATCTTCGGCCTGTTCATCTCGACGGTACTGACGCTGCTCGTGATACCGGTGGTGTATTACCACTTTCACTATCGCAGGTCGGAGGCCCGGTAAGCCCGCGCAACGCAGTCGCAAAAAATGGCGCGCCCGGCGGGAGTCGAACCCACGACCTACGGCTTCGGAGACCGTCACTCTATCCAGCTGAGCTACGGGCGCGTCGACTGGTGCGCGATTTTAGCGGCCGCGGCGCCCCGGCGCTATAATTCACTCGTGGCCAAAACCGACCGCCATTTCAAAACTGTATTCGGTGCCGTGCTGGGGATCCTGATCGCGATCGCGCTGCTTCTGATCGGTGTTTCGCGCATGGTGGACAGCGGACCGAAAGGCGCCCGGGACACCGACGACCCGCTCATGCGGGCCTCGGCCCACGAGCGCATCAAGCCATATGGCCAGGTCGCGGTCGCCGGCCAGGACAATGCGGCGCTCGCCATCCCCGTTGCCCCGATTTCGCCGGTGCCTGCAGCGGGCGCGCCCGCTGCCGCGGGGGCGATGGATGGCAAGTCCGTTTACGGATCGGCCTGCGTGGCCTGTCACGGCGCCGGAATCGCGGGCGCACCAAGGACCGGCGACAGGGCTGCCTGGGCACCGCGCATCGCGCAGGGAATCGCGACACTGGAAACGCATGCGATCAAGGGCTACCAGGGCCCCGCCGGCGTCATGCCCGCCAAGGGCGGACGACTCGATCTGCCGGACGATGCGATCAAGGCCGCCGTCGAACACATGGTGGAATCGAGCCGCTAGCCGGTTGCCGCCTGTGGCTCGCGATCGAGCCTCCTGAATCCGATCGCCTCCGACAGTTCCGTCACAGTCACGCTTTCATGTGCCGACAGATCGGCGATCGTGCGGCCGACGCGCAGGATCCTGTGGCATGCGCGCGCCGAGAGTCCGAGGCGCCGCGACGCTGCGTCGAGAAACTGATGCTCGCGCAAGCCGAGGCTGCAGACCCCGGTGAGCGCCTTGGGATCGAGCGCTGCATTCAGCGCGCCGCGTTCCTGCTGACGACGCCGGGCTTCACCAACGCGCGCCGCGACGCTCACGCTCGGCTCCGGCGGTGTTCCCGCAGGACCGAGAAATGCATACTCGAGTCGGGGAACCTCGACATGCAGGTCGATCCGGTCGAGCAAGGGACCGGAGATTCGCGAGAGGTAACGCCGCACCATGTTTGCCGTGCAACGGCAGCGCCCGTTCGAGTCGCCGGCGTAGCCGCACTGGCAGGGATTCATCGCCGCAACGAGCTGGAAGCGGGCCGGAAACTGCCCGCGCCAGGCGGCGCGCGCAATGCTGACGGAGCCCGTCTCGAGCGGTTCCCTCAGGGCCTCGAGCACGTCGCGCCGGTACTCGGGCAGTTCGTCCAGGAAAAGCACGCCGTGATGCGCGAGGGAAATCTCCCCGGGGCGCAGGCGGCCTCCTCCGCCAACGACGGCAGCCGCGGATGCGCCGTGATGCGGCGCGCGAAAAGGCCGGCGACGCCATTCCGAGACGGGCGGCAAGGGACGCACCAGCGAATGCAGCATCGCGCATTCGAGAGCCTCGGCATCGTCGAGCGGCGGCAGCAGTCCCGGCAGGCGTTGCGCAAGCATGCTCTTGCCCGCGCCCGGCGGTCCGATCAGAAGCAGGCTGTGCCCGCCCGCAGCCGCGATTTCCAGTGCGCGCTTCGCACCCGCTTGTCCCCGCACGTCGGCCAGGTCCGGGCCGGATCCCCGGCAGAAAGGCAGCTCGCTCGTCGTCGTGAAGTCGAGTCCGGCACCGCCCCGGAGTCCGTGGCAGACGGCGGTCAAGGAAGTTGCGCCCGCAACTCGTGCGCCGTGCGCGACGCGCGCCTCGTCGCCATTGGACACAGGAACGACGAGCCGGTGGCCTTCCCGCACGGCGTGAACTGCGGCGGCAAGCGTGCCGCGGACCGTGCGCAATTCGCCGGAGAGCGACAGCTCGCCGTAGAACTCGGTGCCTTCGAGTCGCTCCGTGGGGAGCTGCTCCGACGCGGCCAGGATCCCAAGCGCGACCGCCAGGTCAAACCGCCCGCCCTCCTTCGGCAGATCCGCGGGCGCGAGATTGACGGTGACGCGCCCCGCGGGAAACTCACAGCCGCAATGCGCGAGTGCCGCGCGCACCCGTTCGCGGCTTTCACGCACGGCTGTCTCGGCGAGGCCGACGATCGTGAGTTGCGGGAGTCCGGCGCCGCAGTGCACCTCGACACGCACGGGCGGCGCGTCGAGCCCGAACTGCGCACGGGTCAGCACGGTCGCGAGCGTCACGGGCCGGAACCCGCTACGATTATTTTTTCGGGGTCTTTTCCAGCGCTGCGATGCGCTGCTCGAGTACTTCCAGTCGCTCGCGGCTTCTCCGCAGCACTGCGGACTGGATGTCGAACTCCTGGCGCGTCACCAGGTCGAGTTTTGCAAGTCCAGCCTGCAGGACGGCCTTGAAGTTCTGCTCGAGGTCGGCCCCGAGCGCGGCGAGGCCGGGCGGAACTGCATCCGCGAGCTTCCGCGCGAGTTCGTCGAGGGATTTCGGGTCGAAGGCCAAAGTTCCGCTCCGCTTTGCCCGCAGCATCCGGGCCGCCGGCGCGCGCGTCAAGCGACGCACGGCAACAGGGCGTGGCGCTCGCTGCCATGCACTGCCGCGGTGCAAGCAGCCGTGTCCGCCCTGCCTCGGCCACTCGTAACGCGTTGATTTAAAGGTCCTTAACTGTTGGCACGGATGCTGCACTGCTTTGGCAGGCTAGCCGGTTCCAGTCGTGGGTGAAATCGCCTTAATTGGGGGAAACGCATTGGAAGAAGTCGTACCTGCGATCGACAGCGGAGACACCGCCTGGATGATCGTCGCGACCGCGCTCGTCCTCCTGATGACCCTCCCGGGCCTCGCCCTGCTCTACGCCGGGATGGTCCGAGTCAAAAACGCCCTGTCCGTCCTGATGCAGTGCTTTGCGATCACGGCGCTCGTTTCGGTGCTGTGGATCATTTACGGCTACAGCCTCGCATTCGAGGCGACGGGAACATTCGTCGGAGGCTTCGGAAAGGCGTTCATGGCAGGTGTCACCGTGGATTCGATCGTCGCGACGATCCCCGAGTCCCTGTTCGCCACATTTCAGCTGACGTTTGCGATCATCACGCCCGCCCTCATCGTCGGGGCCTTCGCCGAGCGAATGAAATTCGCCGCGGTGATCGCATTTACGGCGCTCTGGTTCACGTTCGTCTACGCGCCGATGGCACACATGGTGTGGAGCGGACCGGGCGCGCTGATGTGGGACTGGGGCGTGCTCGACTTCGCGGGCGGCACCGTAGTCCACGTCAATGCGGGGATCGCGGGACTCACCGCCGCGCTCATGATCGGCCGGCGCCACGGCTACCCCTCCGCCTTGACGCCACCACACAATGTGCCATTCGCGCTCGTCGGCGCCGCGCTTCTTTGGGTCGGCTGGTTTGGTTTCAACGCGGGCAGCGCGCTCGCTGCGAATGGCACGGCCGGAATGGCGGTCCTGGTGACGCAGGTGGCGACAGCGGCGGCCGCGCTCGCCTGGATGAGCTTTGAGTGGGCCACGCACGGCAAGCCGAGCGCGCTTGGCGTCGCGACCGGCGCAATCGCCGGACTCGTTGCAATCACGCCCGCGTCCGGTACGGCTGGCCCCGCAGGCGCGCTCCTGATCGGGGTTACCGCAGGCGCGCTCTGCTTCCTGGCCGCCACCCGGCTCAAGCGACTGCTGGGCTACGACGATTCTCTTGACGTATTCGGCGTCCACGCCGTCGGCGGCATGGTGGGCGCGATCATGACCGGCATCTGTGCGGGGACGCTCGGCGGCACGGGACTCGCGGAAGGCGTCACCATCGGCGCCCAGGTCTGGATTCAGCTGAAAAGCGTGCTTTTCACCGTCGCCTGGAGCGGCATCGGCACGTTCGTCATCCTGAAGCTCCTGAACGCCACCATCGGCCTGCGCGTTTCGAGGGATCAGGAGGTCGAGGGCCTCGATCTCGCGCTCCACGATGAGCGCGCCTATAACCACTGACCCGGGTTTTCGTTAAACTCCGGCAAGGGTCAGGCTCCAGTGTGACGGGCGTCAAGGGTTTTCGGGAGCCGGAAAGCCACACTGTGCTGCGCAGTCGGGGGTTGAATATGTCCCGGATTCAAGTAGTCATAATGACCTTTGTGATGGCCGGCCTCGCCGCGGTCGCCACGGCGGAGACCGTCTACAAGTGGGTGGACGGCTCCGGACAAGTCCATTACACGGACCTGCCGCCGCGCCAGGCCGACGCGAGAATCCTGAGCGTCTATCAGCGCGAGTCCGGCATCGCGGACGAAAGCGACTCCGACAACGGCGACTACTCGGAAGAAGGCGCAGACACGGGTGCCGGGCCGGCCGCCCAGCCGGGTGGGCCGACAACGCCGGAACCGCCCGTTTCGGAAGATGCGATGGCGGAGGCCGAAGCCGACGCCGCGAAGGCCAAGGTCGAGCAATGCAAGGCCGCGCAGGATCGCTACCAGCGATACATCGAATCGCGCCGGCTGTTCCGCGAAACGCCGGACGGCAAGCGCGAGTACCTGACGGACCAGGAGCTCACCGAGGCCCGTGCCCGCGCCAAGCAGGCAGTTACCGAATACTGCGACTGATTCGCCAAAGCGGGCAAAATGGAGCCCGCCATGAAAGCCGGATTCATTGGTCTCGGCGCCATGGGCCAGCACATGGCCCGCCACCTGCATCGCGGCGGCCTCCTCGCCGGCGTCTGGAACCGCACTTCTTCGAAAGCCACTGCGTTCGCCGCTGAAACGGGCTGCCTCGCATTCGCGACGCCGGCTGAACTGGCTGCCGCCTGCCCGGTCGTCGTCGTCTGCGTCTCGGCCGATAACGACCTGCTCGCCGTCGTCGATTCGCTGGGCCCTGCGCTTCGAGAGGATGCCATTGTCATCGATTGTTCCACCGTCTCCGCGGACACGGCGCGCGAGGCGGCGCGGCGGCTCGCGGCCGTACCGGCCGGTTTTCTGGATTGTCCGGTCAGCGGGGGCGTCGAAGGTGCGAAGAACGCGACGCTCGCCATCATGTGCGGCGGCGAGCCTGCGGTATTCGAACGGGCGCGGCCGGTGCTCGCGGCCCTCGGCAAGACAATCGTGCTGATGGGACCCTCAGGCGCCGGCCAGGCGACAAAGGCGACGAACCAGATCCTGTGCGCGGGTGCGATACAGGTCGCCGCCGAAGCGATGGCATTCGCGCAGGCGGAAGGCCTGCCGCTCGACCGTGTGATCGAGATCCTCGGCCAGGGCGCCGGCTCCTCCTGGTACTTCGTGCACCGCGCGCCGTTCATGGTGCGCGGCGCCTACCCCGCGGGATTCCGCGTGCGGCTGCATGACAAGGACCTGCGAATCTGCCGCGACATGGCTGCGCGGCATCGCGCGACCCTGCCAATCGTCGAATCGACGCTCGCGGACTATGCGCGCCTGCTCGCCTCCGGTCATGGCGAGGAGGATATCTCGACGATATTCCGGCTCAAGCAGCCGCTCTTTTCCGGGAACGGCTCCAGTGGCTGACCGTCCCGGATTCTATCTGCCTGATTTCTGCCGCGCGCGGAGCGTGCTCGCGGTGATCCTGATCGCCGAGCTCGTGGCGCTTCTCTTCACCCTCGCGCGTCACGGCATTTCGTCCAGCTTCTGGCCCGATCTCGCGCAGATTTCGCTGTTCCTGCTGTGGGCGGCGCTGGGCACCGCGGCGGCCTGGTGTGCCGCGCGCCGCCTGCTGTCGATGCTCGACGTTCTTGCGGGCTCCGCCGTGGCACTCGCCCTGATGCTCGTCATCACCGCCGCCGTCACCGAAGGCGCCTGGTGGCTTGCCGCTTACCCAAACCGGCTGCTCGGTATCGTCAGCCGGGCCGCCGGTGCCGATCACCTGGAGCTCATGCTGCGCAACCTCTCGATCTGCACGATCGCGGGCGGGCTGGCGCTCCGCTACTTCTACGTGGCGCACCAGTGGCGCAGCAATGTCGAAGCCGAGGCCCAGAGCCGCGTGCGTGCACTCCAGGCGCGGATCCGCCCGCATTTCCTGTTCAACAGCATGAATACGATCGCGTCGCTGACCCGCACCAATCCGCGCGCCGCGGAACAGGCGATCGCCGACCTGTCCGACCTGTTCCGTGCGTCGCTGCGCGAGCACCGTGAGCGCATCCCGCTTGCGAGCGAAATCGAAATCGCGCGGGCCTACGAACGCGTCGAGCGGCTCCGGCTCGGCGATCGCCTGCAGGTCGACTGGCAGATCGACGGGCTTCCGATGGACGCATCGGTACCCGCGCTGATCCTGCAGCCGCTGCTCGAGAATGCCGTTTATCACGGCATCGAGCCGCTCGACAAAGGCGGCACAATCCGCGTGAGCGGCAGGCGCGAGGGATCGATGGCAGTCCTGACGATCGACAATCCCGTGGCGGCGAAAATCATTGCGCGCCGGACAGGCCACCAGATCGGCCTCGACAACGTGCGCCAGCGATTCGAGCTCATGTTCCATGGCGACGCGCAGGTCGAGGTGTTCGAAGCTCCGGAACGCTTCGTGGTCACGCTCCGCTTTCCAGCCGGCGCCGCACCCGCATGAAGCTGCGCGTCCTGGTCGTCGACGACGAGCCGCTCGCGCGCGAGCGGCTATCGCACCTCGTTGAGGAAATGCCTGAAGTCGAATTGGCGGGCGTCGCGTCCAGCGGAGAGGAAGCGTTGCTGCTCGCGGGCAGGCTGCGGCCCGAAGTCGTGCTGCTCGACATCCGCATGCCGGGCATGGACGGCCTCGAAGCGGCGCATCACCTTGCCCGTATGCCGGAGCCTCCGGCTGTCATCTTTACGACGGCCTACGAGCAGCACGCACTTGCGGCCTTCGACGCCCAGGCCGCCGGTTACCTGTTGAAACCCGTGAGGCCGGACAAGCTCAAGGAAGCGCTCGCACGTGCGCGTCGCCCGACCCGCGCCCAGCTGACGCGAATCGCGGAGGGCATGGGCGGCTCGCGCACACGGATCGCGGTCCGTGCGCGCGACGAACTGCGCCTGATCCCGGTCGAGAACATTCTCTGCTTCATCGCGGAACAGAAATACACGACGCTCCGCCACACGACCGGCGAGGAGCTGATCGAGGAACCGCTCAAATCGCTTGAAGAGGAATTCGAGGGGCGCTTCATCCGCGTGCACCGCAACTCGCTGGTCGCGATCGGGCACATCGTGGGTCTTGAAAAGAATGCCGAAGGTCAGCAGGTCGTGCGCCTGCAGGGCGGTGGATCGCTCGCGGTCAGCCGCCGGCTTGCTCCCGAAGTGGCGAGACGACTGAAGGGCTAACCTACAAAGGGGCGTCAGTCCGGCGGCCAGGCCAGGTGAACGGTGCTCCACAACTGCGCCGCGTTCGATTCCGTTTCGTGTCCCCGGCTCTGGCCGAACGGCTCCACCGTGTATTCACCCTCGGTTTGCGACCAGGACCAGAGCTCCGAGCCGCGCATCGACTCCGCGGCGCCGATCACGTGAGCCAGCTTTGAGCGTGCCCTCATGAGGGCGACTCGCGTGGATTCTGAGAGATCGCCGCGAGCGAGCTGCCGGTCGATTCCCGCGCGGAGCACCGCCTGTTGCCATGACCAGACCACGGTTCCGTGGTAGTGGTTGCGATCGAACGCCGGCTGCAGCGGGGCCGGCGCAAACGCGGGATTGGCGACGAGCAGGCCGGCATCGGTCAGCAATCCCGCAGGGAATGCCCGCAACAATGTCTCGGCAACCCGTCCCGCTTCGGCCGGCAAAATGTCGCCAAAGAGCAGCGCAAATGCTTCATCCGAATTGAGGACAGGCACCGGTCGGCCTTGGTCATCGAGGGACACGGCGCGAAATTTCACCGGCTTCGCGCCCACGTCCGACAAAGCCGGCGCGGGATCGATTCCGATCGAATCGGCGTAAGCGATCATCGCCGCGCGCGCGGCGCCGGTTGCGACCTGCACGTCGAAAAATCGCGGCGCCTCGCGCCGCCAAACCGCGGCCATTTCAGCGGCCGCCCGCATCTCATCCACGCCGGGTGGATCGAGATAGGGCTCGAGCAGGCCGCTTCCATGCAATCGAGCGATCGCGTCGAGCGCGGCCGGGACAAAAACACCGTTGACGTCGTACGGAAATTTCCCGCCGCCAAGACCCTGCTTGCTGTCCCTCCAGTTTCCAGCGTTCTCGCCCGGCTTCAGGGAAATCAGATGCTGCCAGTGCGAGGCTCGCGCAAAAGGCGACGCTGAAGCAATTACAAGGCGGGCATTTCGGGCCAGCGCCGAGCCATTGGTGGTGCCTGGACCGGCAGCCCGCGCAAGGAACGACGGCGCGCGCTCCCTGCCCTCAACTGAATCGAGCAGGTAATGTGCGGCGACGACGGCGAGCATGTAATCGTCATCGACCATCTTATAGTCGAACAGCGGCATGTCGCTCACGCGAAGTCCCGCGCGCATGCGGCGTAGCACGGCGAACTCGCCGATGTCTTCCTCGTGTGCGACCTCCCCATCTGGGCTCAGGCGGCGCAACACGGATCCCAGGCCGGCCTCCATTACCTGCGGCCGCAGTACAGGAGCGAGAATGCGCAAGGCCATCAACGTATCTCGGCCGAAATACGTGTTGAAGCGCCAGGAGCCGGCGAGCAACTTTTCCTCGTAGCACAAGAAGTCGAGCATCTGCTGCAATCGGTCGTTGGCGCCGGATGCTGCTGTCACGAGCTCTTCCACATCCAGGGGCGTGAGCGGCGTGTCGCCCGTGAGCGCGGTGACGCGCAACCGAATCCGGCCATCTGCACCCGGCGACAAAACGGTCGACTCGCTCATGCCGCTTGTCACCGCGCCCTCCAGTGCCTCAACCGACAGGTAATAACCTGAGGCCCCGTCGAGCCGACGCCGCTGCCAGGTCACTTCCCGGTCGGTCAATTGCCGATAGGTTTCAACCTCTGGCGGTAGAGTGCGCGAATACTCGAAGTCGCGTATGACGCGCACGCTGCCGACGATGGCCCGCTCGACCGAAACGGGCCCGCCCTTTGCGACGACCTCGAGAATCACGCCGCGTAGCATTCCGCCGGCGGGCAGGCGTCGTTCGGCAGCTTCAATCCTGACGATTGGCTGCCACTCGAGCGCGGTCCTCTCGCCAAACCAAAGCGCTAGGCCGCTGTTGCCGGCCGGAAAGGCGATGACGAGCCGCGAGTTCGTGCCGGATCGCAGGACCACATGCGCCGCAACCGGCCCTTGCCGGAAGAATCCGTTGAACAGGCTGCCTTCGACAACGGAGAAACGCAGCGGCTCGACCGGCGGCGCAGCCCCTGTCAGGGAAACGACAGGCAATAGCGCGAGAATGAACCGCCTCGTCGCGTTCAAGCCGGCCTCGTCCTCGCTGGCGAACCGACCGAATTGCGAATCACCAGCTCGTATTCGAACCGCTGAGTAACGGATCCCTCGGCAGCAAGGCCCGACCGCTTCCGTATCGACCGAATAAGGCACTCGACTGCGCCATGCGCCATCGCGCGAATCGGTTGACGTATGGTCGTCAGGCCCGGAAAGACGTAGCGCGCGATCGGCGTGTCGTCGTAACCGGCTACCGATAGCCCATCGGGTACCTTGAGCCCCATTTCCTGAGCGGCATGCAGCACGCCGGCGGCCATATCGTCGTTGCTCGCAAAGATTGCGGTCGGACGTTCCCGGAGATGAAGCAGCCGGCGCCCGCACTCGATGCCGGATTCAAAGGAGAAAAGGCCGCTGGCAATCAGCCTTTGATCCACCGCGATGCCATGCTCGGCATGTGCATCCAGATAGCCCAGGAGTCTGCGCGATGCTGCGCCGTGCAGGGGATGCCCTTTGATGAACCCGATGCGGCGATGGCCGCGGCTCAGCAGATACTCCATGAGATCATGACTCGCGCGCTGATCGTCGATGGACACAAAAGGATTGTCCCGATCCTCGTCCTTGGGGGAAATGGACACGTAGTCGATCGAATCAGCATTCAGCGCGCGCACCAGTGCCTCGTGATCACACAGCGGAGGCGTCAGTACCAGCCCACTCACGCGATGCTGGGCGACCATTTCGAGGACCAGATCGACGAGTCGTGGGCCGGTGACATCGAAGGGCGTCAGCAGGACGCCGTAATGGGCCGTTTCGCATGCTGCAAGCACGCCATGCAGCACGCTCACCATGTAATTGTCGCTCGGATTGTCGTAAAGGACATTGACGAGGTACGCACGCGGGCTTGCAAGATTTCTTGCCGCCAGATTGGGTCGATAGTTGAGTTCGCGTATTGCCTGAAGCACGCGCGCAGTGGTCTGCTCGCGCACATTGGCTTCGCGATTCACGACGCGGGATACGGTCTTGATCGAGACGCCAGCCCGCCCGGCGACATCGTGGATCGTCGACGCCCGCATTTTGCGCGACCGGGCGCGAGTCATACCTTGTCCGGATTTGCCCATAACATCCCCGTGGCCGGCATGCGATCCAGAGACCGACAACGCGCGAAGATGATAGCGCTGTCTCGCCTGGGAACCCAGATCCACTTGTCCGACAATGGATTCCAGGCGTGCGCGTATCCGCCTGTGTGTCGACAAAATGATTACACTGGGATCGTTGCGCTTGATTGACAGAGAAAATCGAAAGTGCTACAGAAGACAGCGCTGTCATCATTTCGATGGCTCCGCGAGGTTCGAGGCCAGGCCTACACCCGACTGCCCAACACCAAAGCACTCCACCAAGAACAAGGGGGAACCATGGAACCGCGACCCATTCATGTTCACTGCTCGCGCGCACTCAGGCGTTCCGGTCAGGGCGCGATCGGTGTCTCGGTGCTGCTTTCTGCGGTCGCAATCGCGCAGGATGCCGCACCTGCTCAGACGGAACTGGAAGAAATTGTCGTCACAGGCACAGCCGGCGGCGCCGGCATCGCGCGGCAGGATGCCAGTTTCGCGATCACGACGATTCAGTCGGAGGATCTCGAGCGTATTGCACCGCAAAGCACGGCCGATCTCTTCAAGTCGATCCCGGGCGTCTGGGTCGAGAGTTCAGGCGGCATCGCGGGCGCGAACATTGACGTCCGCGGCCTGCCGGGTGGCGGCGACGCGCCATTCGTGACCCTCGCCATCAACGGCTCCCCGCTTTACGGCACCGAGATGCTGTCGTTCTTCGAGCAGAGCTCGATCTTCCGGATCGATGAGACGATCGCTTCCGTCGAGGGACTGCGCGGCGGACCGAATGCCGTCTTCGGCAAGGGCGAGCCGGGACTGACCGTCAACTTCAACCTGCGCGAAGGAAGCGAAGAGACCGAGGGTCGTGTCAAGTATTCGACTTCCAGTTACGACTTGCAGCGGCTCGACGCCTATCTATCCGGCCCGATTTCCGACGACCTCTTTTACATGATCGGGGGTTACATCCAGTCCTCCGCGGGCATCCGTGATCCGCAGTTTACCGCCGAGGAAGGCAACCAGTTCACCGCCAACCTGACCAAGCTCTTCGACAACGGCAAGCTGAATCTCTTTGCACGGGTCACCGACGACCATGGCCAGTGGATCCTTCCGCAGGCGCTTTTTACCGGCAACGACGAAGGCAACTTCGCGCAACTCGGCAATGCGACGCGTTTCCGGGAAATCCAGACGAATGCGGCCGGCAACACGGAGATCTTCGATTTCTCGAGCGGCCGCGGCTGGGACGGCCTCGTCTCGGGCGGCAGCGCGGAGTTCGACCTGGGCAATGGCTTCACGATACGCGACCAGTTCACCTTCATGGACGGCGACGCGGACACCTACGGCTTCGTGCCCTCGGGCAGCCCCGTGACGGCCGGGGCGGTCAGGGCGGCGACCGCCCTGACGACCCAGGCTCCTGTGACGATCGGCGGCGTGCCGCTCGCGGACGGCGAGTTCGTTCAGACCTACGGTCACTGGGTAGTGCAGAAGGACCTCAAGGCGATCATCAATGACTTGAGTCTGAATAGAGTCTTCGCCGAAAGCCACGATGTCACGCTCGGCTACTACCGCGCGAGCTGGTCTTCGGATGATTTCTGGCTGCTCGGAAACCCGATCCCGGTGCACAACGTGGCGAACGGTCTGCCGCTCGACCCGACGACTACGCCGGCCGACATCGCAGCCGCCGGCGGCGACGCGGGATTCCTGTTCGGCCTCCAGTCGGCGGGCGACGCGAACGCGGAGGCGATCTACCTGGCGGATTCCTGGCAAATGACGGACCGGCTCCGCCTCGATCTCGGCATCCGCTATGAAGAGCTGACGATCGACTACGTGCTCGACACGGGGCCTGGCTTCGCGGACGGCGCGCTCGATCAGTCGACGCACCTGAACGGCGACGAGACCGCGTATACGGCGGCGCTCAACTTCGACTTCACGGACGAGCTTGGCGTGTTCGCTCGCTACACGGAAGGTTTCCTGTTCCCGCACTTCGACGACATCCGCGAGAACCGGAACACGGTCGACGAGGTGAAGCAGTTCGAAGCCGGTGTCAAGTACAACACCGGGCCGTTCCAGCTCTACGGAACGGCGTTCTACAACGAGAACGATGCGTTCTCGTCCACGGTCGGCGGCGTCCTGCCGCCCACGGCGTTCACGACCGAGGCCTACGGCATCGAGCTCGACGGGTCCTTGAATTTCGGCGCCCTCATCGTTTCGTTAATTGGCACGATCCAGGAGACGGAGATCACCGACTCGACAACGGCGACCGACATCGGCAACAAGGTGCTCCGCCAGCCCGACTGGCAGCTGCGCCTGTCGCCCTCATATTCATTCGAGACGGGTGATTTCGAGACCACGATCTATGTCGGCGCGACTTTCGTCGACGACCGGTTCGGCGACAACGCGAATACCGTGCCGCTCGAAAGCTACGAGAAGATCGACGCCGGCGTCATAGTCCGTTCGGCCGGTGGCCTGTTTTTCCAAGTGCATGGGGACAACGTGACCGATTCGGACGGCATCACCGAGGGAGACCCGCGCAATCCCGCGGCGCCGAACGGCCGGCCGATATTCGGGCGGTCGGTGATGTTCAGCGTCGGTTACGACTTCTAAGGAGCCCCGGAGCGGGCTCCACCGCGTGCGCGCTGCAGCCGGCCTACTGCTCGGCGCGCTCGCGGCCGTCGCATCGGCCAGCGACGGCGTCGCACCGCGGACGCCGGCGGAGCTCTACCCCGGCCTCTTCGAGCGGGTCCAGCTCGAGCGCGTTTACGAGGACGGCAAGACGTTCGTCGACGCGCTGCCGCACAACGAGCCTGCGCAGATCCTGAAGGAATACGAGGCGATGCGCGACGACCCGGGCTTCGACCTGCGGTCGTTCGTAACGTCCCGCTTCACGCCGCCCGAGTCTCCCGAACGTAGATTCGAATCGAGCGCCGGGCGGGATGTCGAGGCGCACATTGACGCATTGTGGCCCGTTCTCGAGCGGGCACCGGACGAGCCGGCACAAGGCTCGTCGCTCCTGCCGCTGCCATACCGATATGTCGTGCCAGGCGGGCGATTCCGCGAGATCTATTATTGGGATTCCTATTTCACGATGCTCGGGCTCGAGGAAAGCGGCCGTCACGACCTCGCCGTCGACATGGTGAAGAACTTCGCCTGGCTCATCGACCGCTACGGGCACGTGCCGAACGGCAACCGCAGCTACTACCTGAGCCGCTCGCAGCCGCCGTTCTTCTCGTCCATGGTGGAGCTCGCCGCCGCGCGTGAAGGCAGCGACGTCTATGGCAGGTTTCTGCCGCAGCTCCGCCGTGAGTACGACTTCTGGATGGACGGCGAGGCCACGCTCGATCCCGGGAAAGCCCACCGGAGAATCGTGCGATTGCAAGACGGCACTCTGCTCAATCGGTACTGGGACGACCGGGAGACGCCGCGCGAGGAGTCCTGGCGTGAGGACGTCGAAACCGCGCGGACCTCCAATCGGCCGCCGGCGGAGGTGTACCGGAACCTGCGCGCTGCGGCCGAGAGCGGCTGGGACTTCAGCTCGCGCTGGTTCGGCGACGGGCGCAATCTGGCGACGATCCGCACAGTCGAGCTGCTTCCGATTGACCTGAACAGCCTCCTGTACTCGCTGGAACAAACCCTCGCGCGCGCCTATCGCGCCAATGCTCGGCCGGCGGAAGCGGCCCAGTTCACCGCGCGCGCCCTTGAACGGCGCCGCGCTATTCACCGCTATCTGTGGAATCCGCGATCAGGCGTGTTCGAAGACTATGCCTGGCGCGATGGGCGCCGCAGCGGCCATGTCACCGCGGCAACGCTCTACCCGCTATTCGCCGGTGTCGCTACGGCCGCGCAGGCAGATGACGTCTCTAAGGTAATCGAGCGCGAGCTGCTTGAGCCGGACGGCCTCGCGACGACGACGCTCTCGACGGGCCAGCAGTGGGATGCGCCGAACGGCTGGGCGCCGTTGCAGTGGATCGCCATTGATGGCCTCAACCGCTACGGCCACCGATCGCTCGCGCGGAGAATTGCGCATCGCTGGATCCGCGACAACCTGGAGTATTACGCGGCGAGCGGCAAGCTTGTCGAGAAGTACGACGTGAGCGGCGATGCCGCAGCGAGAGGCGGCGAGTACCCGCTCCAGGACGGCTTCGGCTGGACCAACGGCGTCTTGCGGCGATTGCTAGCGCTCTATCCGGAAGTGCACGCGCGCGAGCCGGCGGCGTTTGCAGAAGGAACGATGCAATGACCACACTCGACTGGGTCGTCGTAGTGCTGTACTTCGTGCTGGTTTTCGTCGTGGCGATCGTCGCGACGCGGCGCGGCAGGTCCACCGAGAGTGCCGACGGTTTCTTCCTGGCAGGACGCAACACCGGCTGGTTCGTCGTGGGAGCGTCGCTATTCGCGTCGAACATCGGCGCAGAGCACCTAGTCGGACTCGCCGGCACAGGGGCTGCATCCGGTATCGCCGTCGCGCAGTTCGAGATCATAGCGGGACTCGTGCTGCTGCTACTCGGATGGTTCTTCGTGCCGTTCTACCTGCGCAGCGGCGTGTTCACGATGCCGGAATTCCTCGAGCGCCGCTACTCCTCCGGACCGCGCATGTATCTCGCGATCGTATCGGTCGTTAGTTACGTGCTGACGAAAATATCGGTGACCATTGCGGCGGGTGGAATCGTGTTCGAGGCCCTGATGGGCATCAACTTCTGGACCGGCGCCACCATCGTCGTGCTGGCTACCGGCGTCTATACGCTGTTCGGCGGCTTGCGGGCAGTATTGTATACGGATGCGATGCAGATGTTCGTGCTGCTGCTCGGCGCGATCGTTGTGACCGTCCTTGGCCTCAACGCGATCGGCGGCTGGGACGCGCTGGTCGCGACCGTCGGCCGCGAGCGATTCGACCTCTGGCAGCCGTCGTCACATCCGGACTTTCCGTGGACCGGCATCCTCTTTGGCGCGCCGATCCTCGGGGTCTGGTACTGGTGCACGGACCAGTTCATCGTGCAACGCGTGCTCGCCGCCCGGGATCAGGTCCAGGCTCGCCGCGGCGCCATCTTTGCCGGTTTTCTAAAGCAAACGCCCTTGTTCCTGTTCGTATTGCCGGGAATCATTGCTTACGCGCTTGCGCAAAGCGGCCAGCTGCACATGGAACGACCCGACCAGGCGCTGCCGGCCCTCGCGGCCCAGCTGCTGCCGGCGGGTATGCGCGGCATCCTCATCGCGGGCCTGCTCGCAGCACTGATGAGCTCGCTCTCGTCGGTGTTCAATTCCAGCGCGACGCTGGTGACCATGGATCTCTACAAGCGATGGAAGCCCCAGGCATCGCAGCGCCAGCTCGTCATGACCGGACAGGTCGCGACTGTCGTCCTTGTGTTGCTCGGATTGGCGTGGATACCCTTCATGCAGCTCATTTCGGGTCAGATCTACACGTATCTTCAGAGCGTGCAGGCGTACATTTCGCCGCCGATCGCCGCCGTGTTCCTCGTGGGACTCCTATGGCCGCGCGCCAATGCCAAGGGGGCCATCGCGGCGCTTGCACTCGGCTTCGTGCTCGGCTTCGGCCGGTTGTTCCTCGAGCTGAACGCCCCGATTGCCTGGGGTCCTGCGGCAATGCTGGCCGAAATCAACTTCCTCCATTTCGCCGTACTGCTGTTCGCGATTTCGGTCGTCGCCTTGATCGTCGTGAGCCTGGCCACCGCCCCGCCCGATCAGGCGCGGCTGCAGAATCTGACCATCGCGACTCTAGAGCCGACGAGCCCCGCCGAGCAGGCGCGTGGGCGCATGGCGCGCCGTGGCGACGTGGCGCTGAGCGTGCTGCTGCTCCTGATCATCGCCGCAATCTGGACGATCTTCAGCGGCTGACGCCGTCGGCCTCGCGCCGGAACCCTTGCCAGCTGCGCATGGTGAATGCGCCGATGCCCGCCAGGAACAGGAGCCACCACGCGATCGCTCCGATGACCGGAATCTGCCTCACGACCGCGATTACGACGACCGCGAGCAGCAGGAACAACGCACGCCACCAGACGGAACCGAGCTTTGCCGCATCGATGCGCTCGAGCGCCTGATCGCCGACGAAGATCGCGGCGATCAGGAAGCCGAGCATCAGCAGCGTGACGTAGGCGAATGCGAGCAGCAGGGCGAGCGGAATTCCGACCAGCGTCACGATGAAGATCGCGATCGTGATCGGCACGCCGATCAGCATCACGCATCCGAGGCCGAGTGCCTGCCAGGGCTTGCGGCGGATCGAGGCTGCCGCTTCCCGGCTGAAGCGCGGCATGCCAAGAACGAGGACGGCGCCCAGGAGCAGCATGCCGAGCGAAATCGTGATGCCGCCTGCGATCGTCGCGCCGCGCCCGACCTTGTGGAGCCAATCGCGGTCCCTCGTGGATTTCCTGATTCCACCGGCCACCTGCGCAGCGGGATCCACGGCGATGTCGTCGCGGCTCCGGTAGACGACCTGCCCCCCGATGCGCGCATCCGGCCCCAGACGAATGTTCTCGCCGGCGAGTTCCACATCCCCGCCGACGCTGCCGTTGATGACGATCCTTTCGCCATAGGCGCGGAGTCTTCCGCCGATCGCACCGTCAATGTCGATGATTCCGCCGGCGAATGTGGCATCGCCGCCGATTCGGGCAGCGGGCGACATGCGAAGCGTGCCGCCCGCCACGCGGGCCTTGCCCTCGACCTCGCCCTCGAGGCGGAGGTCGCCGCCCGAAGCAAAGAGGTTCCGGCCGATTGAGCCTGCGACCGTGACGTCGCCACCGCTGACGAAAGCGCTCTTTTCGATCCTTTCGCGGACTTCGACGCGCCCGCCGGCGGCGAATGCGTTGCCATGAACGGGCTCGTCCAGCACGGCTTCGCCGCCCGCGATCAGCTCCGAGCTGCCGATCGAGGCGCGCGCGGTGTCGTCGGCAAATGCCATGCCAGGGCCGCAGAAAAGGAGAATCAGGGTCGCAATGGGGCGGTTCATGGGACGAATCCTAGCTCTTTGACGCTGCATGGCAAAATGACCCGATGTCCCGGCAGGTCCGCATCGCGACACGACGGAGCCGGCTTGCGATTTGGCAGGCCGAGCACGTCGCCGCGCGCCTGGCGGTGGCCCATGACGGCCTCGTCGTCAGCCTCGTACCGATCGTCACCGCGGGCGACCGGATTCAGGACCGGAGCCTCGCGGCCGAGGGCGGCAAGGGCCTCTTCATCAAGGAACTCGAGAACGCGCTGCAGGAGGGCCAGGCGGACATCGCGGTGCACTCGATGAAGGACATGCCGAGCGAGCTGCCGCCGCGGTTCGTGATCGGGGCCGCGCTCGAGCGGGGTGATCCCCGCGATGCCTTCGTCTCTCCCAGCCATGATTCCCTCGCCGCACTGCCGCGAGGCGCACGGGTCGGCACCTCGAGCCTCAGGCGGCAGTGTCAGCTTCTGCATGCCCGGCCTGACCTCGAGATTGTCATCCTGCGCGGCAACGTCGAGACGCGGCTTCGAAAACTGGAGGCGGGCGACTGCGACGCAACCATCCTCGCCGCGGCGGGCCTCGAGCGCCTCGGCCTCAAGACTCGGGTTCGCGCACTCCTCTCGTCGCAACAGATGTTGCCCGCTGTCGGGCAAGGCGTCATCGGCATCGAATGTGCCACCGGCCGCGACGATATTCTCGCGCTGATCCGCCCGCTGGAACATGCCGCCTCGCGCACGCAGCTCGAAGCCGAGCGCGCGTTTTCCGCGCGGCTCGGCGGAGGCTGCCAGTCGCCGATTGCCGCGCACGCCACGATTGACGGCGAAATACTGAGCCTGCGGGGCCTCGTTGGATCACCGGATGGACGGATGATCTTCGCCGACGACATTTCCGGCCCCGTGACCGATGCGGTGAGGCTCGGTGCCGCACTTGCAAGCCGTCTTCTCGACGCCGGTGCCGGGGAGCTCTTGAAATGACCCGGCTCAAGGGTATCGGCGTGCTCGTGACGCGCCCGGAGCACCAGGCTTATCACCTGTGCCAGCTGATTGAGGCCGAGGGCGGCGCCGCCATCCGCTACCCCGCACTCGTGATCAAGCCGCGGCCGGATCGCGCCGCGGTTCGCGCGGCCATCGGGCCCGCCGACCGCTACGATCTTGTGATTTTCGTCAGCGCGAATGCGGCTCGATTTGGAGCGGACTTTCTCGACCAGCGGCGCGACGCGCCGGTCGCGGCCGTCGGCCAGGCAACGGCCGCCGCGCTCAATGCGGCCGGCTATCGCGTGTCCCTGATGCCGGCCGAAGGCTCAGACAGCGAATCCCTGCTCGCCATGCCGCAGCTTGCGCAGCTGAGCGGCCAGCGCGTGCTGATCGTCCGCGGCTCGGGCGGTCGCGAGCTGCTCTCTGAAGTGCTGACCGAGCGCGGCGCGCGCGTGCAGTACGCAGAGGTCTACACGCGCGAACCTGCACGGCCATCGGCCGAACTGCAGGGTGAAATCGAGCAGCTGTGGCGCCAGGGCGGAATTCGCGCCTATGCGGCGACGAGCGTGGAGCTGCTTGAGGCGCTCGTAGGCATCGTCACACCGCGCTCCCGCGAACTGATGGATTCGACCGCGCTCGTGACGGGTTCGCGCCGCGTCGCGGAAGCCGCTGCCCGTCTCGGCCTCGGCTCGCCGATCGTGCTCGCCGACTCCCCCGACGACGCTGCGCTTACGGGCGCACTGATTCGCTGGCGGGCTGCAGCTGTCGACTCGCTGTAGAATCCCGCCCCGCTCGACGGTATTGCGCGACGCTTACTGTCTGAAGTCCCAGTCCAGGAGAATTTTCGATGCCCCGAGTCTATGGTCGCAACGTGTTCAAACTCGTCGCGCCCGCCGTTTGCGCCCTGTCTGCTCTGCCGCTCGGCGCCGGTGCCGAACCGGCGGAAGGCGTTACCACCACCGGGCCTGGCCATCGGCCACGAATCGGTCTCGTGCTGGCCGGGGGCGGGGCCAAGGGCGGAGCGCATGTCGGGGTGCTGAAGGTCCTCGAGGAACTCCGCGTGCCGATCGATTGCATCGCCGGAACCAGCATGGGCGCACTGGTCGGTGGCGGTTATGCATCAGGTCAGTCTGCGACGGAAATCGAGAAGTTCATCAACGGAATCGACTGGGAGGCAGTCGTTGGTGGCAAGGGGCGTCGGCCCCTGGAGCCTATCGAGCAAAAACGGCTGGCCACCGCAGCCAACACGACGCTTGAACTGGGACTCCGCGACGGCGAAGTAGTGACTGCTTCCGGGCTCGCCAATTCGGCCGCCATCGATGACCTGTTGCGGTCCTATGTGGCCCGCTCGCGGCTCGTCGCCGATTTCGACAAGTTGCCCATACCCTACCGGGCCGTGGCGACCGACATGATCACCGGCGACATGGTCGTCCTCGATCACGGCGACCTGGCGAACGCAATGCGGGCCAGCATGGCCATCCCCGGAGCCTTCTCCCCCGTCGTGGGAGACGGCTACATTCTCTCGGACGGCGGGATGGTCCGGAACATCCCGGTCGACGTTGCGCGCAACACCTGCGCCGAAATCGTCATCGTCGTCAATCTGGTCGAGCCGCCGGCCACGGCAGAAAGACTGGTGCAGGCGACTCAGCTCCTTTCGCGCAGCATGGATGTCATGTTCGAGGTCAACGAAAAGATCCAGCTGCAGTCGCTCACCGAGCAGGATATTCGCATCGATGTGCCGATGGGAGACATTACGACGTCCGACTTCGACCGCACGCCGGAGACAATTCCACTGGGTGTGGCAGCGGCGCGCGCGGTCGCAGACCGCCTGGCCGCGCTGTCCGTGGGGAATTCGGAATACACGGCGTGGCGGCAGAAGATCAATACGCCCCAGGAAATCGAGGCGAAGGTTGCCCAAATACGTTTCGAGGGACTTGACCACGTCAACCCCGATTACCTCGAGACAATCTCAACCATTCGTCCCGGCCAGGACGCCGACATCAATGCCATCAGCGAGGACGCCGGCCGCATGGCGGCGCTGAAAGACCTGGAATCGGTCGGTTACCGGCTGGAAGGCACTGCCGACGACGCCACGCTCGTCTGGCTGCCACAGGAAGTGTCCATCGGGCCGAACGTCCTGCGGCCCAGCTTGGGCATTTTCGCGGACGGCGGCGGGGATCTCAAGTTCGTGCTGGGTATTCAGCATGTGCGCAACTGGCTGAACGAGAGGGGCGCGCAGTGGCGCAACAACCTGCAGCTCGGTTATGAATCGATGATTTCGACGAGCCTGTACCAGCCATTCGACGTCCCGCAGCATTTCTTTGTCGAACCCGGCCTCTTCGCCAGCCGCTCGGTAGAGGATCTCTACATCGACGGCGACAAGGTCGCCAAGTATCTTTTCACCGACTACGGCGGGCGCGTGGATCTCGGATGGAACATCTCACGGTCCGCGCAACTGCGGTTCGGATACGTGGCAGCCGAGCGCGAGAGCAAGGTTGAAACCGGAGCTCCGGCGCTGCCCTTGGACCAATTCGTGGATGCCGGACTCATGATTTCCGCGAGATACGATTCCAGGGACGCTCCGTCTTTCGCCACCAGTGGCATTGCCGCGGCGGTGGAGTACAAGATGATCGACGACTCGCTGGGGTCCGATCGCAATTGGGAGACTGTCGAGGCGGGATTCCGCACGGCGCTGCCCTTTGGCAAGAACGTCATGTGGCTCAGTCTTGCGGGCGGCATCGACCTTGGCGACGACTTACCCGGCGATCGCGCGTTCGCACTGGGCGGACCGCGGACGCTTCCGGCATTCTCATACGATGAGTTACGGGTGCGCGATTACTGGCTCGCGCAGGCCAGTTTCCTCTGGCGCCTCAAGGATCTCGTGCCGGTCAAGAACCAGGCGATTTACGGTGGCTTTGGCCTGCAATTCGCCGGACTCTACGACCGGGTGGATCCCGTCGAAGACGATGAGACATACGGCGCTTCCGCATACCTTGCGGGCCCGACGATGTTCGGTACATTCACATTGGGAGCGGGTGTCGCCCCCGAGGACTGGAGCATCTGGATTCAGCTCAGCCGGCCGGTCGGCAAGGGCTCGATCCTGGACGATGCCCTGTTCCGATAGTTGCTACGCAGGCGCGTAATCGAAGGAATCGAAGTAGATCCGCTCGGGGTCGGCGCCTTGCGTCGGAAGCGCCGCGCGCACCGCGTCGATCATCGCGGGCGGGCCGGCTGCGTAAATGTCTGATTCAGCGAGCCCCGGGGCGTGTCGCATGACCGCCTCGTGGACCAGGCCGGATTCGTGGAGCCCCATCGCCGTCTGGTTCGACAGCACGGAGATATAGCGGAAGTTCGCGTGTCTTCCGTCAAGTTCGCGCAACCAGGCGTCCTCATAGAGATCCGCCGCCGTGCGCGCTCCCCAGAAAAGCGTTACTTCACGCCGGGTATCGGTTTCCAGTACCTGGTGGATCATCGCCTTGATCGGCGCATAACCGGTGCCGCCGCCGACCAGCAACAGGGGTCGTTCGCCCGGACGATAGATGAACTGGCCGAGCGGGCCTTCGATGCGCAGGAGCGAACCCTCCCGCAGCGTCGTAAAGACCTGCTCGCTGAATGCGCCTCCCGGCGCGCGTCGCACATGAAGTTCCAGGAGTGCAGAGTCGTGCGGCGGGTTTGCAAGCGAAAAACTGCGGCGGCGCTCGCCGGGCAGCATGACATCCAGATACTGCCCGCATTGCCAGGTGAAGGACTCAACCGCGGGAAGCCGCAGCCAGACGCCCATCACATCCGGTGCAAGGCGGCGCATTTTCTCGATGCGGCTGGGCAGGCTCTTGATTTCGACGTCGGTGACAAATCGGACTTCGCGGATCTCGATGACCAGGTCCTCGAGCGCGCGCGCCTGGCAGATCAGCGCGTGGCCCGCGGTCTCCTCCGCGGCACTGATGCCGGGTGGCCTGCCGTACGGATAGGCGATGCGGCCTGAAATGAGCCTCACGCGGCAAGTTCCACAGGAGCCGCCCTTGCAGCTGTGCGGCAGGTTGAGGTGCTGCCGCAGTGCAGCCCCAAGCACGGGCTCGTCGCCACGCGCCTGGAATTCCCTTCCCGACGGCAGGGTCCTGACTTTCACGCCGACATTATGAGGGCGTCAGGCGCCCGGACCTGAGGGCCTGAGCCCTGCGTAGAACTCCTTACAACGGTGGTTTCTCATTACCGTAAACTCACGGGTGCCGGCGGTTCTGCAAGAAATTCATGAATAGAGGCCTTCCAATGTATCCGCTGAAATCGACCGTTCGATGGGTAGCAGGTGTATGCGCAAGTGGCGTCGTGGCACTGGCAGCTGCACAGAGTCCTCCGCCCCCGGGCAAGAGTCTTGCCGCCTCGGCTGGGATTTTTGCCTACCCCGCCAAGGGCCAGACGGCCGAGAAGCAGACACTCGATGAAGGCGAGTGCTACAACTGGGCGAAACAGGAATCCGGCTACGATCCCATGTCGCCGCCGCCACCGCCGGCACCGGCCCAGGCAGCTGCGCCTGCGCAGCCGGCACAAGGTGGCCAGCGCGCCAAGGGTGCCGTCAGGGGTGCCGCGGCGGGTGCAGTCATCGGCGAGGTTGCGGATAACGACGCGGGCAAGGGCGCGGCAGTCGGCGCAACGGTTGGCGTGCTGGCAGGCGGCCGACAAGCCCGCCAGGCCAAGGCGCAGCAAGAACAGCAGTCCCAGGCGCAGGCTCAGGCCAGCACGGAGCAGGCCAAGGTCGCGCAGCAAGAGCTCGCGGCATCGTTCAAGCGCGGGATGACGGCCTGTCTCGAAGCCCGGGGTTACACCGTCAAGTAATCCGGTCGAAGACGGCTAAGCGGCCCGATCATTCCCGTGTGTTCGCGCGCTCGAGCAATGCGCGAACATTCGGATCACCCGGCTCGAGCAATGCCAGCCGCTGTGCGGCCTCTAGCGCCTGCGCGCGGGCTCCGCTGTCCAGTTGCCAGCTCGCGAGCGCCCAGAGCAGGTCGCGATCATTGGGCTGCGTAGACAGCGCCGAGCGCAGGACCCGAATCGCATCGCGTCGCCTGCCGCTGCTTTCCAGCGCCACCGCGTACACATAAGCGTATCGGCTCGATTCAGGGGCGAGCTCGGCGGCGAGCTTGAGTTCGCCCAGCGCTTCCGGCGACCTGCCGGTGCGCACCATCAGCAGGCCCAACGCATGATGCAATGCCGCCGCCTGCACATTCGATTCAATCGCGCGCGTCAATACCGACTCCGCATCCGATTCCCGCCCAAGCGTCCGGTGAAGGTCCGCGAGGTTCACCGCCGCCGGCACGAATTTCGGATCGATCGACAGGGCCTCTTCATAGGCTGCCTGGGCCTCGGCATGTCTTCCCAGCGTTGCCCAGAGGAGGCCCAGGTTGACGTGCGATTCCGCCCGGTCGGCGTTGACCCGTTGCGAGGCTTCGTATTCCTCGATGCCCCGATCGCGTGCTGAAATCTGGCCTGCATTCAGCTGCCCGGCGGGAATGGCGGCAATCAATGGCACGGCTTCGAGCCTGATGTCCCGCTGTGGATCATCCAGTGCCGACAGGAGGCCATCCAGCATCTCAGGCGGCAGGCTCTGATGCGCCGAGACTGCAGCCCGACGCACGAGCGGGTCGCCGTCGCGGAGCAGCAATCTCAATGCATCCAGCTCGGCGGGTCTCCGGATTTGATCCAGGCGTTGCAGCGCGCTCGCCCGGGCGATGCCCGGCTGAGTGCCATCCCGCGCCAGCGCAAGCAGGCGCTCGCCTGCACCCGCAGCACGGATGTCGCCATCGTGCAGGATTTCCGCGTAGCGCTGCAGCCCGACAGGCGTCGATCCGGACCACTCGCGCAGCTTCGCAGCTGCCCACGCCGGTTTGCGATCGCGATGGCAGCCGGTACAGGCGTCCGGGTTTCCGGTGGCCTCCGCCAGATCCGGCCGCGGGATGCGCAGGCTGTGATCACTGCGATTGTCGATCACCATGTAATCGCGCCCGGGCATGTGACATGCCAGGCACTCGGCGCCCGAAGACTCCGCCTGATGATGGTGATGCTCGGTGCTCGTGTACTTCGGCGCCTCATGGCAGGTCAGGCAGACCGCGCCGCCGGGCACCCGCAGTTTCTGGCTATGGGGCTCATGACAGTCGCTGCAGGTGACGCCCGCCTGGTGCATGCGGCTCTGCAGGAACGATCCGTGCTCGTACACCTCGTCACGAATCTGGCCGTCCGGATAGTAGAGCCCTGAATCGAGCAGCGCGACGCGATGGGTGTCGCCGATCGGGCGACCCGGCAGGTACTCGCCCCAGATCTGGCCGCGCCGGGAATGGCAGCGCGCGCAGGTGTCGAGCTCACGATTCGACGTTCGCGGGGTGCTGCGAACCGGCTTCCCGCTCGCTGCGTCGGTGTTCCAGGAAACACCGCGGCGCTCCTCAAAGCGCACGACAAGGCCCGTGTCGCCGGCATCGCCATCACGCGAGGGATCGCGGTTTTGCGCCCAGTCCACGTGCCTCGAGCCGGGCCCGTGACAGGCTTCGCAGGACACGTCGATCTCCGACCAGCTCGTCGCGTAGCTTCGACTGGCGGCATCGTACTTGCGCTCGAGATTGGTCGAATGACACTCCGCGCACATGTAGTTCCAGTTCTGCTGCGGCCCGGTCCAGTGCAACTCGTCCTCATGGCCGATCGATTCATCCGGATACAGGTGGTACCAGCGCTGGCCGCCCTGCTCCGCCGGCCGCGCGTCCCAGGCGATGGACAGCGCCTGCAGGCGTCCACCCGGCAGTTCGATGAGGTATTGCTGGAGCGGCTCCACCCCGAAGGCGTAACGAATCGTGAAGTCGGCGAGCTTTCCATCCGCGCCATCCGTGCGCACCATGAACTTCCCGTCGCGCCGGAAGAATTCCGTCGTCACCCCCGCGTAATCGAAGCGCGCGCCGTCAAAGTTTCCGAGAACGGTCTTGTCGGTGGCTTCCTGCATCGCGAGGTCGTGGTGCGAGCCCATCCAGGCAGCCTGCTGTTCTGCATGGCAGTCCGCGCATACGGCGCGTCCGGCATAGTGCGGCGGTATCGCGTCGCTCAACTGATCGGGATCCGCTTCGTTCCAAGGTCCGCCTCGCAGGCTGACCCACGCCGCCACCGCAATGGCCAACACGGCGCAAGCTAACCAGATCCATCGTCGACTGGGCCCGCCAGCACGCGCGGTTACGCTGGCTTCGGCTGGTGTTGACGGCTCCGAGGGGCTGCGGGTCGCGTTTTTCCGTTTTCGTCGCCGGCGGGTCATTTCAATTCCGCGATCGCAGACTCGCAAGGCACCAGGCTGCAAGCGCCATATGCGCTGCGGCAGCCGGCCAGAGGCCGATGCCGCTCATACCCAGACCAAGACCTGCATGTGCCAGAACCGCGATCACCATCACGTTATAAGCCAGCATTGCCACGACCACGCCCCGGCCCGGTCCGGTTTTTCCATCATGGCGTGTGAGCCAGCAAGTGAGCCCAAGCGACAGCAATGCCGCCCCGGCTATGCGCGCGACAGCAAGCCCGCCGGCCGTGTCGAGAGACGCGCCGAGCAGCAGCGAAACCACGAATACGGGCAATATCAGCAACGCGACGCCCGTTGCCGCCTCGAGCACCGCCATGACGATCAGAAGACTTCTTGTCACGACAATGAATCTTCCATCGCGCGGCTACTGCGCCGGAATTGTGATTAGCGGCAGCTTGTCGTTGGTCCCTGTATCCGCCAGCGTAAAGAAGAACATGATCGCGGTCATCGCGCGCTTCGTCTGCCAATCCGAGTTATCGACCCAGTACCAGTGGTCGCGGTACTGCACGGCCGCAAATGAAGTCGCCGGCTTTTCCCTTCCACTCTGAATCCGTACTCTCTGCGCGTGGTTTTCGCTTGCATCGTTTTCGTAGGTGGCGATCGCACTGTGGTCCTGACGGTGCGCCTCGGGCACGTCCAGGTAACTTGCAAAGGCGCTCATGATCTGGAGCATCGAGCGGCTGTTCACGGCCAGTTCGCCCTCCGCGCCGCGGCCTGGCCCGTAGGTCAGGGTGAATCTCTGCTGGTCAATGGGCATCCGCAGTAGTCGCCGGATCTCAGCCGATTTTTCCGCGATTTCCGGGGTGATGTCCTCCCGCCGGAAGAACAGCACGCCGGTCGAACCCCTGGCCTTGTCTTCCTCCACGCGCATCCCCACCGCGCCGGCGGTTTGTACCTCGCGCATCAGCGTCAGCGCCCGCGCGAACTCCGGGTCCGCCTCCCGCACCACGCCGCCAAAGGTCGAACGATTGCGCACCCCGTTGAGCGACTCGACGGTCAGGCCGAGGATGAAGTCTGCCGCATAGCCCGACTGGAGCATGAAGAAGATGTTCTTGGGATCGATCGGCGTGATCAGTCCGCGCAGGAATTTCTCACCCGTCATCGGCACGTAGGTAATGGTGGGCCGGTCGGTGTAGATGGCCTGTCCACCCAGCGATCCATAGTTGCCCTGTACTGCGCCGCTGCTCGATACGACGCCGCCGACCGTCACCCCGGTCTGCAGCGAATAGCCGGCAACGATAGATGCCACATCCACGAACACCGGCAGGTCCATGTAGCGCAACTTGACGATGTTCAGCAGCGTCTGCTGCTTCCAGGAATCGGCGATCGCCGAGCTGTAATCGAAACGATCGACTGCCACGGTGCCAGGACCCATGTGGGTGCAACCCGCGACGAGCACCGCCAACGCGAGCCACGCTCCAGGCTTTACGATTCTCATTTGGCGTCACCCTTGACCTTCTCCAGATCTTCCTTTTTGGCAGCCTGCGCTTCCATCACGAGCCGGTAGGCGATGTAGTACTTGTAAATGTTGCTGACGTAAGTCACCGTTTCCTGGCCGACCCTTTCGGCCGCCACATACTCCACATTGTGAAACCAGACATTGGGATCGAGCCCGCGCTCGGCGGTCTCGGCCCGGAGTTTTCTGACACGCGCGGGACCCGCGTTGTACGAGGCGAACGCGAACAAGGCCTTGTTCAGGTCCGTCATCGGTTCCTTCTCGTAGTACTGGTCCATCATGTAGCGCATGTACTTGATGCCCGCGTGGATGTTGGCTTCGATCTTGGTGACGTCGCCAACATTCATCTCCTTGGCCGTGGCGGGCATCAACTGCATGATCCCGATCGCCCCCACTGAGCTCTTGGCATTTTGATTGAGTTGCGATTCCTGGTAGGCCTGCGCCCCCATCAGCAACCAATCCACGTCGTACTGGTCGCCGTACTTCTTGAAATAATCGATGAGGGCCAGGAACTTCTTGCGCTCCTCCTCGGAAGCCGCGTTCTTCACGTACTTGAGGTCTTTCAGGTAACGCGTCAGAAGCTGGTTGCCGATGGAAGTCCCCGCCTTGTTGCGTCGGGCAAAATCGTCCAGCCTCGCCTTCAGCTGAGGGCTGTTCTTGCGGATGGCCCAGGCGATCTCGCCGTCGGTGTCGATTGCAACATCTTCGTGCACGGTGATCCGCGGAAAGATCTGTTTCCAGAAAGCTGCGATCGGCTTGTCGACGACGATAAGCGGGATGAGGCCCGCGTCGAGCATCTCGAGCAGATCCTCGTCCTCCAGTGTTTCCGGGGCTTCCTTGAGTTTCACCAACGGCCTCTTTGCGGCCGCAAATTGCTTGTTGAGTGCAACCAGGTTTTCGTAATAACTCGATGACTTGCGAACAAAAACAGACTTGCCGGAGAGATCATCCAGGCTGGTGATACTCGGTGATTCAGGACCGGTCACCACGACCTGGCTCACGTTGCTCATGCCGGCCGTCGTGAAGTCGACCAGCTTTCGGCGCTCCGGGGTGATCGTCAGGCTGGCAGCAGCGATGTCGCCCTTGCCGGCGACCAGCGCCGGAAACAACTCATCGCGCTGCACGGGAATGAATACGATTCGCACTTTCAGGTTCTTGTTCTTGAGCTTCTTTTCAGCGGCCAGCTTCTTGTTGAACTCCTCCTCGAACAACCGGGCGTATTCGACGGCGGTGCCGCGCAATACGCCCCTGTCGACGAAATAGATCGTTCTGCTGTTGACAGTCAGGACGCGGATGAGGCGGCGCTCGACCATCCCGTCCAGATCGCCGGTCCACGGCTTCTGTAGCTTTGCGATGTCGATCGTGAGGGTTCCGTCGGCCACTTCAGGCGAGGCGGGCGCGGACTGCGCGGGCGTCGCGGCAGGAGGAGTGGTTGACGACGGCGGTTCCGATTTGTCACCGCAACCCGCAATCGTCATGAACAGGAACGCCATGCTCCAGGTGGGCAACCGGTATTTGCCGATATTCATGAATCGGACCTTATCCAGTATTAAGGGCCGCGGCGTCAGCCGCTACAAGCCGTTACGCTCAGTCGCGGGTCGGGTGCCAGCTCTCATCAGGATCGTAAACGCTGATGGCCGCAACCGCCGCATCTGTCTCGTCTCCAAGATCTTTCTGGAAGATGATGCCCTGCTGGTTGATCTGGAAAGTCATGACACCTGAGTTGCCGTATTTCGCAGGCCAGCCAATAGCTGCGAAGCCCCGCGTCATCCGGCCCTTCATGTCCAGATAGCTGCGCTCGCCGCCGGGTGCGTTCTTGCCCTGGCCTTCGAGGATGCGGAAATAGTAGCCATGGAAGGGCTGAGGTTCGGCGTCCTGCATTTGTTCGCTTGCTGCCTCGGCGTAGAGTGGCCCGAGCGGACTTTCCTCCTCGTCCTCCGCGACCGGCCAGTAGAGGCCGTCGTGCTTGCCTTCGCTGCTCCGGAAGCGGCGCGCGTAGGCCGGCGGCTTGCCGCTAAAGCCCTGAGCAAAGTACTCGCGCTGCGCATCCACGTAGGCGTGAAGGCTCGCAAGCGCGTTCAGTTCATTCCGTCCGATGCGCCGATTCAGCAACTCCTCGCGGCCGGCGACAACGTCAAAACGCCAACGGCCCTTCTCCAGGACCAATGGCAGCGGGAACCACCATTCCTCGTTCCCGATCACGGCAGCCTTGGTCGTCTCGTCAAGATCCTCGAATGCGACCTTCTCGAGAATCATTGCTTTCACACGCAATGCGTCCTCTTTGTCGGCAACTTCATCGCCTGATTTCAGCAAATCGACTCCATCGGCGCCGAACATCTCTTCGGCTTTCTTGGAATCGCCCGAACCCACAAGATCCCCGAGTGCCCGAACGGCCTCTGCTGGAGTTGAGAAAGTTCCGGGCGGCGCGGGTGAGCAGGCCGTCAGCGTGGCCAGGACTGCGACCACGGTGAGCGGCAGGCAGAAACTGCGCAGCTGATTAGCCGTATTCATCTTCTTTGTCCCTGATCCTTAGCGCCGCCGTCCGCCACCACCGCGACTCATGCCGCCGCCGCGGCTCATGCCGCCGCGGCTGCTCGCAGAACGATCCATGCCTGAATTGCGCGAACCGCTATATGCGCCGCTGCCGCCGCTGCCGCGGGAAGACGCACTCGTGTCGCGAGAAGAGGCTGTCGCGTCGCGGGTGGTAGCTGTGGGCCCGCGCTGGCCACCCGCCGACCTGTCGCTTGTGCCCGCGCGGTCGTAGCCGCGCGCCTGGTCGCGCGAGACGCGGTTTGTCCCTGCCTGCGCCCCGTACTGCTGCGCGGCCTTGCTGTCGCGGTAGTTGACGCTGCCGCGGTGCGAGGCATCGTGCTGCCAGGACTGCTTGCCCCCAGCCTTGTTATTCATCTTGTTCCTGCCGCCGTCGATGTTCGTGTTGCGATTGAAGTTGTTCTGCCGGTTGATGTCGATATCGACATCACTGTGGCCCCAACCCCAGTTAGCTCCGCCCCAGATCGCCGCGCCCCAGACCACGCCTACAGTGAATGCCATCGCGCCGTAGCCGTACGGCGGCGGGTAATACATCGGCGGGTAGTAATAAGACGGGTAGGACCACCCTCCGTAGACCACCGTCGGCGAATATGTCGGAACGTAGATGACCTCGGGGTCGGCGGGCTCGACCACGATGATCTTGTCCGGCTGCTGCGTCACGACCTGCTGTTCGGTAGTCTTCAGCTGGCCGGCGTCATAGGCCTTGCCGCGCATGCGCTGGACCGTGTCCATCAATTCCGTCTTCTGGGCCAGGAAGGCATCACCGAGATCCCGGGTCCAGTCGAGATTCTCGTCCATCTGCTTCAGCACGTCCGGAAACCCGCACAGCGACTTGACGC
>CAYPQX010000004.1:0-10588 GCA_964412975.1 uncultured Steroidobacteraceae bacterium
CTCGAGCACAACCAGGCCGCCGAGGCTGTGCGCGACCACATGCACGCCGCCATCGAATGAGCGCAGGCGATCGGCGAGCGCCGCCGTCACTTCGGCGAGCGTCGCGTGCATGGAGGGATACCGGAACACGGATGGCGCGAATCCGGCGTTCGCCAGCCGGTCGCGCAACAGGAAGGATTCGAGCCCGTTCATCCACATGCCGTGGACGACGACAATGGGCGTCGGCTGGGTGGCCAGCGTTCAGCCCGCCGGCGGCGGCGGTTTCCTGACACGGAGGTGCAGCTCGGCGAGCTGCGCTTCGTCGGCTTCCGACGGCGCATCGGTCAGCGGATCCCAGGCCGACTGCGTCTTCGGGAAGGCGATCACGTCGCGGATGCTGTCGGCGCCCGACATCAGCATCGCGAGCCGGTCGAGGCCGAAGGCGATGCCGCCGTGCGGCGGCGCGCCGTAACGCAGCGCCTCGAGCAGGAAACCGAACTTGAGCGTCGCCTGTTCGCGCGAAATGCCGAGCAGGTCGAACACCGCGCACTGCATGTCCTCGCGATGGATGCGGATCGAGCCGCCGCCGATTTCGGAGCCGTTCAGCACCATGTCATAGGCGCGGGCGAGCGCATTCTTCGGGTCGGCGGTAAGCACCGCGGCGTCGGGGTCCGCAGGCGACGTGAATGGATGGTGCATGGCCATCCAGCGCTTCGACTCGCCGTCCCATTCGAACATCGGGAACTCCACCACCCAGAGCGGCTTCCAGCCCTCTTCCCCAAGCCCGAGATCGCGCCCGAGCTGGAGCCGGAGCGCGCCGAGCGCGTCGTTAACGACCTTGGCCTTGTCGGCGCCGAAGAAAATCAGGTCCCCCGACTCTGCCCGGGTGCGCTCGAGAATGCCCGCGACCGCGGCGTCCGGCAGGAACTTGAGGATCGGCGATTGCAGGCCCTCGCGGCCGCGGCCGGAATCGTTCACCTTTATATAGGCGAGACCCCTGGCGCCATGACGGCCGACGAATGCGGTGTACTCGTCGATCTGCTTGCGCGAGAGCTCCGCGCCCCGCGGAACGCGAAGCGCGGCGACGCGACCGTCCGGGTCGGCGGCGGGCGTCGCGAACACCTTGAACTCGCAGTCCCGCACGAGATCCGCGACGTCGGTGAACTCGAGCGGCACGCGGAGATCCGGCTTGTCGGAGCCGTAGCGGCGCATCGCGTCGTCATATTTAAGCCGCGGGAACGGATCCGGCAGCTGGATCTTGAGGACGCGCGAGAACACGTGGCGGATGAGTCCTTCCATCAACGCCATCACCTGGTTCTGCTCCAGGAACGAGGTCTCGATGTCGAGCTGGGTGAACTCGGGCTGGCGGTCGGCGCGCAGGTCCTCGTCGCGGAAGCAGCGCACGATCTGGTAGTAGCGGTCGAAGCCGCTCATCATGAGGAGTTGCTTGAAGATCTGCGGCGACTGCGGCAATGCGAAGAACTTGCCGGGATGCGTGCGCGAGGGTACGAGGTAGTCGCGCGCGCCTTCGGGCGTCGCCTTCGTCAGCATCGGCGTCTCGATGTCCACGAACTCGTGGCCGTCGAGGTATTCACGCATCGCGCGCGTGATCGCATGGCGGCGGCGGATCCGCTCCTGCATCACATCGCGGCGCAGGTCGATGTAGCGGTACTTGAGCCGGAGCTCTTCCCCCACTTCCTCGTCGAGCGCGAAAGGCGGCGTGGCCGATGGATTCAGCACGACGAGTTTCTGCGCCAGCAACTCGATCTTACCCGAGGGAAGGTGCGGGTTGACCGTGCCTTCCGGCCGCGGACGCACCTTGCCCTGCACCTGGATGCAGAACTCGCGACCGAGGTGCTCGGCGACCTGGAATGCGGCCGGCGTGTCGGGATCGAACACGACCTGCAGCAGGCCCGAGCGGTCGCGCAGGTCGACGAAGATCACGCCGCCGTGATCGCGCCGACGATGCACCCAACCGGCTGCCTCGACCGTGCGGCCCGCCAGGGATTCACCGATTTCGCCGCAGTAGTGTGTGCGCATGGACAAAGCGGGCGATGTTACGTGCGCAGCGACGGCCGTGGCAACCGCAGGCTAGCGCCGCGCCGTTCGCCGGCGGCGGCGTGCGCGTGTGGAAGCGGGTTTCGCGACCGCCGGTTTCGACTTCTTGTCCTCTGCCGCGGGTTTCGCCGGCGTCTCGGCCGTGGACATCGTCTCCGCCGGCTTGGCTTCGGTCTTGTCTTCCTTGGGCTTATCGGCGGGCGAATCCTTGTCTCCCGCGATATTGCGCTTTCCCTCCTTGTCGGCCTTGAAGTCGGTCTCGTACCAGCCGCCCCCCTTCAGGCGGAAGACGGGTGCCGAAACGAGACGGCGAAGCGTCGCTCGGCCACAGGCCGGGCACTTGCGGAGCGGCCGCGCATTGATCTTCTGGAGTTCCTCGTGGTGATGCCCGCAGGCGGAGCACTGGTATTCGTAGAAAGGCATCGGCGGACCTGTAACCGGATTCCGCCTATTTTCGCATAACCAGCGCGCCGTCCTTCGCCGCGACCTTGATCTTGTCGCCCGGCATGAATTCGCCCGCGAGGATGCGCTGCGCCAGTGGATTCTCGAGCTGCTGCTGGATCGCGCGCTTGAGCGGCCTCGCCCCGTAGACCGGATCGAAGCCCGCCTCGCCCAGCAGATCCAGGGCCTTCGTGTCGAGCTCGATCCGGATGTCGCGCTCGGCAAGGCGGTGGCGGAGGTAGCCGGTCTGGATCTCGACGATCTTCCGGATGTGCTCGCGCGCGAGCGGATGGAACACGACGATGTCGTCGATGCGATTGATGAACTCCGGCCGGAAATGCTGCCCGACGATCTCGAGCACCGCGCGCTTCATCTGATCGTAGTTCTCCTCCCCCGCCATCTCCTGGATCACCTGCGAACCGAGATTCGAAGTCATGATGACAACGGTGTTGCGGAAGTCGACCGTGCGGCCGTGACCATCGGTCAGGCGGCCGTCATCCAGCACCTGGAGCAGCACGTTGAAGACGTCGGTGTGCGCCTTTTCGATCTCGTCGAGCAGGATCACGGAGTAAGGTCGGCGGCGCACAGCCTCGGTCAGGTAGCCGCCTTCCTCATATCCGACATAGCCCGGCGGAGCACCGATCAGCCGCGCGACCGAATGCTTTTCCATGAACTCGGACATGTCGATGCGGATCAGCGCTTCCTCCGTATCGAACAGGAATTCGGCAAGCGCCTTGCAGAGCTCGGTCTTGCCGACGCCGGTCGGGCCGAGGAACAGGAAGGAACCATTCGGCCGGTTCGGGTCGGCGAGTCCTGCGCGCGAACGGCGGATCGCATCCGACACCGTGCGTACGGCCTCCTGCTGGCCGACGACGCGCTGCGCGATCGACTGCTCCATCTTCAGCAGCTTGTCGCGCTCGCCTTCCAGCATCTTGGAGACCGGGATGCCAGTCCACTTGGACACGACTTCCGCAATCTCCTCCTCGCCGACCTTATTGCGCACCAGTTGCGGCGCCTTGGCTTCCGCCGCGTGCGCGGCGGCGAGCCGCTTCTCCAGCTCGGGAATCTTGCCGTACTGGAGTTCCGACATGCGCGCAAGGTCGCTTGCGCGCCGCGCGGTCTCGAGTTCCATCTTCGCGCGCTCGAGTTCTTCCTTGATGTGCGCGGCACCGGTGGCGGTCGCTTTCTCCGCTTTCCAGATTTCCTCGAGATCAGCGTACTGCTTCTCAAGGTCGGTTAGCGATTCCTGCAGCTGATCGAGTCGCTTCTTGGAGGCCTCATCGGCCTCTTTCTTGAGCGCTTCGCGCTCGATCTTGAGCTGGATGATGCGGCGGTCGAGCCGGTCGAGCGACTCCGGCTTCGAATCCATCTCCATGCGGATGCGCGAGGCGGCCTCGTCCACGAGGTCGATCGCCTTGTCGGGGAGCTGGCGATCGCTGATGTAGCGGTGCGAAAGCGTGGCCGCCGCGACGATCGCGGGATCCGAGATCTCGACCTTGTGATGAACCTCGTAGCGCTCCTTCAGGCCGCGCAGGATCGCGATCGTGTCCTCGACCGAAGGTTCGTCCACCAGCACCTTCTGGAAGCGCCGCTCGAGAGCGGCGTCCTTCTCCACGTACTTGCGGTACTCGTCGAGCGTGGTCGCGCCAACGCAGTGCAGTTCGCCGCGCGCGAGCGCGGGCTTCAGCATGTTGCCGGCGTCCATCGAGCCCTCGGCCTTTCCGGCGCCGACCATCGTGTGCAACTCGTCGATGAAGAGGATTACCTGCCCTTCCTGCTTCGCAAGGTCGTTCAATACGCCCTTGAGGCGCTCCTCGAACTCGCCGCGGAACTTCGTGCCGGCGATCAGCGCGCCCATGTCGAGCGCGAGAATGCGCTTGTTCTTGAGGCCTTCCGGCACTTCGCCGTTGATGATGCGTTGAGCGAGTCCTTCGACGATCGCAGTCTTGCCGACGCCGGGCTCGCCGATCAGCACCGGGTTGTTCTTGGTGCGCCGCTGCAGCACCTGGATCGTGCGGCGGATCTCGTCGTCGCGGCCGATTACCGGATCGAGCTTGCCGGCCGTCGCGCGTTCGGTCAGGTCGAGCGTGAATTTCTCGAGCGCGCCGCGCTGCTCCTCGGCGTTCGGGTCGTCGATCTTCTCGCCTCCGCGCAGATCGCCGATCGCCTTGTCGATCGCGCCCTTGACCGCGCCGGTGTCCTTCAGGATCGTCCCGAGCGCACCGCGATCGTCGACCGCGGCGAGCGCGAAGAGTTCGCTCGAGATGTACTGGTCGCCGCGCTTCTGCGCAAGCTTGTCGGTGACATTCAGCAGGCGGTCGAGGTCATTGGACAGGTGCACCTCGCCGTGCGTGCCTTCGACGCTCGCGATGCGGTCGAGCTGCTTCTGCAGCTGCGAACGCAGGAGGTTGACGTTAACGCCTGCACGGTCCAGCAGCGGGCGTACCGTGCCGCCCTGCTGGTCGACGAGCGCGAGCATCAGGTGTGCCGGCTCGATGAACTGGTGGTCGCGGCCCACGGCGAGCGACTGCGCGTCCGCGAGCGCAAGCTGGAATTTCGATGTCAGCCGATCCATGCGCATCCGGGAGCCCCCGATTCTGCCTGCCCCGGTCATGGGGACCGATTACGGCCGATTCAAGCTGTAACACCGTGAATTTACCCGCTTTTTGCACGGGCGACGGAAATGTTTAAAGTGGGCGTGCGCGGACCGCTCCCGGGTGGCCGCGACCGTCGATCGGTTCAACAGACGAGTTTTGGGACTTGATCCATGGGACAGGTACCCGCCAGCCGCCCGGTTACCGGGCAATCGCCCTACGGCTTCGTGGGCGACGGCCGCTTCTCGCGGCATTGGCGACATTACTTCACAAGCCTCGGCCTCCCGTGGACGCTGTGGTCGCGCCGGCTTGCGCGCGCGAACGGTGTCGCCGGGCTCACAGCGACGGCGGCCCTCGCGGATTGCCCCATCATCCTGCTTGCGGTCTCGGACGACGCCATCGCACCCGTGATGGCGATGCTTCGTGCCGCGGGACTCGACGATCGGACATTCGTCCATTTCTGCGGCGGGCGGACGTTCGAGGGCGCCTGGGGCGCGCATCCCCTGATGAGTTTCGCCACCACGCTCTATGAGCCCGCGTTCTACCGCGACATTCCGGTCTTCGTGGACGCGGACCGGCCCGATCCAGTCGCACATTTCAGGGCGCTTTTTCCAGGCCTTGCCAATCCCTGCTTCGCGCTCAAGACCGAGGACAAGGCCTATTACCACGCGCTCTGCGCACTCGCGGGCGGCTTTACGGCCGTGCTCTGGCGGGATTTCTTCGCGTCGATGGCGGCGCAGTTCGGCGCGCCACGCGAGGCGCTCGCGAGCTATCCCCGCCGCATCATCGAGAACGTGCTCGCTTCCACCGACGGCGCCCTGACCGGGCCGGTCGCGCGCGGCGACAGCGAGTCGATCCAGGCGCACCTGGATGCGCTGCAAGGCAGTCCGCTTGCGAACGTCTACAAGGCGTTCATCGCGGCCGCCGGGAGGGAACGGGTATGAAATCGGTCATCGACTTCGCGGCCGCCAAGGCCGCCGGACGAAAGATTTCGATGGTCACCTGCTATGACGCCAGCCTCGCGCGCGTGCTGGAAGCATCCGCGGTCGACTGCCTGCTGGTCGGCGACAGTGCAGCGATGGTCATGCACGGGCATGCGGACACCCTTGCGGCCACCGTCGAACTCATGGCCATGCACACGGCCGCGGTCCGCCGCGGCGCCCCCACGCGCTTCATCGTGGCCGACCTGCCCTTCCTCTCGTTCCGAAAGGGCGTGCCCGCGGCACTCGATGCGGTCGCCGCGATGATGCGCGCCGGCGCCCAGGCGGTGAAGCTCGAGGGCGTCGCCGGGCACGAAGCGGTCATCGAGGCGATCGTCGGCTCGGGCGTGCCCGTCATGGGCCATCTCGGCCTCACGCCGCAATCCGTCAATGCGCTCGCCGGCTTCCGCGTGCAGGGACGCACCGAGGACGATGCGGCGCGGATCTTCGCCGAGTCCCGGCGGCTCGAGGAACTGGGCTGCTTCGCGCTCGTGCTCGAGTGTGTCCCGGCCGCGCTCGCGTCGCGGATCACGCACACGCTCACGATTCCGACGATCGGCATCGGCGCGGGCGCCGACTGCGACGGGCAGGTGCTCGTGCTCCAGGACCTGCTCGGACTTTCCAACGGCCACCGGCCGAAGTTCCTGCGCACCTACCTCGATGGCTTCAGCGAGGTTCGGGACGCCGTGGACCGTTTCGATCGCGACGTGAAGCAAGGCGCCTTCCCGGCCGCGGCGGAGAGCTACCAGTCGTGAAGGTCGTCGAAAGCGTGGCGGACCTCGTCGCACTGCGGAGCGCACGCGGCGCGGGCGACACCGGATTCGTGCCAACGATGGGCGCCCTGCACGAAGCGCACCTTTCGCTCGTGCGGCGGGCCCGCGAGGAAAATACGCGCGCCTGGGCGAGCATCTTCGTCAATCCCTCGCAGTTCAATGACCCGGGCGATCTCGCGCGCTATCCGCGCTCGCTCGAGCAGGATCTCGACATGCTTCGCGGGGCCGGCTGCGATCTCGTGTTCGTGCCGCGCGCGCGGGAGATCTATCCGGACGACTACCGTTACCGCGTGTCCGAGGGCAAGCTCAGCCTCAAGTTCTGTGGCGCCGGCCGTCCCGGGCACTTCGACGGCGTGCTGACGGTCGTGCTGAAGTTCCTTCTGCTCACGCGCCCGGAACGCGCCTACTTTGGCGAGAAGGACTACCAGCAGCTGCAACTGGTCAAGGGCCTGGCAGAGGCGTTCTTTCTCGACACGGAGATCGTGCCCTGTCCGCTGGTGCGCGAGCCCGACGGCCTTGCGATGAGCTCGCGCAACCGCCTGCTCACCCCCGACGAGCGCCGGCGCGCGCCTGCCCTGCATCGCGTGCTTGCGGCGAGCGTCGCGGCGCGCCGACCGTCCGCCGAAGCGGCGGAAGAACTCGCGCGCGAGGGATTTGACGTGGAATACGTCGCCGACCACGGAGGCCGCCGGCTCGCGGCGGTGCGGCTCGGCCAGGTGAGGCTCATCGACAATGTCGGATAGTCGCCAACACCGGATCCTTTTCCAGCTCACGGGCTCGATCGCCTGCTACAAGGCCTGCGACCTGATCTCGCGACTTGTGAAGCGCGGTTTCGCGGTGCAGACGGTCGCCAGCCCGGGGGCACTGCGTTTCGTCGGCGCCGCAACACTCGAGGGCCTGACTGGCAGGCCGACGTTCGCGGACCTGTACGCTCCCGGACGGACGATGGACCACATTCACCTCGCGCGCTGGGCGGACGTCGCGCTCCTCTGCCCCGCCACCGCGAACTCGATGAATCGCATCGCGGCGGGGCTTGCGGACGATGCAATTGGCGCGCTTTTCCTCGCCTGGGAGATCGCGAGCAAGCCTTACCTGATCGCGCCTGCGATGAATGCCGCGATGTGGGATCACCCGGCAACGCGCGCATCGCGCGAACGGCTCGCCGGGTTCGGCGCGCGCATCCTGCCCGTCGGCGACGGCCGCCTAGCCTGCGGCGAGCACGGCGAGGGCCGCCTGGCCGAGGTCGCACAGATCGAGGACGCCGTGCTCAAGGTCCTCGAGGTGCCCCGATGAAAGTGCTGGTGACCTCGGGCCCGACGCGCGAACCGATCGACAGCGTGCGATACATTTCCAACCTGAGCAGCGGCCGTACGGGAGCGGCGATCTGCGATGCGCTGGTCGCGCGCGGCCTGGACGTCACGCATGTCCATGGCGTGGATTCCGCCGTCTCCATCCGTGTCGGCCGGCGCGAAGCCTTCACGGACCATTCATCGCTCGACTCGATTATTCGCCGGCTGCTCCGGGACAGCGACTATGGCGCCGTGGTCCATGCGGCGGCCGTCGGCGACTTCGCGATCGCAGGCACTCCTCCCGATGGCAAGATCGAGTCCGGGCAGGAACTGACGGTCCAGCTGCAGCCGACCCACAAGATCATCGACCGTATCCGGGGTTACGCCGGCGATCACGACCTGATGCTGGTCGGTTTCAAGCTGACCCACGATCCGGACGCCGCGGCGCAGGCGCGTGCCGCGCGTGAATTGCTGAAGCGAAGCCGTGCCCGTTTCGTGGTCCAGAACGACGTTTCGACGCTGGCGGAAGGCGACGAACACGTCTTCTTCGTTCATGAGAACGGCAGCGCCCGTGTCCGGCGTTACGTCGGCCGCGCGAAACTTGCGATCGCGCTCGCGGGACTGATCGAAGAACAGCTCAAGAGGAATGTCCGATGATCCTGGTCCTCGACATCGGCAACAGCCAGATGTTCGGCGGCGTATTCGACGATGAGCGTCTCTGCCTCCAGTTCCGGCATGCCACGCGCGCCGAGAATACCTCCGACGAGATCGGCCTGTTCTGCCGGCAGGTCCTGCGCGAGAACGATGTCGACCCGGGCAGCATCACCGCGGTCGCGATCTGCTCGGTGGTGCCCGACATGGTGCACTCCGTGCGGAACGCAAGCGTCAAGTACTTCGGCCTGCGCCCCTTCATCCTGGAGCCCGGCGTGCGCACGGGCCTCAATATCCGCTACCGCAACCCGCTCGAAGTCGGCAGCGACCGCATTGCCGGCGCGATCGCGGCGGCCAAGCTCTTTCCCGGCAAGAACGCAATCATCGTGGATTTCGGCACGGCGACGACGATCGATGCCATGACCGACGAGCGCGATTATCTCGGGGGCGTCATCCTGCCGGGCCTGCGGCTCGCGATGGAAAGCCTCGACGCGAGGACCGCGCGCCTGCCGAAGGTCGAGATCAGGAAGCCGCCCGAGCTGCTCGGGCGCTCGACGGTCGAGAGCATCCAGGCCGGCCTTTACCACGGCAACATTGCGATCCTCCGCCATCTCTGCGCGGAAGTCCGAACTCAATACTTTGCCGACCGGCCCACCGTACTGGTCGGCACCGGCGGCTTCGCACGCCTCTTCGAAGAAGAGAACATCTTCGACGCACACGTCCCGGAGCTCGTTCTCATCGGTTTACGCGAGGCGCTGCGTCTCAACAGCTGAAGTTACGTGCCCGCGCCCGCACCACGCCCGCCGGGACTCCCTTCGCTCTCTCAGCCGGAACTTTATTCGTTCGCTCGGGTGTCCCGGCGGGCTTGTCCGCGCGCGGGCGGCCGCGACTTCTGACGCGCGGGCCAGGCGCCCGGGAACCGGCGAGAGAGCGAATGTCCTTTCTTCTGAGCGATCGAGCCGGGTTCCCGGGCGCCGTAGACCGCGCGACAGAAGTAGCAGTGCGTCAGTGCGCAAACTCGTGCGACAGGCCGATCACGAGGATGCCGAGCGCAATGAGCGCGACCTGCTGGATCGAGGTCCGTGCGTCGACACGACGGTGCAGGCCCGGGATGAGGTCGGCCACTGCAACGTAGAGAAAGCTCGCCGCTGCGATCGCAAGGGCATAGGGGAGCACGTAGAGCGCCTCCGCCATCAGGTACCAGGCGACGATCGCACCTGCGACCGAGGCGAGGCTCACCGCGACATTGAGCAAGAGCGCGCGGGCACGGCTCATGCCGCCGTTCAGCAGGATCGCAAGGTCGCCCACTTCCTGCGGAATCTCGTGTGCGAACACCGCGACCGTCGTGACGACACCGAGATGCGGATTCGTCATGAAGGCCGCCGCGATCAGCACGCCGTCGAGGATGTTGTGGAAGGCGTCGCCCCAGAGGATCAGGGTCGCCGAGGCGCGCGCGCGGTGATGTTCCTGAGGCCCGTGCGCTTCGCAAGCATCCACGTGGCAGTGACGCCAGAGCACCATCTTTTCGAGCACGAAGAACGCGATGATGCCGCCGGCGAGCGCGATGCCGATTCCGTGGGTGCCGGCGCCGGATTCGATCGCGTGCGGCAGGAGCGCGAGCAAGGCGGCCCCGAGGAGCGCGCCGGTCGCAAAGCTGACGAGATGTGGCACCACGACGTTGCGCGTAGCCGCCGGCAGCAGCATGAAGCTGGCTGCGATGATGGCCGATAAGGCGCCGCAGGCTGCAGTCAGGAGAATGATCGGTACAAGCGTCGACATGGGCGACAGCCTACCTCAGGCGAGCCAGGTGAGCGCGGCCATGC
>CAYPQX010000005.1:0-10110 GCA_964412975.1 uncultured Steroidobacteraceae bacterium
ATGCCCAGCGGCCGGAAGATTTGCTCTTCGGAGAATTCCGCAAGTGACTGTCCGCTCACGCGGGCGATCACGACGCCAAGCAATAAGTAACCGGTGTTGCTGTACTCGTATTCGACCCCGGGCTCGGCATTCGGCCGTGTCTGCCGGGCGAGTGCCTGCACGGATTCGTGGATGGTCGAACCGTCGGCGTTGCTCCTGCCGCGCAGGGTGATGAGACCGATGTAGTCGCGGAGCCCGCCCATGTGATGCACGAGCTGCCTGAGCGTCACACCCTTCCCGCTCGCCGCCAATTCGGGCATGTACTTCACGAGTGGATCGTCGAGCGACAGCTTGCCTTGCTGCTGCAACAGGAGTAGCGCGAATGCTGTGAATTGTTTCGAAACGGATGCGAGATCGAACGTCGAATGGGTATCGAGCGGCTTCGCGCGCTCGATGTCGGACATCCCGAAGGCGAGCGCATGGTTGAGCACGCCATTCTGCGTGACGCCGACCGTGCAACCGGGTTCGCCTGGCTCTACGAATCCGCCGAGGATCTCCGAAATCGCGCGATCGGCCGGTGCGTCTGACGCATGGCTTGCGAGGCCCGTCATGCCAAGCAGGATGGCGGTCAACATGCGGGCAGCGGCGTGTGGCATTTCGGTCCGGCCGTGAGACAGGAATCTCATTTTCATTCAAACTGTTAAGCGTAAGCAACGGCGAACCATGATCCAGAGTCCTTATCTCCTTTTTCTCGGCGACGCACCGGATATCGCGACCGCGAAGACCGCCGCCGGCATCCGTCAATGGCGGCCCGAGCTCTGCGCGGGTCAACTGCGCCTGCCGGGCTGCCGGGTCGATCTCGGCTTGCCGGACCTGGCGCCCGCGGAAGCGGCCGCCCGTGGCATCCGCACGCTGGTCATCGGCATTGCAAACGACGGCGGCTTCATTGCGCCACACTGGATCGCGGCCATCGTGGAAGCCTTGCAGGCTGGCCTCGACGTCGCCTCCGGCCTGCACGAGCCGCTCGCCGGCGTGCCGGAAATCGCCGCGACCGCAACAACGGTCGGCCGCCGCCTGATCGAAGTGCGCCAGCCCGCCCAGGCATTCTTGCCGGGCACCGGCAAGAAACGGAGTGGCAAGCGCGTGCTGACGGTCGGCACCGACTGCGCAGTCGGCAAGAAATCCACGGCGCTCGCGATCGAGAAAGAAATGCGTTCGCGCGGCATCGATGCCGATTTTCGCGCCACGGGACAGACGGGCATCTTCATCTCCGGCCGCGGCGTCGCGGTCGACTCCGTCGTCTCGGATTTCGTCTCCGGCGCGGCCGAGTGGCTTTCGCCGGATGCCGCCCCTTCGCATTGGGACGTCATCGAGGGCCAGGGCTCGCTTTTTCACCCGGCGTACGCGGGCGTGACGCTCGGACTCATCCACGGAAGCCAGCCGGACGCGATGGTGCTCTGCCACGATCTTGCGCGAAGCGGCATCGCGGACTACGAGGGCTTCGCGATCCCGTCCTACGAGGCCTGCTTTGACGCCTATCTCGCCGCTGCACGACTGACGAATCCAAGAGCCCGCTTCGCCGGCGTCAGTCTCAATACCTCCCATCTCGACGAGAAGGAGGCCGCGCATGCGGTGGCAGAGGTCGCAGAAACCGTTGCCCTGCCCTGCTGCGATCCAATCCGGCACGGCATCGGGCCGATCGTCGATGAGGTGCTCGCGGCTCACCCGCGCCCTTGAGAGCGGAAGCCCGTAATATCGCGCCGGAATCGCCGGTCACTATCACAAAGGAATCGTCGTGAATTCATACGCTGCCACGATCGAACAGTTCACGTTGTGGCTCCGCGCCTACCAGTCTGCCTGGGAAGGCCGGGATGCCGCGGCGGCCGCCCGCCTGTTCACGGACGATGCGCGCTACCACTGGACACCGCTCGTTCCGCCGCAGGCAGGCCCCGCCGAGATCGCCACGGCCTGGGACGCGGCGGTTTCCAACCAGCGGGATGTCCGGTTCACCTTCGACGTGTTTGCCGTGTCGGGTCCTGCCGGCTTCGCGACCTGGCGCGCAGATTTCATCCGCCAGACCGACCAGTTCAAGGTGCGGATCGAGGGTGTGCTCTCGGCGGAATTCGCGACGGCGGGACAGTGCCGCGTCTTCCGCGAGTGGTGGCATAGCTCCGAGGCGCCCGGCTGAACCGATCGCCTGCTCGCGGGCCGCGGTAAAGGCTGATCAGGCCCTGAGGCCGAGGGCCAGCATGCAGGCCCCTGTTTCGTCGAGCGGCTCGCGGCCGCCTGCAGCGGCCGCATTCTTCCGCCCACGCTCGAGGGCTTTCGCGACCAGTTCCCGCATGCGTTCCGCCGCCGGTCCGCGCCGCGACTGGCCATGCGCTTCGTACGCCGCGTCGGCGCAGGCGGCAATGCGCAACGCGGCTTCGTGCCTGCGGTCCCGGCAAGCAAGACAGGCCATCGCATGGAGGACGGTATAGAGCTTGCTCGGGTCGAGCCGAATCGCGAGCTCGTAGAGTTCCGCCCCGGTCGCACGGGCTTCATCGACCTCGCCCGCGATCAGGAGCGCTGTAAACAGCAGGACGAGCAATTCGAACCGCGTTTCACGGCGGCCCGAATGTCGCAGGCTGATCGCGAGCGGCCGGGCGAGCTGCAGCGCCGAGGCGATTGCGTCGCAGGCGATATCGAGTTCGACAACGCTGACAGTCGCCGCGAGCGCCTGGCGCTCACTTGTGACCAACGCGACACCCAAAGCCCGGCGATAGGCGGCCCGCGCCTCAACGTACCGGCCACCCGCCGTCAGGAGTGCCGCTTCGGTCAGCGCACCGTGGGCCAGGAGCCGCGCAGGCCACGCAGGATCCTCCAGTCGTCGTGCGGTATCAAATGTCGCGCGCGCCATTGCGGCGTCGTCTCGCCGGTTCAGCGCGAGCTGCATCAACGCGTGATAGCACGAACGCGCATCTCCGGTCGTCGCATGCATATCCGCCGCGAGTTCGGCCGCATAGCGCGCGCGGTCGCATTGCCGGGTCGAATCGTACGCGGCAATGGCTCCCCAGAATCGGCCGATGCGTTCGCGCGGCATGGCGTCGGCCAGGAGCGCAACGGCCTGGTCGTACTGCGCCCGTCCTTCGGCATGCAGATCGGTCTCGACGAAGAGCGGCCAGGCGGAGCCAAACAGTGCGACGCCCAGCGCAGGATCGTGCTGCATGGCCCAGTTGAGTGCCGCTCGCACATTGTCGAGATCCGGCGCGTACTGGTTGAGCCAGACCGCCTCGTCAACCGACCAGTATTCCTCGTATGCGGTGTCGAGAACTCGCAGCAGGGTCTCCGCCATGCGGGCACGCGCCCGTTCGAGTTCTCCTTCCGCCGCCAGCCTGTCGAGCGCGTAAATACGCGCAGTCTCGAGCAGCCGGTGACGCGGCGGGTCGGCCGGAAGCGTCGTCACGAGGGATCGATCGACCAGCCGCCCGATCACGTCGATAGCCTCGCAGACGTCGAGCGTCACATCCGCCACGCAGTGCGCGGCAGTGTCAAGCGCGAAACTGCCCGCAAACGTTCCGAGCCGGTTGAAGACCCGCTGTTCCGCCGGCGACAGCAAGCCGTAGCTCCAGTCGAGCGCCGCCTGGAGAACGTCATGGCGCGAATCCGTGGAACGGCCGGCCTGTTTCAGCAGTCGAAACCGGTCATCGAGCCGCGCGAGCAGTGCAGCAAGGCCAAGTCCGGGAACACGCGCCGCCGCGAGCTCGAGCGCGAGCGGATTGCCATCCAGGTGCCGGCAGATTTCGCCGACCAGCACCGTGTTCGCTTCGGAGAGTTCGAATCGGCGATCTGCTTCGGTCGCGCGTCGCGCAAAAAAGAGAACGGCCGCCGCGCCCGCCACATCTGCCGGCGCTGCACTGGATTCGGGGAGGGGAAGTCCCGACAGGCGAATGACGGTTTCCCCCATGATGCCGAGCGGCGCCTGGCTCGTCACCAGCACGGAGAGTCCGCGCGTCTGCGAAACAAGCCCGACCAAGGCGGTGGCGAACGGCGTGCCGAGATGCTCCAAGCCGTCAAGAATGAGCAGGAGTGGTTGCTGCTCGAGCGCCTGGCCCAGTGCCGCAAAGCCGTCCTGGCCATCCGGCAGCGAAAGCCCGAGGGCGAGCGCGATCGCAGACGGCACCCGCTCGATACCTTCCACCGATTCCAGCGATACCCAGGCAACCGCCTTGCCCGTCTTCTCCGACTCGCGGACAAGGATCTCCTGCGCAAGGCGCGTCTTGCCGATGCCGGCGCCGCCCACGATCACGACAAGCGGGGCACGCTCGAGCGCACCTTCGATCGCACGCAAGTCGTCGTCGCGCCCGATCAGCGCGCCGAGTCGTGCAGGCCAGGCGATGCGGGGCACGGCGAGCAAGGTCGCCTCCTTTTCCCGCTGCCGGGTACCGTCGGCAGACGAACTCGATACCTCGAGGTCGAGTCGATAACCGTATCGCGGAACGGTACGGATCGCGCCCGCGCCGAGGACGCGCCGCAGGCTCGCGATCTGCGCCGGCAGGTTGTTCTCGTCGACGACCAGCCGCGGCCAGACGCGATCCAGGAGCGTCGCCTTGGTGACCAATCGCCCGTGATTCTCGACCAGGACGAGCAACAGGTCGAAGGCGCGGGCCCCGAGGTCGACGGGCTGGCCCCCTGCGCAGAGCCGACGCTCCGTCGGGTAAAGCTCGAAGGGCCCGACGTGTATCAGCTCCATCAGCCACCATTTAGAATACTTTCACCAGGGTTTCAAGACAGCACCCGTCGCCCAGGCGAACCTGCCGCCCGACGACAGCGTTCTCGCAGGCCGGTCATCCGAGGAGTACGTCATGCCGAAGTTCGTGATCGAAAGAGAAGTACCCGGCGTGGGCAAGATGAGCCCCGCAGACCTCAAGAAGCTCTCGCAAAAGTCCTGTGGCGTATTGAGCAGCCTCGGGCCCAGCGTGCAGTGGGTCCAGAGTTTCGTCACCGCCGACAAGATCTATTGCATCTATCACGCTTCGGACGAATCGCTCGTGCAACGGCATGCCGAGCTTGGCGGGTTCCCGGCCAACAAGATCTCTCGCGTAACCGCTGTCATCGATCCCGCGACTGCCGAATAGGTCGCGCACACCCCCAAAACCCTGGAGACGACGATGAAAGCATTGATTGCGTTACTGGCGTCCCTGTCTATCCTGCCCGCACTCGCGGACGGCACGGCGGCCACGGATGGCGCCGTACACCGCTACCTGATCGAGCGCAGCTTCCCGGCCGGAGCGCTCGACGGCCTCGATGCGGCCACCAAGGAAAAAGTGAATGCGAACAATGCGACGCTCGGCGTGCGCTGGCTGCATTCCTATGCCAATACCGACAAGACCAAGACCTTCTGTGTCTATGAAGGGCCAAGCGAAGACGCCGTACGCGAGGCCGCCGCACTGAACGGCTTGCCGGTCGACAGCGTGATGGAGGTTCCGGTCGACCTCACGCCCTGAAACCGCGCAGCGGCAGCGTCCGCCGCTGCAGCCAGTTGTCAGGCAGATAAGCCGCGGTACCGTCGATCGCGTGAAGCGTATAGGCGTGCCGCGGCTTGTCGCTCTGGTTCGATCCGGACCGATGCGGCAAGGCACCGTCGAGCAGGACGAGCGTTCCACGTTTAGCCTCGAGCGGGACGAGACCCTCGGTCGGATACGGTTCCCGGTCCAGTTCGTCCATCACCGTCGCAGTGCGCGACGCATTGAGTCTCGAGCGGCCCTTCACCGGCAACCGGTGGCCGCCCGGCAGCGCCCACATACACCCGTTTTCAGTCGTCGCATCGTCGATCGCGAACCAGAAGCCGACCACGCTCCTCGGTTCCGTCCATAAATAGGTGTGATCCGTGTGGCAGGCGACCTCTCCCCCGATGCGCGCCTGCTTGAAGATGTACATCGATTGCAGCAGCAGCGGCTCGCGCATGCCGATGTCGTCCGCGACGGCGGCGAGCTCGGGTGTGCGGCTGAAGGCATCGAAGAAGGGATCCAGGTCGTGCATCGCGTGGCCGAGCTTGTTGAGGCACAGATGAGCGTCGGCACGCAGCCGGCCAGCGGCATCGAAGGCGTCCTTCTCGAAGAAACAGCGGATCGCCTCGCCACTCGTCAGGAAGTACTCGTCGCCCGCGTGCAATGGCTTGCCGTCGCCGGTGAAGATCGTCGCCTGTCCCGGCGGCGGGACATGCTGCCGCGCGAGCTCGATCGCGCGCTCGCGGAGCAGGAGGCAGGTGTCGGGATCGACGAAATCCGGCAGGGCGAGGAAACCGTCGCGCCTGAAACCGGTCAGCTGCGGCTTGGAAAGGAGTCCGGGCACGCCTTAACTGTACCCGGACACGGGCAGCGGCGTTATCAGGCCGTCGCGCGACTCCGCAAGCCCGCCTCCGCGGCGAGCACTGCGGCCTTGTCCGTCTTTTCCCAGCTGAATTCCGGCTCGTCGCGGCCAAAATGTCCGTAGGCCGCCGTCTTGCGATAGATCGGGCGCAACAAGTCGAGCATCTGCACGATGCCCTTTGGCCGTAAGTCGAAATGGCGCAGGACCAGTTCCTCGATTTTCTCGTCCGGGACCTGGCCGGTGCCGTAAGTCGTCAGCATCACGCTGGTCGGGCGCGCGACACCGATCGCATAGGAAACCTGAACCAGGCAGCGGCGCGCCAGCCCGGCGGCAACCACGTTCTTCGCCACGTAGCGCGCGGCATAGGCGGCTGAGCGGTCGACCTTCGACGGGTCCTTGCCCGAAAACGCGCCGCCGCCGTGCGGTGCCGCGCCGCCGTAAGTGTCGACGATGATCTTGCGGCCGGTGAGCCCGCAGTCGCCCTTCGGCCCGCCGACCACGAAACGCCCGGTCGGATTCACGAGGAAGCGGATCTTCTTCGAGACGAGGTTCTTCGGCAGGACGGGCATGATGACCTCCTCGATGACGGCTTCCGATAACGTCTCGTGGTCGACATCCGGCGCGTGCCGTGTCGAGAGCACGACGGTGTCGATCTCCGTCGCCTTGTCGCCGATGTATCGAACGGTCACCTGCGACTTCGCGTCGGGGCGGAGCCAGGCGAGTTTTCCGGAATGCCGCAGTTCCGCCTGCCGTTCGACGAGGCGATGCGCCAGGTGAATCGGCAGCGGCATGAGCCCGGGTGTTTCGTCGCATGCGTAGCCGAACATCAGGCCCTGGTCCCCGGCGCCCTGCTCCAGGTCGAGGCCGCGACCCTCATCCACGCCCTGGGCGATGTCCGGCGACTGCTCGTCATAGGTCACGAGCACGCTGCAACCGCGATAGTCGATTCCGTACTCCGTATTGTCGTAGCCGATGCGCCGGATCGCCTCGCGCGCGACGGACTGGTAGTCCACCACGGCCTTCGCAGTGATCTCGCCTGCGAGCACGACGAGTCCCGTGCTGCAAAGCGTTTCCGCCGCGACGCGCGCCATACGGTCCTGCGCGAGTACGGCATCGAGCACCGCATCCGAAATCTGGTCCGCAACCTTGTCCGGATGACCTTCGCCGACCGATTCGGAAGTGAAGAGATAGCTGTCGCTCATGTTGCCCCTGACCCGTCGGGTGATCCTATGAATTAACGGCGAGCATCGCGGAACCCGCCTCGATGTCGAAATGGCCGGCGCGGATGGCCTCGAGCCACCGGACTGTCTGCAGGACACCGCCGAACGAAAAGAAATGCGGCTGGACAATCCGCCGCGCCAGAGCGCCTTCCCGTTCGCGAACGATCTGCACGAGCATTTCGTTGGCGGAGGTGACGATATGCTTCGCCGAATTGATGGCGCTCAGGTTCGTCATCAGGGCATTCAGCGAAGCGCCGATGCCGCAGAGCATCGCGAACCGGATGAGCGTCTTGAGCGACGCAGGACCCGCGATGCCGACGTGAACCGGCAGCGCGATGCCGTGCTCGGTGAGCTGGCGTTCCCAGTCGACCAGCGCGCCCGGATTGAACCCGAACTGGCTGACGATGTGGACGCGGGCGCCGGTCAGCTCGGCATAATCCTGCTTCTGCTGCAGCGACTTCCACAACAGGGTCGAGCCGATGCGCTTGTGTCCTTCAGGATGTCCCGCGACGCCAATCGAGTTGATACCCGCGGAGACCAGCGTCCCCGAGTCGAGGATGTCGAGCGTGCTCGTGAAGACCCCCGCCGGCGTCGAAAGATCGCCCGCGACCAGCATCGCGCGCGTGATGCCGGCGTCCTGCAGCCGCCCAAGCGCGGCTGCGAGCGCCTTCTCGCCCTCGATCCTTCGCGCCACGATATGCGGGAAAGCCCGGAAACCCTGGCCTTCCACGGCACAGGCCATCTCCACCACGTCTGCGATCGTCGCATTCGGCGTATGCGTCACGTAGACCGACGCGCCGGCGGGCAGCTTGCCGGCGAGGGCCGACAGGGTTTCGCCGTCCTGCGGCGTCACTTCGATCGAAGCCGTCCCGACGAAGTCGATCAGGCGATCCTTGAGGTCGGTCTCCATGGCGCTGCCCGCACGGGCGGCCATGGCTACCGTCGAAAGCTCGAGATCCACTACTTCTGCCGCCGCGTCACGACAAACGTCTCGTCGTTGAACCACAGCCCCCCGTGCTTCTGGAGGACCGACTGCGTGGCTTCGAGATAGGCGCCTGTCGTCACGACTTCATCCAGCCGCTCGTCCTCGATCTGGTTGACGTAGATCGCGGCATTCCACGCGGCGAACAGCGTCGAGGTGCCGATCCGGTCGCCGATCTCGTTCGGCAGCGTGTGCATCTCGTAACGGAAGATCGCCTTGTCGTCCGCCGGCGCAGTGAGCGAAAATTCGCTCGCCTCGCGGCCGAGTTCGGCCTTGAGCGCCGCGAGCAACTGGCGGCGATCCACCTGGAACGGATTCTCGTCGGGCCACAGCTTCTGGATGATCTCGAGCGCGGGATCCCGGCCATACGACTGGATGACCAGCAGCCGCCCGTTGGGAGCGAGGCTTCGCGTCAGCGGCGCGAGCACCCTCTCCGCCTTGAACTTCGCCGACATCCGCGCGCGCCAGGGCTGCGAGGCGACAATGAGGTCGTAGGATTCGAAGGTCTGGCCGGGCTTCGGAATCACGCGGTCGAGCAGGAACTTGTGGTCTTCGCGATAGACGACAAGCACCGACGGACGCACGTAGACCGGGTTCCCCGTCTTCGGGCTCGGCTTTGTCTGCCAGCCGAAGGCGAGCATTGTCGCGAGTTCCTCGATCTGTTCGGAATACTCGTTCGAGGTATGGCCCTTCAGCCGGACCTCATGCCAGTTCAGTGCGGCGGCCGAGCGGATGTCGCGCGGCATCAACCGCGGAGCTTCCGCGTAATTCATGTTCGTGATCACGAGCACGGTCGCGGGATGCTCGAGGAACCGGTCCGGCATCTTCTCAAGGCCCAGGCGCACGTCTTCGAGGCTGATCTCCTTCGCGACGATCATGATCGGCACCGTCGGTCCCTGGCTGTGTGCGTGGCGCATGGTGCGCGACAGCACGGTGGCATCGCCCATGCCAGCGTCGAATATGCGCAATGCCGGCGGCGTCGGACGGACGTGCTTGAGCTCGAGCGCAGCCCGGTGCGCGACCACGGATTTCTCGTTGCAGGTATTCACGAACGCCAGGTATTTCTGGCGGTTGTCGTAGAAACGGAACGGTGTCGCCCGCTCGTCCGCCGCCGCTCCGGCTGCCGCGACGCCTTCGGTGCTCATCGCTTGCCGCCCGCGCGCCCCGCAACGAGGTCTTTCGTGATGCGCGCGACGTGCTCGCCCTGGAAGCGGCACATCCCGAGCTCGAGCGCGCTCGGCATGCGCATCTCATCGCCCGCACCGGTGATGCTGCTCGCCCCGTACGGCGTGCCGCCGGTAACTTCCTTCATGGTCGTGATTCCTGGGGCCGTGTACGGCATGCCTACGATGATCATGCCGTGATGCAGCAGCGTCGTATGGAAAGACGTGATCGTGGTCTCCTGGCCGCCGTGCTGGCTTTGGGTACAGGTGAATACGCTCGCGACCTTGCCGAGTAGCGCGTTCTTCGCCCACAGCGGCCCGGTCTGGTCCAGGAAGTTCCTCATCTGCGCGCACATGTTGCCGAACCGGGTCGGCGTGCCGAACAGGATGCCGTCGTAGTTCCCGAGCTCCCCCG
>CAYPQX010000006.1:0-14495 GCA_964412975.1 uncultured Steroidobacteraceae bacterium
CGGCGGGAGCGCTCAGTCTTCGCGAAATCAACCGGCGGCTCGGATGGTCCCTGCCGGTGGACGGTCCGCGCACGCTATCGGGTCTGATCGTCGAACGGCTGGAAGCGATTCCCGAGCCGGGCGCTGTGCTGCGGATCGGCCAGGTCTCGATCGAAGTGCTCCAGGTTGCCGGCAACGCGGTGCGCACCGCGCGCCTGTCGCGGGAACCCGGGGAAGTCTGAGTTCAGCCGAGGGCGGCCAGCGCCTCGGGAATCTTGGCGGCCGGGACGATCTCGAGTCCTTCGGGCAACTGCCGCGGCAGGTTGGCTCGCGGCACGATGGCGCGGCGAAAACCGTGCTTTGCGGCTTCTCGCAAACGTTCCTCGCCGTAGGGAACCGGCCGGATTTCGCCGGTCAAACCGATTTCCCCGAATACGACGAGGTCCTGCGGCAGCGCCCTGCCGTTCAGGCTCGAACAGAGGGCCGCGATCACGGCAAGGTCCGCCGCAGTTTCGGCAAGCCGGACGCCTCCGACGACATTCACGAACACGTCGTGGGCATGCAGCGCGACGCCCGCATGGCGGTGCAGGACGGCGAGCAGGAGCGCCACCCGGTTCGCCTCGAATCCGACGGCGACACGGCGCGGATTCGAGATCTGGCTCGCATCGACCAGGGCTTGCACCTCGATCAGCATCTGTCGCGTGCCTTCCCGAGCCACTGTCACGACCGAACCGGGGACGGGATCGCTGCCCCGGGACAGGAAAATCGCCGACGGATTGCGGACCTCCTTCAGTCCGCGCTCCTCCATCGCGAATACGCCGATCTCGTTGACCGCGCCGAAACGGTTCTTTACTGCGCGGATGACGCGGAAGCGGCTGCCCGAATCGCTTTCAAAATAGAGCACGGTGTCGACCATGTGCTCGAGGACTCGCGGGCCGGCGATCACCCCCTCGCGCGTCACGTGCCCGATCAGCAGCACTGAGGCGCCGGTGCCCTTCGCATACCGGACGAGGCTCGCGGTGGATTCGCGAAGCTGCGTCACGGCGCCGGGTGCCGCTTCGAGACCCGCAACCGACATGGTCTGGATCGAATCGATGACGATGACGCGTGCGCCCATCCCGGTGCCGAATTCCAGGATCCGCTCGACGGCAGTCTCCGCAACGACCGTCAGGGCACCGGGATCGACGGCGAGACGGCTCGCGCGCTCGGCGACCTGGCGCACGGATTCTTCTCCCGTCGCATACAGGACGCCGTTTTCGCGGGCGAGCGCAGCCGCGCATTGCAGCAGGAGCGTCGACTTGCCGATGCCCGGTTCGCCGCCGATCAGCGTCACCGAACCCGGCACCAGGCCACCGCCCAGCACGCGGTCGAATTCCGAGAATCCCGTCGGCAGGCGCTCCTCCGTCCCGGTCACGAGCCGCGCGATCGGTTCCGGTCGCTCGCTGCGCCGCGCATCGTTTCGCGCGGCACCGCGAATGCGCGCTTCGGCGAACGGCGCGAGCGTGTTCCATTCACCACAGGCCGGGCATTGGCCGCTCCAGCGGGGCGCATCCGCGCCGCAGGATGAGCAGACGAACACCGTGCGAGGTTTGGCCATCGGGGGTCCGGAACGGGAAGCGGCGATGCTAGCATGCGACCCGCGGCCGAAAATGGCGGAGCGGATTGCGGCCCAAGTCGCGGTTTCACCCATAAGCTTTTGAAATTTCGACCCGTGGCAGTATCGGCGCGAGCAATGCCCGTTTATGATTCCGAATCACGGTGGTAACGGATCGGACCGCGCATGCCTGACGATTCCAGTCGCGGCGGATGGCTGCGAGGCTTGTCCGGCGGGTCAAGCAAGAAAGCGGGCGATTCGAGCCCCCGGTTCGGCAAGCCGCTCGAGGTCGCCGTGTCGGAAAAGCCGTCGACTGCGGGCCAGTTGCCGCCCAACCGCGCCCGCGGCCTGACATTCCGTCCAGGCCAGTTGTTCCACCATTTCCGTCTGCAACAGCAACTCGGCCGCGGGGCGACCGCAACGGTCTACCGCGCAGTCGATGAGCGTAACGGCAGCATCATTGCCCTCAAGCTCCTGTCCCTCGCCGACGACTGGCCGGATGACCTGCTGGACGAAGCCAAGCTTCGGCTGCTGCGCGAAGCCGACGCGGCTGGCTCGCTCGCGCATCCGGACATCGTCGAGATCCGTGAGGCCGGCGAGCACGAGGGCCAGGTTTACCTCGTGATGGAGTACGTCGAGGGGGTCAACCTCGCCACGCACGCGACCGAGGGCCGCATGCTGCCGCCGCGCCTTGTTTGCGAGATGTGCGCCCGCGTCGCCGATGCGCTCTACTTCGCCCACCAGCGCGGCGTCATCCACCGCGACATCAAGCCCGCGAACATCGTCTTCGACCAGAAGAACCGGCGCGTGAGGGTCATGGATTTCGGCGTGGCGAGGCTCGAGAACAGCCGCGCAACGCGCACGGGGGTGATACTCGGCTCGCCGTCCTATATGGCGCCCGAACAACTCGATGCACGGCCCGTCACCGCGCAGTCCGACCTGTTTTCGCTGGGAGTTACGCTCTTCCAGCTGCTGACGGGCATGTTGCCGTTTCGTTCCGACTCGATTCCGGGCCTGATGCAGAAGATATCCGCGGAACCTCACCCGCCGCTGCGCGTCGTGCGGCCCGACCTGCCCGCTGCACTCGCTGCCATCATCGATCGCGCGCTGGAAAAGGACCCGGAGCTGCGCTATCGCAGCGGCAGCGAAATGGCCCAGGCGCTTCGCGACTGCGCGCGTGAAATCGACCCGGCGCTGCGCTGATGGGCCGCTACGTCTCACTCCGCAACCGTGTGCAAGCCGTGGGTCTGACGGACACCGGCAAGGTTCGCGAGCACAACGAAGACTCGATTGCCCTCGATGGCGATATCGGCTTGTACGTGCTCGCGGACGGCATGGGCGGCTACAACGCCGGCGAGGTTGCGAGCGGGATCGCGGTCAAGACGATCACGAATCTGGTGCGCGAGGCGTTCCTGGCACAGGAGCTCGTCGGAAACGACAAGGCAACGGGCATGCACCGCCCGAGCATCATCCTTCGGGATGCCATTGCCCGCGCCAACAAGATCATCCACCAGACTTCGAAGTCCCAGACCCAGTGTGAAGGCATGGGCACCACGGTGGTCGCAGCGCTCCTGCACGACAACCGCCTCACGGTCGCCCACGTTGGCGATTCGCGCATGTACCGCCTGCGCAAGGACAGTTTCGAGCAGCTGACCATGGACCATTCGCTGCTCCAGGAGCTGGTTGACCGCGGCTTTTATTCGGCCGAAGAGGCGCAGCGCGCGACCAACAAGAACTACGTGACGCGGGCGCTCGGGGTCGAGGCGACAGTCGATGTCGAGGTGCACGAGCTGCCGGTCGAGCCCGGCGATTGGCTGGTCCTGTGCTCCGACGGCCTCACCGACATGGTCGAGGACGAGGATATTCACTTAACAATCAGTACTTTCGGCGGTAATCTTGATACAGTCGCCAGACAATTGGTCCAGTTGGCCAATGATAGTGGCGGCCGGGACAACATCTCGGTGGTGTTGGCGCAGGTGGTCGAACTTTTCCCCGCGCGGCGCGGCATACTTGACAGAATATTGGCCTGGTTCGGATAACTGAGTGCGAGGGAGACGATGGCGCGCCTTATCTTGAGTCTGGACGGTCAGGTCATGGCCGAATACAACATGACCAAGGAACGGTATACGGTGGGTCGCCTGCCGGACAATGACGTCCGCATCGACAACGCGGCCGTCAGCGGTCATCACGGCCTGATCATCAACATCCTCAACGATTCCTTCCTCGAGGACCTCAACAGCACGAACGGCACCTACGTCAACGGCAAGCTCATCAAGAAACACGCCCTGACGCATGGCGACGTCATCACGATCGGGCACCATCACCTGCGCTTCGTAGACAGCCAGGTCGAGAGTTCCGAACAGGACGAGTTCGAGCGCACGCTCGTGATCCAGCCCGGCCAGGTCAACGAGGCGCGCCTCAAGGCCGCCGCGGACTCGATCGCGCCGGCGCCCGCGGCCGCAGCGGCCCCGGCTCCCGAAGCCCGCGCCGCCGCGCCGCTGGAAAAAGGCGCACCCTCGCGGCCCGCCAAGCTTCAGGTGCTCTCTGGCCAGTTTGCCGGCCGCGAACTGGAACTCGCAAAGACGCTGACCACGCTCGGCCGCCCGGGCGTGCAGGTGGCTGCCATCAGCCGCCGCGCCGACGGTTACTACGTCGTCCACGTCGAAAGCAGCAAGCCTGGGGATTTCCCGCTGGTGAACGGCCAGCCGATCGGCCCGCAGGCCCGCAGGCTCCACGACAATGACGTCGTGACGCTTGCAGGCGTCAAGATGGGTTTCTTCGAAGCCTAGGAGCCTCTGAGTTACCCGCGCATGGAGCGCGTTTCGCGCGCGCCTTGACGCGACGAGGCGAGTAATGAAGTCCCGTCAAGGTCCGCGCGAAACCCATCGGGATCGGGCGATTCTCATTCCTGGCGTTGTCGCGCCCATGCGCGGGAAACTCAGAGGCTCCCATGCGCGTCGACGAGTCCGTAGAGTCCGAACGCCAGGATTCCTGCGGCGGAGAGCAGGCTGATCAGCCGCTGCCAGCCGGCGCCCGGTAGCGCCGCGCCGAACGCCGCGCCTGTTGCTGCGACCCCGAGCGCAACGGCTAGGCTGCCGGCGCACAGTGCGATTGCGAGCCCTGCCGCAACCGGCAGGGAACCCGCAAGCGGAAGCTGCGGCGCGAACCCCGCGAATACGACGATCGTCATCGGGTTGACCAGCGTCAGCAGGAAGACCGGCAGCAGCAGGCTTGAGGATCGCTGCGCGGGCGCCGTTGCCGCCCGGGCCGCAGCAGCCGGACGGCGCAAGAGCATCACGAGTCCAAGCGCCACCAGGAGCGATGCGGACACGATGCGTACCGCCGTCGCATGGGCGGACAGCAGCGGCAGGACCAGCGCCCCGATCGAAAACGCCGCGAGCGCATAAACGAGGTCGGCGAGCGCGGCGCCCAACGCCGCGAAGGCGCCCGCCGCGAAGCCACGCCGCGCTGCCGCACCGAAGATCAACAAGGCGATCGGACCGATGGAGCCGGCAAGAACCGCTCCAAACAGCATCGATTTCCAGAACGCGCCGCCCATGAACCGGCGCCGCGGATCGCGTCAGCCAACCGCAACCGCAGCGTCGCCGCCGGTCGCCAGCTGCACGCCGAGCGTCACCCAGAATGCGGCCAGCACGAGCCAGCTCAGGGCGAAGGCGCGGAAGCGCCAGAGCACATTGTTCGTCGTCAGGTGGATCGCGCTATGCAGGTAACGCAGCGCAACATAAGCCCAGGCGAGCGCAACCAGCAACGTGCCGGAACGTTGCGCGGCGAACGCGATCGCGACGCCCGCATAGAACAGTGTGGGCATCTCGTACAGGTTGATCAGGTTGCGCGACGCCACGGCGGCCTCCTCCGGTTCGCCGCCGCCGCGAAATGCCTTGTAGAAGCGCGGATCGACGCGGCCCGCGCGCACCGCAGCAAAGCGCAGGCGGGCCAGCCGCATCGCGATCACGAGCGTCAGCGCGACGAGCGCGAACGCGGGCCACAGGATCGACATGGGCGGCTCCCGGTGAGTCCGTCAGCCGTGCGCGATCGGCTTGTTGCTGAACAGGAATTCCTTGAGCTGTTTCGACAATACGGCGTCGTGGCGCCGGATCCATTCGAGCACCATCGCCGCGTGCTCTTTCTCCTCGTCGCGGTTGTGCGCGAGGATCGCCCGGAGTTCCGGGTCCTTGCAGGCGTCGGCGCGCTGGTTGTACCAGTCGACGGCCTCCAGTTCCTCCATCAGCGACACGATGGCGCGATGCATGTCGCGCGTCTCGTCCGACAGTTCCTCGACAGGCTCGTGATAACCGACACTCGACATCGTGATTCCTCCCGGGTCAGCCGGTCAGGCAGCCTGCCGCTGGAACATCGAGGCAAAATCGCTTAGCGGCTGGTAGCCGAGAGCGGCAATCGCCTTGTCCACAACATAAACGCGGTCGATGGACCGTGGCAACTGCCAGTTGCGACGCGCGAACTCGGCCGCCGCCCAAGGAAATCGCCCGAGCACCACCGATTCGGCCTCGGCGAGAAGCCGCGGGCAATCGCCCGCGGTGAAAGGCGACAGTGCGGAGACATTGTAGATCTCGTGGCCCGGACGCCCGACTGCGAGCGCCAGTTCGTGCGCCTGGGCCACATCACCGGCATCGACGCCCCGGTACAGGCGGTAGACCGCGACGAGTCGCGGCTCTTCCTCGAAGCAGCGGGCCATGCGGAGGCTGGTGCAGGCCATCCCGTTGCTGGAGGCGTCGGCGCAGGCCGCTTCGGCCTCGAGCTTTGTCTCGTCATAGATGTCGCGCGGTCGCGGCGCCAGCGATTCGGTGACCCAGACGGCGGTCCCCGCCTCAGGCAGCAGCGCATCCCCGTACACCGACGTCGTACTCGTGTAGACGAAACGCCGAATGCCCGCTTCGCCGCAGGCCTGCAAGAGGCGGCGCGTGGCATTGACGTTGACCTCCCGGAAATCCTGCACGGTTCGCGACGCGAGGTCGGGAACGTGCAGCGACGCCGTGTGAATGACGGCGTCCATTCCGGCGCAGAGCGCTGCCATCCGGACCGTGTCGCAAAGGTCGGCGACTGCCGTCGTGAGCGCGCCTGGACGAAGGTCGACGCCGGTTACCTGGTGGCGAAGCGCGAGTTTTGAAGCAATGGCGCCACCGATCCTGCCCGACGAGCCGGTGACCAGTACTTTCATGGCCGCCGTTCGAAACGCACGCGACGGCTGATGCGGCAGGTCAGCTCGTAAGCGATGGTTCCGGCGCTGGCGGCCACCCGTTCGACCGGCACCGCCGGGCCCCAGAGCTGGACCGGATCGCCCACTGAGACCTGCAACACCTCGCTCACGTCGATTGCGAGCATGTCCATCGAAACGCGGCCGACGAGTTCGGCCGGCATGCCATTGACCTGCACCGGCGTGCCGTTGGCCGCGCTTCGCGGGTAGCCGTCGCCGTAGCCGGCAGCGGCGATCGCAATGCGGACGGCGCGCCTTGCCGTAAAGGTTCCGCCGTATCCGACGCGATCGCCGGCGGCGAGTTCCTTGAGGGCGAGGACCCGAGTCTCGAGCGTCATCACGGGCTTGAGGCCGAGATCCGCGCCGGTCGCATCCGCAAACGGCGAGATGCCGTAAAGCATGATGCCCGGCCGAACCCAGTCCGCCTGCGCATCGGGCCAGGCAATCAGGCCGGCGGAATTCGCGATGCTGCGCTCGCCGGGCATTCCTCGCGTCACCTCATTGAAGAGGTCGATCTGCGCGCGTGTCAGCGCATTGTCGCGCTGCTCGGCCTCGGCGAGGTGTGTCACGAGATTCGCGGGGCCGGCGACGCGCCCGCAGGCGGCGAGCCTCCCGGCCGCAGCCTGCACTTGCGCGGGCCTGAATCCGAGGCGGCCCATGCCGCTGTCGATCTTGAGCCAGACGCGGAACGCATGGGCGCCGCGCCAGGCCTCGAGCATTTCGATCTGCGCGGACTGGTGCACGAACGGTTCCAGGTCGAGTTTCGCCGCCCGGCCCAGATCGCGCGCATCGGCGACGCCCTCAAGCAGCACGATGCGCGCGCGACAACCCGCCGCGCGCAGCATGACCGCCTCCTCGAGTCGCGCGACCGCGAACGCGTCCGCGCCGCCGAGCGCCTCGGCCGCCGTCACGATACCGTGGCCATAGGCATTCGACTTGATCACCGCGAGCACGCGGCGTCCGGGGGCTAGCTCCCTGACGCGGGAAAGATTGTGCCTGAGCGCCGCCGTATCGATGACAGCGCGCGGAGCCGCGCTCAGAACGCGCCCTCGCCGTAGGACTCGGCCACCAGGTTCTCGAAGCGGGTGTACTCGCCGAGGAAGGTCAGCTGCACCTCGCCGATCGGTCCGTTTCTCTGCTTCGCGATGATGATGTCCGCAACGCCTCGGCGCGTCGTGTTCGGATCGTAGACTTCCTCGCGATAGATCAGGAGGATCACGTCGCTGTCCTGCTCGATGGCGCCCGATTCGCGAAGGTCCGACATCACCGGCTTCTTGTCGGTGCGCTGCTCGACCGCGCGATTGAGCTGCGACAGCGCGACCACGGGCACCTGGAGTTCCTTCGCGAGCGCCTTCAGGCTGCGCGAGATCTCCGAGATCTCCGTCGCGCGATTCTCCTTGGTGCCGCTCACCTGCATGAGCTGCAGATAGTCCACGACGATCAATCCGAGTCCCCGCTCGCGCTTGAGCCGACGCGCGCGCGCGCGCACCTCGGTCGGCGTCAGGGCAGGCGTCTCGTCCACGTAGAGCGGCGCGACCGAGAGCTGCGCCATCGCGCCCTGGATGCGCGACCAGTCCTCCTCCGAGAAGTTGCCGGTGCGCAGGTGCGTCTGGTTCACGCGCCCGAGGGACGAGATCAGCCGGAGCGTCAGCTGTTCCGCCGACATTTCCATCGAAAAGATCGCCGATGGGACGCCCTTTGCGATTGCGGCGTTCTCCGCGATGTTGACCGCAAGCGTCGTCTTGCCCATCGAAGGCCGGCCTGCGATCACGATGAGGTCCCCCGCCTGGAAGCCCGTCGTCTTCTTGTCGAGATGGGTGAAGCCGGTCGGAACCCCGCGGATCTCGCCTGGCGTCTGGTGCAGCATGTCGAGCCGGTCGATGGTCTGCGGCAGGACGTCCTTGATCGCGATGAATCCGGACTTGCCGCGACTGCCTCGCTCGGCGATCTCGAAAACCCGTCGCTCCGCCTCGTCAACCAGCTCGGTGGCCGAGCGTCCGCGGCTGTCGGTTGCCGCCGCTGCGATCTCGCCGCCCGCGGCGACGAGCTGCCGCAGGATCGATCGTTCGCGGATGATCTCGGCATAGGCGCGGACATTGGCGGCGGAAGGCGTGTCGCGGGCGATGGTGCCGAGATAGGCGAGCCCGCCGATCTCGTCGAGCCGGCCCTTGCGCTCGAGGTGCTCGGATACCGTCACCGCATCGCAGGAACCGCGGCTCTCGGCGACCTCGGCGATCGCCTCGAAGATGAGCCGATGATCGCGGCGGTAAAAGTCCGTGGCGAGGACGATGTCGGCGACCGCATCCCAGGCATTCGAGTCGAGCATCAGGCCGCCGAGCACGGCCTGCTCCGCCTCCACCGAATGCGGCGGCATACGGACCTCGTCCTGGCGGATCATCGCGACCATCAGCCGGAAGCTTACTCTTTACTCTTCCGCAATCACCGTGAGCGGCACCTGGACGTCGACGTCCCCGTGCAGGTGCAGCGTGATGACATGCTCGCCGACCATGCGGATCGGGCCGCCCGGCAGTCGGACTTCAGCACGCTCGATCCGCTGGCCGGCCTTGAGGCAGGCTTCCGCGATGTCGGTCGTGCTGATCGAACCGAAGAGCTTGCCTTCGCTGCCGGCCTTGGCGGTGATGCTGAGCGTGAACCCCGCGAGCGCCGCTGCCCGCGACCGCGCCGATTCCAGGTCCGCCGCGGACTTCGCCTCGAGCTCCGCGCGGCGGGTTTCGAACCTGGCGATGTTTTCGGCGGTTGCGAGCGTCGCCTTGCCGCCGGGCAGCAGGAAGTTCCGGCCATAGCCCGGCTTCACCTTCACCCGGTCGCCGATGTCGCCGAGGTTCGCGATCTTCTGTAACAGGATGACTTCCATCGACTTACACTCCTTGACGCGGCGCAAAGCGCTCGCGAAAGCGGACCCATGTGTCCGCGAATCCAATGCCGACCAGGGCCATCGGCACCAATATCACCGCGACGTAGGCCAGGACGACCGGCAGGTAGCCGATGACCTGGAGTTCGCGCAGGCCATGCACGACCGCCAGCGCTTGTACCAGGAAGGCGGCCGCGAGCACGAAGAGCACGTCGTCGGCCACCTGCCAGCCGTGGCCGAGCAGACGGTGCGAAACAAGGCTCGCGATGAAGGTCGCGACGAACAGCCAGGCGATGAAGCGCCCGAGCTTGAGGTTCCGGAACTCGCGCCCGAAGAGGCCCGGTTCGCGAAGGCGGCTCAATCCCCACAATCCGGCACATTGCGCCAGAAACGCGTGCAACAAGACCATCCAGCCGAGCGTCGCCCAGGCAACCCGCGCGGTGGCCGCGCCGATCTCCTCCGGCGAACGTTCAATGCCGAACTCGGACAGGGTCTCGGCGGTCCGCCGCAGCATCGGCTCGAGATCCGCGATGACGGGCATCAGGACGCCCTGCGGATCGCCGAGCAGGCCGTGGATTCCGATCACGAGCAGGCAGGCGGCAACGGTCAGCGCCTGGAACACGAAGGTCAGGCTGCGGGTGCCGAGGAGCGCAAAGGCCGCGAGCATCGACGGCAACAGCGCGATCGTTGCGATCGCAAGCGCAGGGCCAGGGCCGAACAGCGGCGCGAAGGCCCAGACGAGCGCGATCGCCGCGCCTGCGGCGGCCGCGAGTGCGACGACACGACCGCTCGCGAGCAAGGCGAGCACGACGATGCCGGCCGGCAGCCAGGCCGCCATCGGCAGCGCAACCAGTGCGATCAACGAAGCCAGCCCGGCCGCCAGGAAGGCCCGGACCGGATTCGCGGTCATCCAGTGCAAGAACGCGTTCATCGTGTCGCATTCAGCCGCGGGCTCGCGCCCCGGGCCTCAGTGCTGATCGGTGTACGGCAGCAGCGCGAGGTACCGCGCCCGCTTGATCGCGATCGCGAGCTGGCGCTGATAGAAGGAGCGCGTGCCCGTGATGCGGCTCGGAACGATCTTGCCGGTTTCGGTGATGTAGGCCTTGAGTGTCGCCAGGTCCTTGTAGTCGATCTGGTCGGTGTCCTCGGCCGTGAACTTGCAATACTTCTTGCGCCGGAAAAAACGTGACATCGTGGTCTCCCCGCTCAGTCCATGCCCATGGAGTCGCCGATCGGATCGCGATCGCCGCGATCGCGATCACGCTCATGCTCATGCTCGTCAGGCTCCTTCGCCATCGGCGACGGATCCGTAACGGCACGCTCCATCTTGACGACGAGGTGCCGCAGCACGGCATCGCTGAATCGGAACGCCCCGGTGAGCTCCTCAAGGGCCTTGCCGCTGCACTCGACGTTCATCAACACGTAGTGCGCCTTGTGCATCTTCGAGATGGGAAACGCGAGCTGTCGCCGGCCCCAGTCCTCGAGGCGGTGCACGGCACCGCCGTCCGCGGCGATGATGCCGCGATACCGCTCGATCATTGCGGGGACCTGCTCGCTCTGGTCAGGATGAACCAGAAACACGATTTCGTAATGCCGCATCTTGTGCTCCTTATGGTCTTGGCCTCCCGCTGACGCGATGGCGGTGAGGCAAGGAGAAATGCCCCGGTGGTCCGGGGCGAGGGCCGCGTAAGTTACCGGAGTGGCTTGATTTCTGCAACCTTGGCGCCCCGCTGGCGGAGTGCCTCGTAGAGCACGATGCCGGCCGCGACCGACACGTTCAGGCTGGCGACCGCGCCCAGCATCGGCAGGCGCAGGCTGAAGTCGCAGCTTTCACGGGTCAACCGGCGCAGGCCCCTGCCCTCCGACCCCATCACCACCGCCAGTGGGCCTGCGAGATCGGCCTTGAACAGTTCCTGTTCCCCGTCGCCGGCGGTGCCCGCGATCCAGAGCCCCGCCCCCTTCATGTCGCGAAGCGCCCGCGCCAGGTTCGTCACCTGGGCGAAGGGGACTGTCTCGGCCGCGCCGGCCGCGACCTTGCGTACGACCGGCGTCAGGCCGGCCGCTCGATCGCGCGGGGCGACAACTGCGGTCGCGCCCGCCGCATCGGCGGTACGCAGGCAAGCGCCGAGATTGTGCGGATCGGAAACGCCGTCGAGGACGAGCACGAGGGCCGGGCCTGGCGTTGCGGTCAGAAGGTCCAGCAGCGTGTTCTCATCGAGCGCCGCGCTCGGCCGCACTTCGGCTACGACGCCCTGATGCGCCGCACCGCCGGTTTCCTGATCGAGCGCTTCCGCCGTGGCACTGGTCGCCTTCACGCCCTGCTTGGCCGCGAGTTCGCGCAGCTCCCGGACGCGGCCATCGTCGCGGGCGGCCGCGATCGAAAGGCGGGTCACGTCCTGCGGCCGCCGAGTCAGCACGGCGTGCACGGCGTGCAGACCGTAGACGATCGAACCGCTCATTTGTGCCGCGCCGGTGCCTTGCCGCCGCGGCGGCGCGGATGGAAGTGGGTGCCCGTCTTTGCCACGTGCTCGAAGTCGATCTTCCGCTCGGTGGAATCCACGCGCACGAGCCGAACGCGCATCTCGTCGCCGATCGAGAAGCGCAGTTTCGTCCTCTCGCCGACGAGCGTGCGGTCGCTTTCGTGGAAATGGAAGTAGTCTCCCGGCAGCGCGGTGACGTGCACCAGGCCGTCGATCTGCATCTGCTTCAGCTGGACGAACACGCCGAAGTCGGTGACTCCGGTTGCGACTGCGTCGAACTCCTCGCCGATGCGCGGCCTCATGTATTCGCACTTGAGCCAGGCGACGACCGAGCGGGCCGCCTCGTCGGCGCGCCGCTCGCGCAGCGAGCACTCCTGACCGAGCGTTTCCATCTCGCGCGGCGAATGCGTGAATGATTCGGCGCTGCCGCCGGCAAGCGCATGGCGGATGCCGCGGTGCACGAGCAGGGCCGGGTAGCGGCGTATGGGCGAGGTGAAGTGCGCGTACTCCGCGAGCGCGAGCCCGAAATGGCCGATATTCATCGGCTGGTACAGCGCCTGCGGCAGCGATCTGATGATTGCGTTCTCGAGCACGCCGGCGTCGGGCCGGCCCGTGATGCCGGCGAGCGCCTTCTGGAGGCGCGCGGGCGTCAGGTCGCCGCCGATCTCGAGATGCACGCCGCGCATGGAAAGGAAGCGCTTCAGTTCCTCGATGCGGTCCTCGTCGGGCTTGCCATGGATCCGGAACAGCGCCGGCATGCGGTGTTTCTTGAGGAATCCGGCGGCCTCGACATTCGCCGCGATCATGCATTCCTCAATCATCCGGTGTGCGTCGTTCCGGGGATACTCGCGGATGTCGGTCACCTTGCCCCCGGCATCGACGAGCACCTTGACTTCCGGCGCCTCGAAATCGAGTGCGCCGCGCTTTTCGCGGCGCTTGCGGAGCGCCTGATAGACCCGGTACAGGCAGTCGAGCACGGGTGCAAGGCGCTTGAGTTCCGACCGCGACGCGGGATCGCTTCCTGAGAGGAACGCCGCGACGCGCGTGTAGGTAAGCCGGGCAGTCGATCGCATCACGGCGGAATGGAAACTGCTCCGCGCGACGACTCCCGTGCGTGCGACCTGCATGTCACAGACCATGCACAGGCGGTCCACCTCCGGCATCAACGAGCAGAGGTGGTTCGAGAGCTCTTCCGGCAGCATCGGCAGCACGCGGTTCGGAAAATAGACCGAAGTCGCCCGTGCGCGCGCCTCGGCGTCGAGGGCGGTACCCGGCCGCACGTAGTGACTGACGTCGGCGATCGCGACGATCAGCCGGAAACCGCTGGCGTTCTCCTCGGCCCAGACCGCGTCGTCGAAATCGCGCGCATCCTCACCGTCGATTGTCACGAGCGGCAGCCCGCGAAGGTCCTCGCGCTCCGCAGCTGGCTGCGCCGGCACCTCGCGGCCGAACTTGCGGGCCTCGGCGGCCGCTTCCGGCGGGAATTCGTGCGAAAGGCCATGCGAGGCGATCGCGAGTTCGATTGCCGTGTCGGCCCCGCCGCTTTCGGGCAGCACGCGGAGCACCCGACCGACCGGGTCGCGATCGCGGCTCGGCTGCTCGACGATCTCGACGACTGCGAGGTCTCCGTGCCGCGCAGGCCCGATGGCCTCGCGGGGCACCACGACTCGATGGCTGATTCGCCGGTTGTCCGGGACGACAAAACCGACGCCGCCCTCGAGCGAAAAGCGGCCCGCAACCTGGCGCGTGCGCCGTTCGAGCACCTCGACGATCGTACCTTCGGGCCGGCCGCGCTCGTCGCGACCCGCCACGCGTGCCGCGGCGCGATCGCCGTGGAAGAGCATCCGCATTTCGCGGTAGGGAAGGAACAGGTCGTCGCCGCCGTCGTCCGGTGCGAGGAACCCGAATCCGTCGCGATGGCCGCTGACCGTGCCGACGACGACCGGAAGGCGTTCGATCAGGCAGTACTCATTCGCGCGATTGACGAGCAGCTGGCCATCGCGCGCCATGGCGCCGAGGCGCTTCGAGAGCGCCTCGCGTTCCGCCGGCTCGCGAATGCCGAGGAGCGTCGCAATTGCGTCGAAGCCGAGCGGCTTCTTCGCCCCGGCCAGTTTCGCGAGCAGGAGTTCGCGGCTTGGAATCGGCTTCGCATAGCGTTCCGATTCGTCGCGAAAACGCGGATCCTCCTGCTGCCAGCGTGGCTTGCGGCTCATGGCCGGGAACCTCTGATCTTCCCGCGCATCGAGCGCGTAACGCGCAGGGACCGGGCGATTTTCGTCCCAAGCGGCGTTGCTCCGCGCTCATGTATCGCTTGATACACATCGCGCGTCGCGCCTT
>CAYPQX010000007.1:0-5784 GCA_964412975.1 uncultured Steroidobacteraceae bacterium
GTCGCTTTCGAGACGGATCTTGCGCGCCTGGATGAGTTCCATCGCTTGGGTATCCGCGTCGTTCAGCCGACGTACAACCGCCGGAATCTCCTCGGCGACGGTTGCCTCGAGCCCGCAAACGCGGGCCTCAGCAAGGCGGGCGTCGAGGCCGTCGAGCGGATGAACGCGCTTGGCATCCTGGTGGACCTGAGCCATTGCGGGCGGCAGACCGCGGCCGATGCGATTCGGCTTTCGAAAAAGCCGGTCGCGTTCACGCACACCGGCTGCGCGGCGCTCGTGGATCTGCCGCGCAACCGGACGGACGCGGAATTGCGAGCCTGCGCCGAGAAGGGTGGAGTCTCGGGCGTCTACTTCATGCCGTTCCTGAGCGAGGGCCGGCAGCCGACTGCGGCCGACGTCATTCGTCATCTCGAGCACATGATCGACGTCGCGGGCGAGGATCATGTCTCGCTCGGAACCGACGGCGGCGTCTCGGCCGAAACGCTGGATCAGGCTTACAAGGACCGGTTCGCGGGGTTTGTCCGCGATCGGCGCGCGGCCGGAATTGCGGCGCCGGGGGAATCGGAGGAGGGGTACCTGTTCGCGTCGGAGCTCAACACGCCGCGCCGCTTCGAGACACTCGCGGACATGCTCTCGGCGCGCAAGCACAGCGATGCGCGCATCGAGAAGATTCTTGGAAAGAACCTGGTGAGGCTTTTCTCGGAGGCCTGGAAGGCCTGACGGCCGCAGATGTTCATTCGTCAATCAGCGGCAGCACATTGTCCGGCGGCCGGCCGATGGCCGCACGCCCGCCGCGGATAACAATGGGGCGCTCGATGAGGATCGGGTCATTGACCATCGCATCGATCCAGTCGTCGTCGGTAAGCGTCTTGCCAGCGTACTTCTCGCGGTAGGTTCCTTCGCCTTTGCGGACGAGCTGCTCTGGCCTGAGTCCGAGCTTGCCGGCGATTGACTTGAGTTCGACGGCTGTCGGAGGCGTTTTCAGGTACTCGATCACTCGCGGTTCGAGGCCGCGCTCCTTCAACAGCGCGAGCGTCGCGCGACTCTTGCTGCAATTCGGATTGTGGTAGATCGCAAGTCCGGTCACTTGGCGTCACTTGACCTGAGGCGCTCCAGGTAGCGGTCGCGTAGTTCTGTCTGGCGCGAACGCATTTCGACGGCGCGCCCCGCGATCCATACCTGATCGGCAACCGTCGTGACTTCGAGCGGATCGCCGCTCCAGAGCACAAGATCCGCGACTTTGCCTCTCTCGATGCGCCCGCGCTCGCCGCCCTGGCCGAAAATGTCCGCGGCATTCGCCGTGATTGCAGCAAGAGCGACGTCGCGCGACAGGCCGTGCGCTGCGGCATTGCCGGCGAGCTGGCGGTTCTTGTGCGCGAGATGGCTTTCGTTGTTGCTGAACGCGATGCGAACGCCGGATTCGTTCAGGAGCCTTGCATTGTCGAAGCGGGCCCCAAGACGGTCGAAGCTGTCCGGCAGGTTGTTGAGGGGATTGAGGATGACCGGCACGTCGGCTGCGGCGAGTTCCTTCGCGACCACCCAGGCTTCGTCGCCGCCCGAGATGACGGCCTTCATGCCGTGACGGCTCGCGTAGCGGACGACCTGGCGAATATCCGCTGCGCGCTCGACGCGAAAGATGACGCGCCCGCCGGCGAGATACGCCTTGAGCGCCGCACGGCCCTCGGGCTGGAGCAGGGCGCCTTCACCCGCGGATGCGGGCTCACGCACCTCGCGGATCGCCTGGTCCAGGAGCATGTATTGCGCCGCGCGGCTGCCGCCGGAGACCGCGTCGGCTGCGCTCCCCATATGGACGAACAGCGTGCGGCTTTCGTCGAGCACGGCGTCGAACCGCCCGTCAAGCGAAACGGCTGCGCCCTGGCCTGCGACCATGGCGTTATCACTCGAGGGCGTCACCATCGCCCAGGTCACGCCCTCGACGCGATTGACGGGCAGCAGCGAAGAGCGCGCATTGAAGGCGCGGGTGACGTCGAATTCCGGGCGCCAGCTGTGCTGCCAGGCGGGCGCCGTCAGCGCAAGATCGGAGTCGACCGTCGAAGGTTCGAGCGAGACTTCCTCGATGCCGAGCTGCGTGAGCCCGCCGAAGATTCCAGGCGTCAGCGCGCGTCCTTTCGCTTCGATCACGGCGACGCCGGCAGGCGCCGCGAGTCCGGAGCCGACTGCGGCGATGCGGCCGCCCTGCACGAGCACGTCCGAGTCTTCGAGCGTGCCGGCGGCGGTGACGGTGTGCACGCGCGCGCCGCGGATCAGGAGGTCCTGCGCGGAGGCGGGCGCGACATGCAGCGCCGCGACGGCCGCCACCGCAGCGATGAATGGAATCTTCACAGCGAGAAATCCGACCAGGGCTTTGCCGCGGGCTTCGAACGATCGAAGCGCAGCACGCCGTCGACGAAGACCTGGTCCGCGAGCGCATACACGCTGAAGGGCGTTCCGTTCCAGATCACGACATCCGCCATCTTGCCGGGCTCGAGTGAACCCGTTTGGTCGGCGATTCCGAGAGAGCGCGCGGGATTCGAAGTGACCCAGCGAATGGCGCGCTCGGGCGGGATGTCGAGTCCCGCGCGGATGCCGCGGGTCATCGCCTTGGCGGCCTCCTGGTTCAGGCGCTGGATACCCTCTTCGGAGTCGGAATGCACGATGGCACAACCACCGGCCGGGTAGTCGACGAACGCGATGTTTTCCTGGATGGCGTCGTAGGCTTCCATCTTGAAGCCCCACCAGTCCGCCCACAGCGCGCCGCAGACGCCTTCCTCGGCGAGGCGGTCGGCGAGCTTGTAGGCCTCGACGCCATGATGGAAGGCGGAGATCTTGAATCCGAACTCCTGGGCGACGTCGAGCATCGTCGCCATTTCATCGGCGCGATAGCAGTGGTTGTGTACGAGGAGCTTGCCCTGCATGGCTTCCGCGAGCGTTTCGAGCCGCAGATCGCGCTTCGGCGGATTCGGACGAATGGCGTCCTCGTCAGTCTTCTTCTCGAACTGCGCGAGCTCGGCATGATACTTGTCCCACTGCGCCATGTAGTCCTGGGCATCGGCAAACGCCTGGCGGTATCCGGCGACATTCGCCATGCGAGTCGACGGCGCCTTGTCCCGGCGGCCATAGACCCGCTTCGGATTCTCGCCGCAGGCCATCTTCAGGCCCTGCTTCGCGCCTGGAAACTTCATGGCCTGATACGTGTTGGCGGGCACGTTCTTGACCGTGACGCCGCGCCCGCCAATGAGATTCGCGGAACCCGGCAGGATCTGCAGCGATGTCACGCCGCCCTCGAGGGCCGCTTCGAATCCGGGGTCCTGCGGCCAGACGCTGTGCTCGGCCCAGACATTGGCCGTCACGGGATCTGTCGCTTCGTTGCCGTCGCGGTGGGCGAGCGCACCCGGACTTGGATAAACGCCCAGATGCGAATGGACGTCGATCAGTCCGGGCGTGACCCAGCGTCCTTCTGCGTCGATGACTTGCGCACCAGCTGCTGTGCCGAGACTCTGCCCCACGGCCTGGATGCGCCCGTTCGAGATCAGCACGTCGCCGCCGTCGATGCGAGTGCCGGTTCCCGTGAGGATCGTGGCATTGCGGATCAGGACCGGCGCACCCGGTGCATCGACCCGGTACGTGGATGAAAACGGTGCGCGGACCGGGGCGGGCGCTGTTGCGGCCGCCGCAGGCTCGGATGGAGCCTGCGATTGCGCGGCGCAGGCAGCGACGATGGCGGAACAGCCCGCCGCCAGGAGGGATTTCCGCCATGAATGGAGGCCGGGACCGCGTATTCGCATGCGAGCCCGGAGGTTAACCGCGTAGGCGCCAACCGACAAGCCGAAACGCTTCCTCTTGCCCTCCAATCCAACGGAGAATAGGGCTTCAAGGGTCGAAGGGCGACACGCCTGCCCCATGTCTCCTGAGCAAATCGTATTTCTGCTGATCGTCTTCGTCACGCTTACGCTTTTCATCAGCGAGCGTGTCCGGATCGACGTCGCGGCCATGCTGACGCTCCTCGCCCTGGCGGCCACGGGCATCCTGACGCCCGCAGAAGCCCTTTCGGGTTTCGCGAGTGAACCGGCGATCATCGTGGCGTCGGTGTTCGTGATTTCCGCGGCACTGAACCAGACCGGGCTGACCGAGCGCATCGGCGCAGGCATTGCGCGGGCCGCGGGGTCCGCGGAATGGCGGGCCATACTCGTCGTGATGCCGGCCGTCGCCGCGCTCGCGGCCTTTTCGCATCATTTGATGATCACGGCGATGATGCTGCCGATCATGATGCGTCTCGCGCGCGAGCAGAAGTTGTCGCCTTCGCACCTGCTGATGCCGATGTCGCTCGCTGCGTCACTCGGTACGACACTCACGATCTTCAGCGCCCCGGCCTTCCTGCTGGCAAACCACCTCCTGCTGACCGGCGGTCAGAAGGAACTTGGAATCTTCGGCATTACGCCGATCGGCGTGGCGCTCGTTGGGTTCGCCGTCATCTACATGTCGCTCGGCCGCTGGCTCCTGCCGCGCCGGCTGGCGAAGCCCGATGAATCGGACTATCTGCGCCTCGACCGGTATTACACGGAACTGATCGTCGAGGAAAACTCGCGCTGGATCGGCCGACCCATCGCCGAGTTCAACCGGCATTTCGAGAGGCGACTCGACGTCGTCGAATGGCTGCGGGCCGGCGTCAAGCAACGGAACTCCGGATCCGATGCTGTCTTGATTGCGGGCGACCTGTTGTTCGTCCACGCCGGGCCGGACGAAATCGCATCGGTCGAAAGCGAGCCCGGACTGTCACTGCACGCGGTCAAGAAGTACGCCGATTCGATCAAGCCGGCGGGCAAGGAGGAGGCAAGCGAACAGCAGCTCGTGCAGGTCGTCGTCGCGCCGCACTCGCCGTTCGTCGGCGAAACCATCGGCAGCATTGATTTCCGGAGGACCTTCGGCGTCGTCGTCGTCGGCATGTGGCGCCGGCAGGGCTGGATCCACGAAAAACTGGCGAAGGTCAAGCTGAGCGAGGGTGACCTGCTCGTGCTGCGTGGAACGCCGGACAAGTTTGCCGAGCTCGCGGTACATCACGGATTCCTGATGATGGTGCCATTCTCCGCGAACCCGCGCCGTCGTCAGCGTGCACTGCGGGCGCTCCTGATCGTGGCGGCTGTCGTCACGGCTGCCGCTACGGGCTTCATGCCGGCACAGATGGCATTCCTGACCGGCGCCGTCGCGCTGGTCCTGACCGGCTGCGTCAGTGTCGAACACGCGTATCGCGAGATCGACGTGCGCATCTTCGTCATGATCGCGGGCGTCATTCCGCTCGGCCTCGCAATGGAGAAGACGGGAACGGCGGCATACCTCGCCGCGCAGTTGCTGGACGTGACGATCGGTTGGCATCCACTCGCCGTGATGCTTGCGCTTTACTGGGGGGCGGCGCTCGTCACGCAGATTCTTTCCGATGCGGCGACCGTCGTGCTGCTCGGCCCGATTTCGCTCGCCCTTGCACTCGCGCTCGGCCTGCCGCCGCAGCCGTTCATCGTCTGCACGGCGCTGGGCGCGGTCACGGCCTTCCTGACGCCGATCGGCCATCACGGCAACCTGCTGATCCTCAATCCGGGCCGCTACACGTTCGGCGATTTCCTGCGCGTCGGTGCGCCGCTCACGATCGCGATCAGCGTCATCAGCGTCTGGATGGCGCAGTGGCTGTGGCTCGGGGGGCCGTTCCTGCCCGATTGGGCGGCGATCGGTCAGCTGCTGAAGTAGCTTTTCCGGCGGCGGCGCCTATGAGTTCTTCTCGGCACCGTTGAACGC
>CAYPQX010000008.1:0-15411 GCA_964412975.1 uncultured Steroidobacteraceae bacterium
ACTGTCCCGTAAGCGAGGCCGGGCTCGCCTCGATCTGCGCGGGCGTACCCTGCGCGACGATGCGTCCGCCGTGCACGCCGGCGCCCGGGCCGAGGTCGACGACATGGTCGGCCTGGCGGATGGCGTCCTCGTCGTGCTCGACGACGATCACGGTATTGCCGAGATCCCGGAGCCGATGGAGCGTGTCGAGGAGGCGCTGGTTGTCGCGTTGGTGCAGGCCGATCGACGGCTCGTCGAGGATATACATGACTCCCACCAGGCCCGAGCCGATCTGGCTCGCGAGCCGGATGCGCTGCGCCTCGCCGCCTGAGAGCGTTTCCGCGCTGCGGTCGAGTGTCAGGTAGTCGAGGCCGACGTCGACCAGAAATCCGAGCCGGTCGGTGATCTCCTTGACGATCTTGGCCGCGATGCTGGCGCGCCAACCTTCGAGCTTGAGCTCGCCAAAGAACGCGAGCGCGCGGCGGACAGGCAGGGCGGAGATCGAGGGAAGTGACGCGCCGCCCACGAAGACGAAACGTGCGCACTTCGTGAGCCGCGCACCATCGCATTCCGGGCAGCGGCGCGTGCCGAGATAGCGCGCGAGCTCCTCGCGCACGGCGAGCGATTCAGTTTCCTGGTAGCGGCGTTCGAGATTCGGCAGGATCCCCTCGAACTTGTGCTTGCGCCTGACCGTGCGGCCGCGCGAATCGAAATAGCGGAACTCGATCTCCTCGCCGTCGCTTCCCTGCATCAGCACCTCGCGCGCGCGTGGGGGAAGGTCGCAATAGGCAGCCTCGGGATTGAAGCGGTAGTGATCCGCGAGCGCTTGCACCATCTGGTAGTAGTAAGCATTGCGGCGGTCCCAGCCGCGCACCGCCCCTGTCGCGAGCGAAAGCTGCGGCTGCGCCACGACGCGCTCGGGATCGAAGAACTGCTTGACGCCAAGCCCGTCGCAGCCCGGGCAGGCGCCGTGCGGATTGTTGAAGGAGAACAGCCGCGGCTCGAGTTCAGAAAGTGAATAGCCGCAGATCCGGCAGGCGAACTTGTCCGAGAAGACGAGTTCCTCGCGCTTCGGCTCATCCAGGAATGCGATCCGTGCAACGCCTTCGCCGAGGCGGAGTGCCGTCTCGAAGGATTCCGCGAGCCGCTGCTGGAGATCGGGGCGCACCTTTAGGCGATCCACGACCGCGTCGATCGAATGCTTGCGCTTCGGGTCGAGTTTCGGCGCCTCGTCCAGCTCCATGAAGCGGCCGTCCACGCGCGCACGCACGAAACCCTTGCCGCGCAACTCGTCGATCACCTGCAAGTGTTCGCCCTTTCGTCCCGAGATGATCGGCGCAATCAGCGCGAGCGGCGTGCCTTCGGGCAGCGCGAGCACCTGGTCTACCATCTGGCTCACCGTTTGCGCCGTCAGGTCGAGCCCGTGGTCCGGGCAGCACGGGATTCCGGCGCGCGCATAGAGGAGGCGCAGGTAATCGTATATCTCCGTCACCGTACCGACAGTCGAGCGCGGATTGTGCGAGGTCGATTTTTGCTCGATCGAGATCGCGGGCGAGAGGCCTTCGATCGAATCGACGTCCGGCTTCTCCATCATCGACAGGAATTGCCGCGCGTACGCCGAGAGCGATTCGACGTAGCGCCGCTGGCCTTCGGCATAGATCGTGTCGAAGGCGAGCGAGGACTTTCCGGAGCCCGATAGCCCGGTGAAAACGATCAATCGGTCACGCGGCAGCTCGAGGTCGAGACTCTGGAGGTTGTGCGTGCGCGCGCCGCGAATGTGGATGGTCTGAGTCATTGGGCGAGCCTGATAGAATAGCCCGCCCATTCCGGGCACCGCAAAGGGATTTCCAGTGGCCCTTCCGTCGGGCGCGACACTCCTGCCCGCCGAGCGTCGTGTCGTCGCTTCCCTTGCCGCAATCTACGCCACGCGACTCCTCGGCCTTTTCCTGCTGCTGCCGGTGCTCGCCTTGTACGCGGGTTCACTGCCTGGCGGATCGCCGCTGCTTGCGGGCGTGGCCGTCGGTGCCTATGGGCTGACGCAGGCATTGATGCAGATTCCCTTCGGCGTCTGGTCGGATCGCATCGGGCGCAAGCCGCTGATCGTCTTCGGACTTATCCTGCACATCGCCGGTTCCGCTCTGGGTGCAGTTGCGGGAAGCGCCCTGTCGATCGTCGTCGCGCGCATCGTCCAGGGCCTCGGTGCGGTCTCTGGCCCGGTGATGGCGCTTCTTGCCGACCTCACGCGGCCTGAATCGCGCACGCGCGCGATGTTCATCATCGGGATGAGCATCGGACTCTCCTTCGTCCTTTCGCTGATCGGCGGTCCGCTGCTTGCGGGGTTGATTGGCGTCGCCGGTGTCTTCGTCCTGATCGGCGCCTTCGGCGTGGTCGCCCTCCTGCTCGTCCTGTTCGCGCTGCCCGCCGAAGCGCCTCGAGCCAACTTGTCTGTCGAAAGGCGCTCCTGGCGGAGCGCGCTCACCGGCGCATTGCTGCCGCATTACGCGGGAGTCTTCGTGCTGCACCTGACGCTCACGGCGACCTTCATCGCCGTGCCGCATGCCTTGCGCGACCTGCAGGGCATCGGGGTGGCCGAACACTGGCGGATCTACCTGGCCGTCTTTGCCCTTTCGCTTGTCCTGACGGCACCGCTCATGCTGTGGTCCGAGCGGAGCCGCAAGAGCGGCCGGATCATGGCCGGGGGCGGCGCATTGCTCTGTGCGGCCCTGGTTGCCCTGGTCTGGGGGCATCCCGACATCCGGTTCATGACCGGTGCGCTCGTGCTGTATTTCGGCGCCTTCAATTTCCTCGAAGCTCGGCTGCCCGCCTCACTGACGGAGGTGGCCGGAGCGCAATCGCGCGGCGCGGCCATGGGTTTGTTTGCAAGCTGCCAGTTCGCGGGTGCATTTGCGGGGGGCCTGGCGGGGGGTGCCCTGCTCGGAAGCCCCTGGGCATTGCCCGGGATCTTCGTATGTGCGGCTTTGGCAGTGCTTTTCTGGCTGCCCTGGGCGGCAGCCACGGAATCGCGGCAAACCGGTGCAATAGGCGCTGCGCCGGCGGCGGGCGGACGACTACAATGAGGCCTTCGGACAATAACCGGGGATTGCCATGGCACGCGGCGTCAACAAAGTCATTCTGATCGGACATCTCGGGCAGGACCCGCAGTCGCGCGCGATGCCCTCCGGCAAGGCCGTCGTCAACCTGCGGCTCGCGACCTCGGACCAGTGGCGCGACAAGCAGACCGGTGAGCAGAAAGAAGCGACGGAATGGCACAACGTCGTGATGTTCGACCGCTTGGCCGAGATTGCCGCCGAATACCTGCGCAAGGGTTCGCACATCTATGTCGAAGGCCGCATCCGCACCCGCAAGTGGCAGGACAAGGAAGGCCAGGACCGCTACACGACCGAGATCGTCGCGAACGAAATGCAGATGCTGGGTGGTCGCGGTTCCAGCGACCGCAGTGCGGGCGCCCCCGCGGAACGCGCGCCGCAGCGGAGCGAAGGGCCGGTTGCCCGTCCCGAAACCGCTGGGGTTTCCGAGTCCTTCGACGACGACATACCTTTCTAACGACACCGGGGACTGTCCCCTTTGCTTCCAGCAAAGGGGACAGTCCCCTCCCGCTTTCATTCAAGGTGAACGTCCCCTGTAACGCGACGCCCATCACGCTATCTCCAGAACCCCGCCGCCGCCACGGCCTGAAACCCGCAAATTCGGCCGTTTTATGTGATGTGCTTGGCGTCCGGTCCCGCCATATTAAGTCACCATCGAGCTGATTCTCCGGGCCGCCTGCGCAACCGTCCAGGCGCTTTGGAGAAGGGAGAACGGCTTGATGGAGCTGGACCGAAACCAGCCGTCCAGTAGCGGGCTGCGCGACGCCCTGGCGCCATGGTTTGACCATCCGGCAGCCTGGCTCGTGCTGCTTTGCATCGGTCTTGCCGTATTCACTTCGATCTCCGTATTCATAGCCGGCGGGCCTGGCGACGCGTTGGCCGTCTTCTTCGCCGGCATCGTGGCGACCTTTGCCGCCATTGCGGTTGCATGGAGCGCTGCGGGACTCCCGGAACTCAACAGTGAGCGTCGAAGCGCCTGGCGCTGGCTCGCACTCGCGCTCGGCACCCAGCTCGTCGCCACATTTGCAGTCCCGCCAACGCATCCATTTGACCTGCCTGCGTTGCAATTTGCGGCAAGCCTGCTGCAATTCGCCTTCTTTCCCTGCGCTGCGATGGCCGCCGTGGGAATGCTGCTCTCGACGCGAGGCAAGTCCTTCGGTCCCCAGTTCTGGCTCGAGGCGACGCTGGTCGCGCTCTGCGTCGGCACGGTCCTCTGGCTTGCGATGCCGCATGATCTGGCGCCCGATGTGCTGCCTGCGCGGGACTCCTGGACAGTGGGACTCGATGCCGTCATCGGCGTGCTCGCCGCGATCCTGCTGCTCCGCCGCTCGGACTGGCAGAGCTGGCCAGGGCTTGTCGCTTTCGCGCTCGCGCTCGGCGCCTTCCTCGGCGCGCGCCTGCTCGAAGCCCATGCGGCGGCCGCCGGCATCAGTTCGCCGTTTGCCGGTCCGCTGCACCTTTTCGCGATCGCGATGTTCGCGATTGCTGCGCATTTCGATTACCTGCGCACCGAGCGGCGTGCGCCGCCGATGGATGCCGCCGAGCGCGGATCGCCGTTCGCCTCGCTCACGCCTTATGCCGCACTGATGCTCGCGGGTTATGCGCTCCTGATGCTGCATTCCGGCGGCTTCAGCGATCCGGCCGGCCTCATCGCCTGGGTCGTTTGCATCGCGGCGGGCCTGCTGTTCGCACGGCAGGCGATCGCAACGGCGCTCGCGGTCGCAGTCCAGACCGGGCTTGCCACGCGCTCGGCTGAAGCGCGCTTCTCCGCGCTGATCCGCAACACGGCGGACGTCATCGCCATCGTCTCCGCCGATGCAAGGATCAGCTACGTGACGCCGACCGCGGAGCGCATCTTTGGCCTCGCGCCGCGGGACCTGATCGGCCAGCTGCTCGACGACCTCGTCGCATTCGACGACCGCGCGCGGCTCCGCGAATTCCTTGCCCGTGACCTCGCGACGGACGGGGCGTCGGCCAACATCGAGGCTCGCGTACCGCGAGGCGACGACAAGCAGCGCATCGTCGAGATCCACGGCACCAACATGGACTCCGAGCCCGCGATCGGCGGGCGGCTGCTGAGCCTCCGCGACACGACCGACCGCAAGGGTATTGAGGAACAACTCAAGCGGATGGCCTTCCACGACCCGCTGACGCTGCTCGGCAACCGCACGCTGTTCCGCGACCGCGTGGAGCACGCCGTTGCCGTCAGCCGGCGGAACGGCCGCGGCGTGGCGGTGATGTTCGTCGACCTCGACAACTTCAAGAAGATCAACGATTCTTTCGGCCACGCGCAGGGGGACCGGGTACTGAGCAGGAGTGCGCAACGCCTCGTCAAGGCGACCCGGAACGGCGATACGGTCGCGCGGCTCGGTGGCGACGAGTTCGCGGTGCTGCTCGAGAATCTCACGAGCAAGGAGCAGGTCATCGAGATCGCCTCGCGCGTCGTCGAATCACTGCAGGAGTCGCTCGATCTGCCGGGCGCGGACATGCGTGTGACGGCCTCCGTCGGTCTCGCGTTTGCGATGCCGGACGATGGCGTCGAGGAGCTGATGCGGAACGCCGACGTCGCGATGTACTCCGCCAAGGCGCAGGGCAAAGGCTGCTACACGGTCTATGAGCCCGCAATGCAGCGCGCTGCCAGCGAGCGCCAGGAACTCGAGGCGGAGATCGATCAGGCGATGAGCGAAGGCCAGTTCCTTCTTCACTACCAGCCGATCGTGGAACTGCACTCGGGTTATCTGCTCGGGGTCGAGGCCCTCGTGCGCTGGCGTCATCCGAAGCGCGGGCTGCTTGGCCCCTCGGAGTTCATTTCCGTCACCGAGGAGTCGGGCCAGATCGTGACGCTCGGCCGCTGGGTCCTCGCCCAGGCCTGCCGTGAAGTGCGCGTCTGGCAGGCGCGCCTGCCGGAAGGCCGCCAGGTCCGCGTCGGCGTCAACGTCTCGGCCGTTCAGCTCTCGAAGTCCGACATCTGCGCGGACGTGCAGAAGGCGCTCAGCCTCTCGGAGATCGACCCGGGCTGTCTCGTGATCGAACTGACCGAGAGCGTGCTGATGCAGAACAGCGAGGACGTGCTCGCGACGCTGACCCAGCTCAAGAAGCTCGGCGTCCGCATCGCGATCGACGATTTCGGCACCGGCTACTCATCGCTGTCCTATCTGCACCGCTTCCCGGTCGATATCCTGAAGATCGACCGCTCGTTCGTGGAGCAGCTCGGCAGCATCGATGACGGCACCGGGCTCGCGCGTTCGATCATCACGCTGGGCGCTACGCTCGGCCTCGAAGTCGTCGCGGAAGGCATCGAGCTCGAGCAGCAGCAGCGGGAGCTGATCGAGCTCGGCTGCGTGGCAGGGCAGGGCTACTATTATTCGAGGCCGGCGCTGCTGCACGAACTCGAGTACTCGGTCCACATGATGCGCCGGCGCACGATGGCGGACACCCTGCCGCAGGGCGCCCGCTTCACCGCTACGGGCCGCTTTGTCATGGGGGACATGCGCCCCGCCGATTTCATCTCGACCGGCACTTTCGGTCGTGAGCTGAAGGCAAAACTTAAATAAAAACAATTAGTTAAGTATGCATGGCGTTGCGCGTCGGGCCTGCGTGCCGCTTCATAGGTGACGCCAAAACCGGTACCCTAGGCGCCCTTTTTCGCATCGAGGCGCCTACCCAAGACATGAGCGGCCGACTCTACATATCGACCTTCGGCTGCCAGATGAACGAATACGACTCGGCGCGCATGGCGGACGTGCTGCGCGAATCCGATGGCCTCGAAATCACCACCGATCCGGAGCAGGCCGACGTCGTCCTGCTCAACACCTGTTCGATCCGCGAGAAGGCGCAGGAGAAGGTCTTTTCGCATCTTGGCCAGTGGCGGATCCTGAAGCGCCGCCGCCGCGGGCTCGTGATCGGCGTCGGCGGCTGCGTCGCGAGCCAGGAGGGTGAGGGCATCCTCGAGCGCGCGCCATTCGTCGATCTCGTTTTCGGGCCGCAGACGATCCACCGGCTTCCGGAGATGCTCGCCGAGCTCCGCACGACGCATGAGCCGCAGGTGGACGTGTCGTTTCCGGAGATCGAGAAATTCGATCGCCTGCCGGAACCCCGTGCCTCGGGCGCAACCGCCTTCGTTTCGATCATGGAAGGCTGCAGCCGCTACTGCAGTTTCTGCGTCGTGCCGTACACGCGTGGCCAGGAGATGAGTCGCCCGTTCCCGCAGGTAGTTGCGGAAGTTGCCTCGCTCGTCGGCCAGGGTGTCCGCGAGATCACGCTGCTCGGCCAGAACGTCAATGCGTACCGCGGTCCTGCAAAAGACGGAACGCTGGTTGACCTGGCGACGCTGATCCGTCACATCGCGCGGCTGGAGGGGCTCGAGCGCATCCGCTTCACGACATCGCACCCGCTCGAGTTCACGAACGCCCTCGTCGATGCCTATGCCGACGTGCCGAAGCTCGCGAATCACCTGCACCTTCCGGTGCAGAGCGGCTCGGACCGCATCCTCGCGCGGATGAAGCGCGGCTACACGCGCCTCGAGTACAAGCAGAAAATCCGCCGGCTCCGTTCGGTGCGGCCGGACATCAGCCTGTCGTCGGATTTCATCGTCGGATTCCCCGGCGAGACGGAGGACGATTTCTGCCAGACGCTCGACCTCATTGCCGAAGTCGGATTCGACCAGTCCTTCAGCTTCCTCTACAGCAAGCGGCCCGGCACACCTGCCGCGTCGCTGCCGGATGAGGTGTCGCATGAGGTCAAGCAGGGGCGGCTCGAGAGGCTGCAGGAGCAACTCAACAGCCAGGCGAGGCGGATCAGCGAGGCAATGATCGGCAGTACGCAGCGCGTATTGATCGAAAAGCCCGCGCGGCGCGATCCGCGCCAGCTGGCCGGCCGCACCGAGAACATGCGCTGGGTCAATTTCGACGGGCCGGCGGCACTCGTCGACCGATTCGCGAATGTCCGGATCACGGAAGCGATGCGGAATTCCCTGCGCGGCCGGCTGGTCGCTTGAACGCGGCCCCTGAATCCAGCGTCGATTTCGGCGCGGAGGACAATGCGCGGCTCGCCTCGGTCTGCGGGCCGCTCGACGAGAACCTGCATCTTCTCGAGAACCGCCTCGGCATCGAGATCCGCCGGCGATCGGGCCGTTTTTCGCTGCGCGGCGCGAATGCCGCGGCCGCTGCGGCAGTAATCCGCCTTCTGTATGAACGGGCGGGCAGCCAGCCGGTGACCCCCGAGGACGTGCACCTCGCGATCCAGGAAAGCGGCATGGGCGGCAAGCCCGCGGACGACGAGCACGCGGTCGAGACGCTGCGCGGCCTGATCCGCGGCCGCGGCGCGAACCAGCAGCTGTATCTCCAGTCTATCCGCTCGCACGACCTGACCTTCGGCATCGGGCCGGCGGGCACCGGCAAGACCTATCTCGCCGTCGCCTGCGCCGTCGAGGCGATGCAGCGCGAAAACGTGCGGCGACTCGTGCTCGTGCGGCCCGCGGTCGAGGCGGGCGAGCGCCTTGGATTCCTGCCGGGTGACCTGACGCAAAAGGTCGATCCGTATCTCCGGCCGATGTACGACGCGCTCTATGAAATGATCGGTTTCGACCGTGTTGCCCGGCTGATCGAACGCAACGTGATCGAAGTCGCTCCGCTCGCGTTCATGCGGGGCCGCACGCTGAACGAGGCCTTCATCATCCTCGACGAAGCGCAGAACACGACGGTCGAGCAGATCAAGATGTTCCTGACACGCATCGGCTTCGGCTCGCGCGCGGTCGTCACCGGCGACATCACCCAGACCGACCTGCCGGCTCACCGGCAATCCGGCCTGCGGCACGCGCTCGAAGTGCTCGATGGCGTGGCCGGCATCGCCGTTACGCGGTTCACCGCGAAGGACGTCGTGCGCCATCCGCTTGTGCAGCGGATCGTCGAAGCCTACGAGCGCGTGTCTGATTCACGTGAGGAGAGTCCGTGACGCTCGACGTCGTACTGCGCTATCGCACGCGCCGACCTTGGGCGCCTGCGCCCGCTAGCCTGCGCCGCTGGGCGCGGCTCGCCGCGGGCGACCGACGGGGCGAGCTCGGCATCCGGGTCGTCGGTGCCGGTGAAAGCCGCGCGCTGAACGAACGCTGGCGCAGGCGGCCGAAAGCGACGAACGTGCTGTCGTTCCCGGCGGCGCCGTCGCTTCGCGGGAAGCAGCTCGGCGACCTCGTCGTCTGCGCGCCTGTCGTCGCGCGCGAAGCGCGCGAGCAGGGCAAGTCGCTCTCGGCGCACTGGGCCCACGTGATCGTCCACGGCACGCTTCACCTGCTCGGATTTGACCACGAGCGCGCTGCCGACGCGAAGCGAATGGAGGGCCGCGAGCGCGCGCTCCTCAGGCGCCTCGGCATCGCGGACCCCTACGGAGACTGAGCCGATGGCGAAACGCAAGGCCGGTGACTGGCTGCGGCGCCTGACGCGCGATGGGCCGCGCGATCGCGCGGAACTCGTCGAGATGCTGCGGGCGGCCGCGACCGGCGGGGTGATCGACGCCGACGCCCTCGCGATGATCCAGGGCGTCCTGCGCGTCGCGGACCTTCACGTGCGCGACATCATGGTTCCGCGTTCGCAGATGGTGGTACTGGAGCGCGATTCCAGGCCGCAGAGCCTGCTGCCGGCCGTCGTCGAGTCCGGTCACTCGCGTTTCCCGGTCATCGGCGACGACCGTGACCAGGTCATCGGCATCCTTCTCGCCAAGGACCTGCTGCGTAATTTCGCGGAGGGTGCCGACGGCTCCTTCGCCATCCGGGAAGTGCTACGGCCGGCGGCGTTCGTTCCTGAGAGCAAACGCCTGAACGTGCTGCTCAAGGAATTTCGCGTCAGCCGGAACCACATGGCCATCGTCGTCGACGAGTACGGCGGCGTGTCCGGGCTCGTAACGATCGAGGACGTGATCGAGGAGATCGTCGGCGAGATCGCCGATGAGTACGACACCGATGAGGACCAGACAATCCGGCGCGAAAGCGATCGCCAGTTCGTCGTCCTCGCCCTGACGCGGGTGCAGGAATTCAACGAGTTTTTCGGCACACGTTTCAGCGACGAGGAGTACGACACGATCGGCGGCCTCGTCATGCATCAATTCGGCCGACTGCCGCGCCGCGGCGAGGCCGTGACCATGGACGGGATCGAGTTCAAGGTGCTGCGGGCCGACCGGCGTCGCATCGACCAGTTGCGTGTGACGAACCCTGATCCGGTGCCTGCGCGTCCCGGCGAACCGCGCGGAACCTGAGTGGCGGCCTCGGGCGGACCCCTGTCGATGATGTTTCGGTACCGCGAGTGGATCGCGGCAGCCGCCGGCGCGGCCACGACTCTCGCTTTCGCGCCCTATGGCTTTTTCTTCCTTGCGGTTCTCGGCCCGGCGATCCTGTTCTTGCTCTGGGAGTTCGCGTCGCCGCGGGATGCGGCGCGGACGGGATTCTTCTTCGGCGCCGCGCTCTTCGGCGCGGGCACCTGGTGGATCTACACGGCGATACACGATTTCGGCCAGGCGCCCGCGTGGCTCGCCGTGTTCCTGCTGGCCGGGCTGCTCGCAATCAAGGGCGCGTACTATGCGCTCCTCGGTTACGTGGTCGCGCGGATCGCGCCTGATCCGTCGGGACCGCGATTGCTGTTCCTCATTCCCGCCGCCTGGACGCTCCTGGAGTGGCTGCGCGGCTGGCTGTTCACGGGATTCCCCTGGCTCGAGCTCGGTTACGCTCACAGCGATTCGCCGCTCGCCGCGCTGACGACGGTCGGCGGAATCCATCTCGTCACGTTCGCAAATGTCGTCACGGCCGCGGCGCTCGTCATCCTCTTCCGCCATGCGGGGCAGCCGCGCCTCGCGGCGATCGCGCTTGCCGTCGCTTTCTGGCTCGGCGGTTACCTGCTAGGCGGCCGCGAATGGACGAAGCCTTCGGGAGAGCCGATAGGAATCGCGCTCCTCCAGGGCGCGATTCCGCAGGATGAGAAATGGCTCGTCGAGCACCGATCGAAGACGCTTGAGACCTATCGCGAGCTGAACCGTGAGGCGCTCGGGGCGCGCATCATCATCTGGCCGGAGTCCGCCGTTCCCGTGCTCGCGCACGAGGCGGAGGTGTATCTCGAGTCGATCCGGCGCGAGTCGCGTGCGAGCGGCTCGGATGTGATGATCGGCCTGCTTCGCTTCGACTTCGAAAGCGCCGAGATCAGGAACGGCCTCTACTCGATGAGCGAAACGGGCGATGGCTGGTACTACAAGCGCCGCCTCGTGCCCTTCGGGGAGTTCTTTCCTGTGCCGGAAAGCGTGCGTCGCTGGATGCGGCTGAACAGCCTGCCGTACTACGACATGACGCCGGGCGATGAAGGCCAGCGGCCGCTTGAATCCGGCGGCGAGCGTCTTGCGGCGACCATCTGCTATGAGGACGCCTACGGATCGGATCAGCTGGCCGCGCTTCCCGGCTCGACACTGCTCGTCAATGTCACGAACAATGCCTGGTTCGGCGATTCGTCGGCGCCGCACCAGCAATTGCAGATGGCGCGCTTCCGCGCGCTCGAGGCCGGGCGCTGGCTCATGCGCGCGACCAGTAACGGCATCACCGCGGTGATTGCGCCCGACGGCCGCGTTACGGCTCGTGCCCAGCAATTCGAGCCCGCCGTCCTCAAGTCCACCGTCCAGCCACGCACCGGCCTCACGCCCTACGCCCGCACCGGCAACGGACCCATCCTGTCAGTATGCTTCCTGATTATGTTTGTCTTCGTCATCGCTCGGCTGCGAGCGCGAAAGAACCCTTGATCCGCCGCAAAAGGGGACGTTCCCCTTTAAAGGGGAACGTCCCCTTTTATCGGGTATCCTGCGAAACTCGATGAAAGAACGCTACGAACCGCAAGAAATTGAAGCCGCCGTCCAGGGCGAATGGGACGCTGCCGGTGCGTTCATTGCGCGCGAGGATCCCGCGAAGCCGAAGTATTACTGCCTCTGCATGTTCCCGTATCCCAGCGGCAAGCTGCATATGGGACACGTGCGAAACTACACGATTGGTGACGTGCTCGCGCGTTACATGCGCATGCAGGGCTGCAACGTCCTGCAACCCATGGGCTGGGATGCATTCGGACTGCCGGCCGAGAACGCCGCCATCGAGAATGGCGTCGCGCCGGCTCGCTGGACCCGTGACAACATCGCGCACATGAAGGGTCAGCTGAAGTCGCTTGGATTCGGCATCGATTGGTCGCGCGAGCTCGCCACCTGCGACGCGGAATACTACCGCTGGAACCAGTGGCTGTTCCTGCGCATGCTCGAGCGTGGCATTGCCTACAAGACGACGGGCGTCGTGAACTGGGATCCGGTCGACCAGACCGTGCTCGCCAACGAGCAGGTCATCGACGGGCGCGGCTGGCGCACCGGTGCGCTCATCGAGAAGCGCGAGATCCCGATGTACTACCTCCGAATTACGCAGTACGCGGAAGAGCTGCTCGGCGCGCTCGATAACCTGGTGGACTGGCCAGAACGCGTGCGCACGATGCAGGCGAACTGGATCGGGCGAAGCGATGGCGTGAACCTGTCCTTCCCCTACGACATCGATGGCAAACGCGGCGAACTCAAGGTATTCACGACCCGAGCCGACACGATCATGGGCGTGACCTTCGTGGCCGTGGCGGCGGAACACCCGCTCGCGGAACTGGCCGCTTCTCGGAATGCGAAGCTGCGCGCGTTCGTCGACGAATGCCGCCGCGGCAGCGTCACGGAAGCCGATCTTGCGACGATGGAGAAGAGGGGCGTTGCGACCGGCTTGTTCGTGCAGCATCCGCTGACGGGCGCTGCGGTCGAGATCTGGGTCGGCAGCTACGTGCTGATGGCCTACGGGGAAGGCGCAGTCATGGGTGTGCCCGGCCACGACGAGCGCGACTTCGCTTTCGCGAAAAAATATCGCCTGCCGATTATTCAGGTCATCGACGTCGACGGGAAACCGTATTCGACAGATGCCTGGCAGGCGTCTTATGCACAGTACGGCCGCTGCATCCAATCCGGCCCCTATGACGGTCTCGACTATGCGGGCGCAACGGATTCGATCGCGAAAGACCTCGAGGCAAAGGGCCTCGGCCGCAAGCAGGTCGTCTGGCGGCTTCGCGACTGGGGCATCTCACGCCAGCGCTACTGGGGCTGTCCGATTCCGATCATCCACTGTTCCACTTGCGGCGACGTGCCGGTGCCGGACGATCAGTTGCCCGTACGGCTTCCGGAGGACCTCGTGCCCGACGGGTCCGGCAATCCGCTCGCGAAGACGCCGTCGTTCGTCGAGTGCCGCTGCCCGAAATGCGGCACAGCCGCGCGGCGTGAGACGGACACGATGGACACTTTCGTCGATTCGTCCTGGTACTTTTTCCGTTATGCGTCCGCGGGCAACGACCGCGCGATGGTGGATGAGCGAGCCGCCTACTGGATGCCGGTCGACCAGTACATCGGCGGCATCGAGCACGCGATACTGCACCTGCTGTATTCGCGATTCTGGACACGCGTCATGCGCGACTGCGGACTGACGAGGCTCGACGAGCCGTTCCAGCGCCTGCTGACCCAGGGCATGGTTCTGAACGAGATCTGGTTCCGGAAGCCGTCGTCAGGACGCGTCGTTTATTACGACCCGGCCGAGGTCACGGCGGTGGGCGGGGCCGAAGCCCGAAGCGGCGTCCTGAAATCCGATGGTCAGCCGGTCGAGTACGGCGGCATCGGCACGATGTCGAAATCGCGGCGGAACGGCGTCGATCCGCAGGCGCTCGTCGATCGTTATGGCGCCGATACGGCGCGCCTCTTCACGATGTCGAACGTGCCGCCCGAGCACACGTTCGAATGGTCGGACGAAGGCGTGGAGGGTGCGTTTCGCTTCATGAAGCGTGTGTGGAGAATCGTCCATGCGCATGTCGAGGGTGGGGCCGCAGGGCCGGTGGGCTCCGCCTCGCTCGACCGGCCGCAGCGAGAACTGCGCCGCCAGGTGCACCAGACCATTCTCAAGGTCGGCGACGACATCGGACGCCGCCGCACCTTCAATACGGCGATCGCGGCCGTCATGGAGCTGCTGAATTCACTGACGCGGTTCGCGGACGACTCGCCGCATGGCCGGGCCGTGATGCAGGAGGCGCTCGAGTTCGTCGTGCTGATGCTCTCACCCTTCGTCCCGCATGCGACGCAGGCGATGTGGCGTGCCCTTGGGCATGCGTCCGCAGTTGTAGACGAGCGCTGGCCGGCGGCGGATCCGGCGGCGCTGGTCCAGGACACGATCGAGATCGTGGTCCAGGTTAACGGCAGGCTGCGGGCACGCGTGCCGGTGCCTGCGGGTGCCGATGAAGCGATCGCCCGCGAAGCGGCGCTCGCGGACCCCGGCGTCGCGAAATACGTGGCCGGACAGCCCGTGCGCAAGCTGATCTACGTGCCGGGCAAGCTCGTGAACGTCGTGATCTGATGCGCCGCCTCACTTCGGCCGTCATCTTGCTGGCGCTCGCCCTCGTATCGGGCTGCGGTTTTCACCTGCGCGGACAGACGCCGCTGCCCGCCGTGATGACCCGACCGTATATCGACACCACGGACCAGTACAGCGCGCTTTACTCGGCGTTGCAGGCGCAGCTCCGCGCGGCCGGCGCGACGCCAGCCGGCAGCGCGGCGGAAGCGAGCGGCACGATCCGGCTTCATGTCGACAAGACCGGGCGTGAGGTCCTGTCCGTCACCGCCGACAACAAGCCGGGAGAATACGAGGTCTATTACGCGACGGAGTACTCGGTCACGAGCGGAACCACCGAGCTGCTGGCGCTCCAGAAAGTGAGACTGACCCGCGACTACGGCTACGACGAGACCGCAGTGCTCGCGAAGGAGCACGAGGAGCGGTCGCTGCGCGCCGCACTTGCCGAGGAGATCGCGGCGCTGATCCTGCGGCGCCTGGCGGCGTTATGAATCTTTCGGTGTTCGACGTGTTCAAGGTCGGCGTCGGTCCGTCCTCGTCGCACACGATGGGGCCGATGCTCGCCGCGCGATTCTTCGTCCTCGACCTCGAGGCGCGCAGACTGCTCGCTGCGACGACGGAGATTTTCGTCCAGCTTTATGGCTCTCTCGCGCTGACCGGCCTCGGCCATTGCACCGATCGCGCCATCCTGCTCGGGCTCGAGGGCCACGATCCGTCGGAGTTCGATCCGGCGGTCATGGAATCGACGCTCAGGCGCATCCGTGAGAGTGGCCGCCTGCGCCTGCTTGGCCGCCGCGAGATCGGCTTCGATGAGCCAATGAATCTCCTGTTCCATCGCGACCAGATGCTGCCCGGCCACTCGAACGGTATGCGCTTCACCGCGCGGGACGCGGAGGGCCTGACATT
>CAYPQX010000009.1:0-11583 GCA_964412975.1 uncultured Steroidobacteraceae bacterium
ACCTTTAGGGACATGTATTGGCATACACCGGATTCCCGGTCCTAAAGGTGAACGTCCCCTTTAAAGGTGAACGTCCCCTTTGAGTGCAGCCGTTACGTGAGGCGCAGCTCGTCGCGCAGCACCCTTCTCAGGATCTTGCCGACATTCGTCTTCGGGAGTTCGTCGCGGAAGTAGATGACCTTGGGAACCTTGTACGGTGTCATCTCCTGCTTGCAGAAAGCGACGACCTGCTCGGCCGTCAACGCGGGGTCCTTCCGGACCACGAAGAGCGCCACGACTTCGCCTGATTTTTCATCCGGCTGCGCGACGGCCGCGACCTCGAGCACGCCCGGCATCTGCGCGACGACGCCCTCGACCTCGTTCGGGTACACGTTGAAGCCCGACACCAGGATCATGTCCTTCTTGCGGTCCTCGATGAACGTGCGCCCGTGATGGTCCATCCGGCCGATGTCGCCGGTGCGAAGCCATTCGCCGGGCAGCATGACCTTGGCTGTTTCATCGGGCCGGTTCCAGTAACCGCGCATGACCTGCGGGCCGCGCAGGCAGATCTCACCGATGGAGCCGATCGGCAGCGCATTGCCGTCGTCATCGCGGATGGAGACCTCGGTGGACGGGATCGGGTAGCCTATCGAGCCGGTGAACTCGACGGTGCGCGGCAGGTTCGCCGTGCCGACGGGCGAGGATTCGGTGAGTCCCCAGCCCTGGCAGATGTGCCGCCCCGTGACTGCGCGCCAGCGCTCCGAAACCGCCGCCTGAACGGCCATGCCGCCGCCGAGTGCGACCTTGAGCGAGCTGAAGTCCAGCTTGTCGAATCCCGGCGTATGCAGGAGCGCATTGAAGAGCGTATTGACGCCGGTGATAAACGTGAACCTGACCTGCGACAGCTCCTTGACGAAGCCCGCCATGTCTCGCGGGTTCGTGATCAGTACGTTGTTGCCGCCGACCTTCATGAACACGAGCAGGTTCGTCGTCAACGCGAAGATGTGATAGAGCGGCAGCGCCGTGATGACAACCGGGTTCTTGAACTCGGCAAGCTCCGGCATGAACGCGATGACCTGGAGGGTGTTCGCGACCATGTTCCGGTGCGTGAGAACCGCGCCCTTCGAGACGCCGGTCGTTCCGCCCGTGTACTGGAGGAAGGCGACGTCCTCGCCCGTGACGTCGACCGGATCGAGGGTCAGCGCAGCGCCACGGGCGAGTGCCGCGTTGAAGCGGACCGCGCCAGGCAGCGAATATGCCGGCACCATCTTCTTGACGCGCCGGATCACGAAATTGGTGATCGCCCCCTTCGGGAAACCGAGCAGGTCGCCGATGCCGGTGATGACCACGTGCTTGACGGGCGTATTGGCGAGCACCTGCTCGAGCGTGGCGCCGGCGTTCTCGAAGATCACGATGACGGTCGCTCCGGAATCCTTGAGCTGGTGCTCGAGCTCGCGAGCGGTATAGAGCGGGTTGACATTGACGACCGTGCACCCGGCGCGATGGGCGCCGATGATGGCGATCGGGTATTGCAGGATGTTCGGCATCATCAGGGCGACGCGGTCGCCCTTGCCGAGTCCGGCGACCTTCTGGAGCCAGGCGCCGAACTGCCGCGACTTCTCGTCGACGTCGGCGTAATTGAGCGAGCGCCCCATGTTGACGAACGCGGTCGAGCCCGCGTGGGCGCGGCAGGCGTCCTCGAACAACTGCTTCAGCGAGCGGATCGAATCCGGGTCGATCTCCGCGGGGACGTCGGGCGGATAGTCGCGGAGCCAGATTCTTTCAGCGGCCGGGTAGGAGTCATTCATTGCTGCGATGCAAAATGGCGCCGCATGCGGCCGAGCGGCAGTCGTCCGGATTTGACGCGCCTTTGACTAGGGGCGCAAGAGCAGCGCGAGCTGGATCCAGACGTTATCGAGCAATAGCGGCTGCGCCTTCGCATTCGGGTGAATGCCGTCGGCCTGGAAATACGCCATGTCGAGCGCGAGCTGCTGGTCGAGGAGTGCGGCGACGCCGATCCGGTATTTCACCGCCAGGTCGCGATAGATCCGCTGGAAGGAGCTCGTGTACTGCGGCCCGTAGTTGGTCGGCACCTGGATCGCGAGCAGGAGCACATCAGCTCCCGCGGCGCGGCTTTTCGTGATGAGGAGCCCCAGGTTCGCCTCCACGCGCGAGACGGGCAGGCCGCGCAGGCCGTCATTGCCCCCGAGTTCGATGATCACGATGCCGGGCTTGTGGGTCGCGAGCGCCCGATCGAGCCGCGCCACGCCGCCGTCGGTCGTCTCCCCAGTGACACTGGCATTGACGACACGGTGACCGTAACCTTCTTTTCTCAGTCGCTGCTGCAGCAGGGCAACCCAGCCCTGGCCGGGCGCAAGGCCATAGCCGGCGGACAGCGAATCGCCAACCACCAGGATCACCGGCGGTCCGGCGGCCTGCGCGGGCGCAGCCGCGGCGATGAGACATAGCACGAGGATCTGAACGAAACGCATGGACAAGAAGACCGTTCTCGAGGCCAGAAGTTTACGAAAACAGGTTACCAGTCCCGAGGGAATGCTGACCATCCTGGACGACGTGAGCCTCGCGGTTGCGGCCGGCGAGACGGTCGCCGTGGTCGGTGCCTCGGGCGCGGGCAAGTCCACGCTGCTCGCACTTCTCGCCGGGCTCGACGAGCCGAGCGCCGGTTCGGTCTGGCTCGAGGGGATCGAACTGTCGGCGCTCGACGAGGACGGCCGGGCCGCTGCCCGCGCGAAGCACGTCGGCTTCGTGTTCCAGTCCTTTCATCTGGTGCCCTCGCTGACGGCGATCGAAAACGTGATGCTGCCGCTCGAGCTCGCGGGACGCGCAGATGCGCGCGCCACCGCGCGGGCCGTGCTGCAGCAGGTTGGGCTGGGGCCGCGGCTCGGGCATTACCCGAAACAGCTGTCCGGCGGCGAGCAGCAGCGCGTCGCGATCGCCCGCGCCTTCGTCACGCGGCCTGCCGTGCTCTTCGCCGATGAGCCGACCGGCAACCTCGACACCGCAACCGGCGCGCGCGTGATCGACCTGCTTTTCGACCTGAATGCCGCAAACGGAACGACGCTCGTGCTCGTGACGCACGACCGCGAGATCGCCAGGCGCTGCAGCCGAATCATCGAACTGGACGCCGGAAGACTGGTGCACTGATGAGGGCGCTGCGTTTCGCCTTGCTGGCTTTGCTCCGCGACTGGCGCTCGGGAGAGCTTGCGGTGCTTCTCGCTGCGCTCCTCGTTGCCGTCACGGCCCTGACCGGCGTCGGGTTCTTTACGGACCGGATCGGCCAGGCGGTGGAGCAGCGCGCGGCGGAGGTGATCGCGGCGGACCTGCGGCTTCGTTCCGGCCAGCCGGTCGCGGCGACTTACGAGACGCTCGCGGCCGAGCGCGGCATCGCAACCGCGCGGACTGTTTCCTTTCCGAGTGTCGTGTTCTTCGGCGGCGAATCGGCGCTCGCGGCCGTGCGCGCCGTCGGACCGGGCTATCCGCTCCGCGGCCGCATCAAGATCTCCGACGCGCCTTTCGAGCCCGCGCGTGAGACCGATACGCTGCCGGGCCGCGGCGAGATCTGGCTCGATTCGCGCCTGCTCGCGCGCCTCGGCGCACGCATCGGCGACACGGTAAGTGTCGGCGCCCGTGCGTTCACGGTCACCCGCGTGCTCGATTACCGCCCGGACCAGGGTTCGGCCTTCGTCGATCTCGCGCCATCACTTCTCATCCCTCTCGCGGACCTGGATTCGACCGAGCTGCTAGGCCCGGCGAGCCGGGCGACGTATTCCGTCCTGTTCGCCGGTCGGCCGGCCGAGATCCGCGAGTTCAAGCCGCTCTTGCGCGAACGCAAGCTGGCGGGTGAGCGGCTCGTGGACGTATCCGAGGAAAGCCCGCAGATCCAGTCCTCGACCCGGCGTGCGGGACGCTTTCTCAACCTCTCCGCGATGATCACGGTCCTGCTCGCTGCTGTCGCGGTCGCCATGGCGGCGAGGCGCTACACCGAGCGGCACCTTGACAGCGTGGCGCTGATGAAGTGCATGGGCGCGCCGCAGCGGCTCGTGCTCCAGGTCACGATCATCGAACTCGCCCTGATCGCGGCGATCGCGGCGCTCGTCGGGAGCGCCCTCGGATATATCGCCCAGGAGTTGCTGACACGGTTGCTCGGCGACCTCGTGCGGGCGGACCTGCCGCCGCCGACGCTTGCCCCAGCGATTCTCGGTGGAGCGACGGCGCTCGCGATCCTGGTCGGATTTGCGCTGCCGCCGATGCTGCAGCTGAAACGCGTGCCGCCCGCGCGTGTCCTGCGCCGCAACCTCGAGCCGCCGAAGCTGCGCTATTCGATATCCTACGGGCTTGCGGTCGCCGCGCTGCTTGGCGTGATGTTCTGGCTGGTGCGCGACGCGAAGCTCGTCGGTTACGTCGCGGCGGGCATCGCGGCAACGCTCGCGGTCCTCTATGGCGCGGGTTTTGTGCTGGTGCGGCTTGCCGGGCGGCTACGGGGTGCGGTCGGCGTTGCCTGGCGCTACGGCGTCGCCAACCTCGCGCGCCGCGGTCGCGAGAGTGTCGTGCAGGTGGTCGCGTTCGGCCTGAGCCTGATGGTGCTGTTGCTGCTCGCCGTCGTGCGAAACGACCTCCTCGAAGACTGGCGCGCGAGCCTGCCGGCCGACACCCCGAACTTCTTCATGATCAATATCCCGGCGCTCGAGACACAGGATTTCGTGCAATTCGTCGAGAAACAGGGCCTGCCGACGCCGCAGCTCTTCCCGATGATCCGCGCGCGACTGACGGCCATCAATGGGGAGTCGCTCGACGACCTGAAGCCCGAGACCGATCGCGGACGCGGCTTCGCCGAGCGCGAGCAGAACCTCTCCTGGGCGGAGACGCCGCAGGTGGACAACAAGATCGTATCGGGACGCTGGTGGACTGAGGCGGATCGCGGCAAGCCGCTCGTCTCCGTGGCGACCGATTACGAGGAAGACTTGGGACTCGAGCTCGGCGACAAGCTTCGCTTCGACGTGGCCGGCGAGACGATCGAGGCCGAGGTCACGAGTTTCCGCGAAGTGGAATGGGACAGTTTCCGGCCGAATTTCTTCCTCGTCTTCAATCCAGGCACGCTCGACGGCCTTGCCGGCACCTGGCTCACGAGCATGAAGCTCGACGGCGGGCAGCGGAAAATGCTGGTGGATCTCGTGCGGCGCTTCCCGTCGGTATCCGTTTTCGACATCGACGCGATCCTCTCCCAGGTACGCGACGTCATCGATCGCGCCTCGCTCGCCGTGCAGTACGTCTTCCTCTTCACGCTGGCGGCGGGTATCACGGTGCTGCTGGCCGCGATCCAGTCGACGCGCGATGAGCGCCGCTACGAAAGCGCGATGCTGCGGACGCTCGGCGCGAGGCGACGGGTGGTGCTCGCGGGCGTGGCGTCGGAGTTCACGGCGCTCGGAATGCTATCCGGCGTGCTGGCCGCGATCGGCGCGACCGTCGCCGGGTGGCTGCTTGCGAAGGAAGTCTTCGATCTCAGCTATACGATCAATCCCTGGGTCTGGGCAATCGGGCTTGTGGCAGGCGCGGTTATCGTCGGCGGGGCGGGGACGTTTGCGGCACGGAACGTGATCAATCATCCGCCGATCAGCATACTGAGAGAGCGCTGACGATCACCGGGACTGGCGTCCCGCCACCTGCATCGGTGCCTCTCCGAACCGCTCCATCCTTCCGCCGCGCGCATAGCCCTCGACGCGGATCACGTATCGGCCGTCCGGCAGCATCGACGTATTGAACGACAGGCGAAGGTCGTAGTTCGAGTCGCGGACCATCTGGTCGGCGTGCACGAGCATCGTCCCGTCATCGCGCACGAGGCTCACGCGGAAGCGCGCATACTGATTCGTGCGGGCATTGATCAAGAGATCGATACGCTCGGGAAAAGCGCCCCTGTCGATGGCAACGAGCCGCGGCGAGCGCAGGTCGATGCGCACGGTCCGGTTGGAGGACGGCGCCTGCAGGAATCCCTCTGCCGCCCTGGCTTCGAGCATCTCGAGGCGGTCTTCCGCGACACCCCAGCGCCAGGCCACCCAGATGAGGGCGACGATGAGCACCAGGAGCGCGGCCGCAGCGCCGGCCGCCACCTTGTGTTCCTTCAGCTTATCGACCCAGGGCGAAATATCGACAGGCATTGACCCAACTCCGGGGGCTCTCGCGTTTATTCTATGCATTCGTCGCCCAAGGAGGGCCCGTCATGTCTTTGTCCGTCGCGCGTTCCGGCCTGCTCTCGGCGGGCGTCCTGCTTGCACTCAATGCGGTCGCCGCCGATTCCGGCGTATCGCTGACCGTCTACAGCTCGGCCCAGCCGGGCGGTATTCCCGCCGAATGGTACCGGCCGCTGCCCGGCATGGGCTCGCCCATGGCAAGCCAGCTGCCGGGATTTGCGCTCGTGCGGCTCGACCGCGACATCCAGATTCCGCGTGGGCGGGGAACGATCCAGTTCACGGACGTCGCGGCGCTCATCGACCCGACCACGGTGCAGTTCCTGTCGCTGACGGACCCGGACGGCACGAAGGTGCTCGAACAGAACTTCCAGTTCGACCTCGTGAGCCAGGACAAGCTGTTGTCCCGCTACATCGATCGCGAAGTCAGCGTGGAACAGGCGCGGGGCGACGGCGTTAAAGTCGTCGACGGGACCCTGATTTCATCGAATGACGGTCTCGTGCTGCGCGGCTCTGACGGCCAGATTCATGCGCTCCGCGACTGGAGCAACATCCGTTTCGGCGAACTGCCGGGTGGCCTGATTACCCGGCCGACGCTCGAGTGGGACGTCGAATCCTCGAAAGGCGGCGCACAACGCGCGCGGGTCGCCTACCAGACGGGCGGTATCACCTGGTGGGCGGACTACAACCTGATCTTCAGCGAAGGCGCGGACGCGAACTCCGGTTTCGTGGACCTCGGCGCCTGGGTGAGCCTCCTGAATCAGTCGGGCGCACGATACCAGGATGCGAAACTCAAGTTGATCGCGGGGGACGTGCATCGGGCCGAGCCGGCGCAGAAACTCATGCGCGCGCGTGTCGCGGAGATGTCCGCGATGGCTGACGCGGCGGCACCCGGCTTCGAGGAGAAGGCCTTCTTCGAGTACCACCTCTATACGCTCGGCCGCCCGGCGACGATTCCCAACAACTCGACCAAGCAGATCGAACTCTTCGATGCGGCGACCCGCGTGCCCGCAAAGAAGCAGCTTGTCTACTACGGCGCAATTCTCGAAGGGTACTTCGACTACGGCGCGCCGATGATGGACCGCGAGTTCGGTCCGGCGTCCAATACGAAGGTGGACGTCTGGCTCAGTTTCAAGAACGACAAGGCCTCCGGCATGGGCATGCCGCTTCCGGCGGGGCGGATCCGCGTCTCGCAGCAGGACAAGGCGGACGGCAGTCTTGAGTTCATCGGCGAGGACAAGATCGGCCACACGGCGAAGGACGAAGACGTGCGCGTGAAGCTCGGCACGGCTTTCGATGTCGTCGGCGAGCGCCGCCAGACGGACTTCACGATCAATACCAGCGGCAAGGTCATGGAAGAGGCGTTCGAGATCAAGGTCCGCAATCACAAGGACCGACCGGTCGAGGTGATCGTGCGCGAGAACCTGTATCGCTGGAGCCAGTGGACGCTGATCGAGCAGTCATCGCCGTCGATGAAAAAGGATGCGCGCACGGTCGAATTTCCGGTGAAGGTCGCCGCGGACGGCGAGGCGACGGTCACCTACCGCGTGCGCTACACCTGGTGAGCATCGATCGAGAGTTCGGCGCCGACGCGTAAGCGCTCGCCGACGCCGGCCTCGACCGTGCAGTTCTGGCCGAAGGTGACACCCTTCAGCGTGTAGTCGTGGCGGTACTTGCCGAGGGCGCGCAGCGGCTGCTGGTGCGGGTCGCGGGCGCCGGTCAGCTGATCGGTGGTCGTGACTGAGCAGCGGGTGCAGAGCTTGACGCCGCGCAGCACGATGGAGTCACAGCGGAACAGGGTCATCTCATCTTCCGCGTGCGCGGCGACGCCTTCGATCACGATGTTCGGCCGGAAACGCGCCATGGGAAGCGGCTCCGGCAGCCGGCGGTTCAGCTCCGCCAGCGACTCGTTCGAGATCATCAGGATCGGGTAGCCGTCGGTAAATGTGATGGGATTCGGCTCCGGTCCGACGTACTTCGGGTTGGCGAGACGTGGCCGGGTCGGGTCGATCCGCACGAGCCGGAGCGTGTCGCCGAGCAAGTTTGAGAGCCAGGCAGCAGCTTCGTCGCCGGCGTCTATAGCCAGGCAATCGTCATTCCAGATCGTGACGCGGCGCGACGCGACGGCGTGATCGACGTCCACGACGAGCGGCGCCCAACCCTCGGCCGAAAGCCGGAGCTTGCCGTCACCGACGGCAATGGCGATGGTCGCAAGCTTCGGATGCGAACGCTGCGTGATGAAATCGCCATCGGCCGTCACGATCATCCAGCGCCGGTCCCATTCGGGACCGGTCGGCGTCATCAGCACCGAATCGACGTCGATGCCGCGGCAGGATTTCACGGGATAGACATGGAGGCTCGCGATACGCGCCATCGGCGATCCCTCAGGACTTCGGTGCCTTGAGCGCGAAGTCGAAGCTGCCGTAGTGCAGGTAATTCGCCCAGTCGGCCGAGGGCAGCGCCCGCACCGCGCCACGGGCCGCATTGAGCGCGGCGCCGATCGAGTCGCCCTTGGCAAGATCCCGGTAGAGCGTCGTCGCAAAGGCGCTGGCCGCGCTGTCGGACACCGGCCACCAGGTGCCGATGAAGTTCGCGACACCGCCCCGCAGGAATGCCTCCGCAAGTCCGACGCTGCGGTTGAGCTGGCGGAGCGGATTGACCGTTGCGCGCAGGCGCCCGGACTCGCAGGCATTGAAGAACACGAGGGCGGGCACGGAATCCATGGAGGCGAGATCCGCGCCCGAGAGCACGCGGCCGCCCGCACAGAGGATTCCGCTCGACGCAGGTGCCGCGGCATCGAACCAGGCGTGGCCCGCGAAGTGGATTGCGTCGTAGTCGCCCGAGCGGAATTCCGCGAGCAGGCGCGCGCGGGTGGCGTCGGCGCCGCGGATGGCGGTGATGCCCGCGCCGTCCAGTTGCGCGAGCATCGCGGCGACGCGCTCGCCTTCCTCGACTGCGCCCGGCAGATCGCCGGTCGGATTGATCACGAGCAGTACGTTGAACTCGCGCGCGCGGCGGCGCTGCTCGCGCCATTTCGCGACCGACATGCCTTCCGCGGCGTAGCGGCGGCTCAATCCCTGTGCGGCGGCCGGCGCCCAGCCCTTGAGGCTCAGGACCTCCCAGGGCCAGCGGGCACTCGCGGTATCGTGCACGATGACGAGCGGTGAGGATTTCACGGAAGGCAGCGCCTCCGCGATTTCCTCCGGCAGCAGCAGTTCCGTCAGCCGTTCGCCGAACTCCGCGAGGTCCCCGACCGACAGCCCGGGCACGAGACGCGAATGCTCGCGCTCGAGCAGGCGGAGATCAAGTCGCCGGCTGGCGACGAGCGCGGTCGCCTTGGGCGTGGGACCGAGGAGTGCCGCGCGCATGTGGGCCGCGGACTCCTGGACGAAGAGCCAGGCGAGCGGCGTCGCGGTCGGCTTCTGGACGCGTGCCGGCTTGCGTGCGGGTTTCCGTTGCGGTGCGAGGCGCATGAGCGGCGCCGCGGGATGCAGGCGCAGCAGGTCCTCGGCCACGCGGCGGGCCTCGGCCAGGCGATCCGGATTGCGGGAAACGATCGTGATGCGCCGCAGTCGCTGTTCTGTCGCGAGGTCGCTGAGCGCCGTCAGGACGCCCTCGAGCTGGGAACGTGCAGCGTCCGCGGGCTCCGTGCCCGAGGCCGTGCCCCAGAGCACCATGGAAAAGGTCTCGATGCCCGATAGCGCGAGCGTGCGAGTCACGTTTGCTGCGGCCAGGCGTTGCACGTCGGGTCCATAGCGGCCGAAATCGCCGAGCCCCGCAAACACGACGAGCTGAGGCACAAGTCCGCGCCGGCCCACGGGCAGCACGAACACCTCGCCGGCCGCCGAGCTGATCGCGCGCCGGCGCGCGAGATCGCTGATCGCGCCGTGCAGGATGCGGTCGATCGCCTGGGCCGCGCCCGCGGGCTCCACGTTCGCGAAGGCGCCGAGCACGATCGCGGCGGCGCTGCTCTGCGTGATGCTGCCTTCCATGAAGGACAGTTCGACCGGCTTGGCCGCGGCCTCGCGCTTTGGCCGCGTGACCGGCGCGGCGGAGGGCTGCGTGACGCCCACGAACTCGTGCAGGAACTCGCGCTGTTCACGTTCCGAGAGATCCTTCCAGTCGATCTTCGGTTCCGGGCCGGCGCGCAGGTCCTCCTGCCACAGTGTCGGCACGCCGCGGCGCTGCGGCAACACGCGCGGCAGGGCGTTCGTCGAATCGCCGCTCGCGAGATCGGCGACGGCGCGCCCGATGTCGGCATTGCCAGGCAGCGAGCCGTGGCTTTCCTCCGTGTACCAGGTCTTGAGGTTCGGCCAGTGCGCGAGCGCGAGCGGCACGGTGCCGTCGCCCGCCGGACCGCGGCCGAATTCGAGCTTGCGGTGGATCCTGCGAAGCCCGAGCACGGTGTCCTGGCCGAATCCCGCAATGAGCCGGAAGCGTCCGTCGGGTGGCGGTAGCTCGGCGATTGCATCGCGCGCGTTCTTCAGGAGGCTCGCGTCCGGCGTTGGCCCTTCGGGCCACTGGGTCGCTTCGAAGGGATCGAAATCCTTGCAGAGGCTTGCCGCGGGCAGGAGATCGCAGAGCCCGGGGAACGACGTCAGCATCTTGCGTGCGAGATCGTCGGCACTGTGCTTGAGGTCGAGCATCGCGACCCGGCGGACCAGGGGGTAAGTGCCGCGCAGCGCCTGCACCGCGACAAAGGCGCCCTTGTTCGGTGCGCCAAGCTGGATCACGCGGCTGATCCGCTCCCCGCCCTTGTGCGCGAGGGCGGCGCGCGCGACGAGGCCGCCCATGCTGTGGCCTACGAGCACGACGTCCTGGCGCTTTTCGCGCAGCAGCCGGTCGGCGAGTTCGCGGCCATTCCAGAGGATGTCGCGCCGCCAGTCGTAGGGGTGGAAGGTGGCATCGAAGCCGGCGATCCGCAACACGAGCCGCAGCCGCTCGTAGGCGAATCGGAGCACACTGAGCGCCCAGTAGCGGCTGCCCGCCGGCAATGCGAGCTTGACGAGCTGCCCCTGTGCGATCTCGACCGGGTCGAACCAGGTGACGTCCATGCCGCCGTTCTTGCGCAGCCGCCCGATGCTCGAACCCATGATGCCGGGCAGGATCAGGAGCCGGGGGCCGCCGCGCATGCCCGCGGCCCGCCGCGCCAGTCGCGAAAGCTCCTGTTCCGTCTCCAGATAGGCCGGCATCGCGCGATTCTACCGGGGCGCGTATTAAAGGGGACGTTCACCTTTAAAGGGGACGTTCACCTTTAGCGAGACCAACTCTGCAACTCCGAGGAATTCCAGCTAAAGGTGAACGTCCCCTTTAAAGGTGAACGTCCCCTTTAATACGCGCCCCGGTAGAATCGCGCGATGCCGGCCTATCTGGAGACGGAACAGGAGCTTTCGCGACTGGC
>CAYPQX010000010.1:0-24568 GCA_964412975.1 uncultured Steroidobacteraceae bacterium
CAAGCCGGTCCCGAGTGACGCCTCGCCCTTGCGCGAGGACGTTATGAAGGCGCTCAGGAAGTCGATCGACCTGCGGGCGCCCGGACTGCCGATCGTGCCGTCGATGTCGGCGGGCGCGACCGACAGCCTGTATTTCCGCAATCTCGGCGTGCCGAGCTACGGCGTGTCGGGCACCTTCATGCACCCGAAGGACAGTTTCGCGCACGGCCTCAACGAGCGTGTGCCAGTCGCGTCGATGGACGGAGCGGTAGTTCAGTGGCGAAGCATGCTCCGGCTGCTCGCGAAATAGCGGGATTGGCGGGGATCAGTTCCTGCGCCGCTGCTGGCTGAAGAGATAGAGCCCGGCGGCAACCACGATCGCCGCGCCCGCAAGCACGCGGCCGCCCGGCAGCGTGCGCCACACGAGCCAGTCGATGCCGATGGCCCAGACGAGGGCCATGTACTCGTACGGCGCGACAGTGGATGCGGGTGAAAGCCGGAACGCCTCGGTGATCAGGTGCTGGCCCGCCCAGCCCGTCAGCCCGACGGCGATTATCCATTTCCAGTCCGTCGCGACGATCGGCACCCAGGCCGGAGCGGCGAGCGCGCCCGCTCCGATGGCGACCATCAACAGGAACCAGAAAACCATGGAAGCTGTCGTCTCGGTGGTGGACATCAGACGCACCAACACGACCACGAACGCATAGGCGAGCGCCGAGCCGAGGGCTGCGACGCCCGCGAGGCTCGCGAAGCCCGACATGCTCGGACGTAGCATCACCAGGACGCCTGCAAGCCCTGCGAAGATCGCGCCCCAGACATGGCGACTGACTTTCTCGCCGAGCAACAACGCCGCGCAGAGGACGACGAGGAGCGGCGCGCTCATATAGACCGCATACGTATCCGTCATGCTTGCGCGAGCAAGCGCCCACAGGAATCCCCAGAGCATGAGGACGGCGAGGACAGCGCGGAGCAGGTGCAAGTGCCAACGCACCGGCCGAAGGAGTCGAAGGCGGCCGGTCGCCAGATACGCGAGGAAAACCAAGGGCAGGGAACTCGCGCCGCGCAGGCATGCGACCTGCAACGGCGGATAGCGGACCGTCAGGTGCTTCATGAGCGCGTCCATGACCGCGAATATTCCGACGGCCGCGATCATCAGAAGGATGCCCCGCAGCCGGACGGAGCGTTCAATCATCGGGTGCCGGCAGGCGCTCGATCAGGAGCTTCGAGAAACCGGCAAGCGCCGTCACGTCCTGCTCATCCGGGCCGTCGGGATCGCGTCCGTTGGAGTAGGCGGCGACTATGAGTCGCCGGCCGTCCGGTAGTTCGGCATGCACGATCTCCGCGAGTGTGTCGTAGGCGGCGCCGATCTTGCTCTCGTAGACCGTGCCTTCCGGAAATCCGCCGCCCATGCTGCTGTTCTCGGAAACGAGCGGCCGGCGCAGGCGCGAGCGAATGTAGTCCGCCGCGGGCTCACCGAACTGTCCGCTGACGAGCGCGAGCATCAGGCGCGCGGAGCCATCCGCGTGCATCGCATTGCGTCCGTGCCGTTCGCGTGCCAGTGCTTCGAGGCCTTCCGGCATTTCGCCCGAGTTCGTCGGATAGGTCTTGTTGATGAATCGCTGGCCGTCGAGCAGCCCGTGCCGCGAAAGGAGGTTTTCGGTGTAAAGCCTGCGCCCGAACCAGGCCTCGAAATCGGTACCCTCGACGGGTCCGTTGACCGCCCCGGTAATCGCGTCTACGACCACGCCGGTTGCGACATTGTCGGAATCCCGGAGCATCGGCTGCACCGACTCGTCGAGGCAGTCCGGGGCGCGGCGCTCCGATTCGCACCAGTGGACCGCGGCGACCGCGAATCCGAGCTTGACGCAGCTGGCCGGGTACCAGGGTCGATCTCCGCCGACGCTGCCGCGGAGCCAGGTTCCGGCTGCCGAGGCGAGGAGTACGGTCACGTCGAGCCGGTCGAATCGTTGGCCGGCAAGGAACCGTGCCCGTGACTCGTTCACCGCTGCCTGGAGTCCCGCGTCGTCGCGGATCGCCGGGCGTGTGTCATCCGGCAGCGCGGGCAGTGGCGCCAGTGCCAGGGCGATGAGGCCTGCAATCCGCAAGGCCGCCGCGATCATTCGCCAATGCACCGAGCGTCTCCCGCTACAATTCCGTCACAGTAGCGTCCCTCCGGCGGAGCAACAACCATGAAGGTCTACGGCAACGTGCTCGACATGATCGGCAGGACGCCGATGCTCGAAACCCGAAAGCTCGATCCCGGGACCTGCAGGCTCTTCCTGAAGCTCGAACTCCAGAATCCGGCGGGCTCGATCAAGGACCGGATCGGGCTCACGATGATCGAGGAAGCGGAGCGCCGCGGCGACCTGAAGCCGGGTGGCACGATCATCGAGGCGACTGCTGGCAATACCGGCCTCGGCCTCGCGCTCGTGGCGGCCCAGAAGGGCTATCGCGTCGTGCTCGTGCTGCCGGACAAGATGAGCCAGGAGAAGATCTTCAACCTGCGCGCGATGGGCGCGGAAGTCGTCCTGACCCGTTCCGACGTCGAGAAGGGTCACCCGGAGTATTACCAGGATCTCGGCGCCCGGATCGCACGCGAAAAGGGCTACTACCACATCAACCAGTTCGCCAATCCCGACAATCCCAGGGCGCATGCGATGACGACCGGTCCTGAGATCCTCGAGCAGATGGATGGGCAGGTGGACGCCGTCGTCGTCGGAATCGGTTCGAGCGGCACGATCTCGGGCCTGACTCAGTGCTTCCGCGAGAAGCTTCCCTCGGTCGAACTCGTGCTCGCGGATCCGGAAGGATCCGTCCTCGCCGACCAGGTCAACAAAGGCAGTTACGGCAAGGCCGGTTCCTGGCTGGTCGAGGGCATCGGCGAGGATTTCATCCCCGATATCTGCGATTTTTCGATGTGCCGCAAGGCCTACAGCATTCCCGACAGCGAGTCCTTCGCCGTGGCGCGCACGATCCTGCTCAAGGAGGGCCTTCTCGTCGGATCATCGACGGGGACGCTCGTTGCGGCCGCGCTCCGGTACTGCCGCGAACAGAAGAGGCCGAAGCGCGTCGTCACGTTTGCCTGCGACACCGGCAACAAGTACCTGTCGAAGCTCTTCAACGATTTCTGGATGGAGGACCAGGGTTTCTTCCAGCGCAAGCAATGCGGTGACCTGCGCGACCTCATCGGCCGCCCGCATGGCGAACGCGCGACGATCACGGTCGGTACCGACGACGTGCTGACGACGGCGCACAACCGGCTGCGGAACGCGGGATTCAGCCAGCTTCCGGTGATGGAAGCCGAGCGGCTCGTCGGTTTCATCGACGAGGACGACATCCTGCGGCACGCGTTCGGCAAGCCCGAGCGGTTCAACGACCCCGTGCGGGCAGCGATGCACACGAATTTTCTCGTGGTCGAGCCGACGCTTGCGATGCGAAACCTGGTCGCAATGCTCGACGTCCAGCCTTATGCCGCAGTGATGGACCAGGGCGAATTCCACGGTCTCATCACGCGGGCCGACGTACTCAATTACCTGCGCCGCCAGATGACCGCGACACCGGCGCACTGAGGCAATCGATGAAGGATTCCAAGAAACCCGCCGGATTCTCGACCCGCGCCATCCATGCCGGCCAGTCGCCGGACCCGACGACCGGCGCCGTCATGCCGCCGATCTACGCCACATCGACCTATGCACAGGAAAGCCCGGGAGTCCACAAGGGCTACGAGTATTCGCGCACCCAGAACCCGACGCGCATGGCTTTCGAGCGCTGCATCGCAGACCTCGAGGGCGGCAGCCGCGGCTTTGCCTTCGCCTCCGGCATGGCGACGACATCGACGCTCCTCGAGCTGCTCGACAGCGGCGATCACGTGGTCGCGATGGACGACTTGTACGGCGGAACTTTCCGGCTGTTTGAACGCGTGCGACGGCGCTCGGCGGCGCTCGACTTCAGCTTTGTCGACCTTTCGGACACGGCGGCTGCAGTGGCGGCGATCCGACCGAAGACCCGGATGATCTGGATCGAGACGCCCTCCAATCCGCTGCTGCGCCTGGTGGACATTGCGGCCGTCGCGGAAGCGGCGCGCAGCCGGGGGATCCTCAGCGTCGTCGATAACACCTTCGCGACGCCATGGATACAGCGGCCGCTCGAGCTGGGGGCCGACATCGTCATGCATTCGGTGACCAAGTTCCTCAACGGGCACTCGGACATGGTCGGGGGTGTCGCGGTCGTGCGCGAGGCCGGGCTCGGCGAGCGCATCGCGTTCCTGCAGAACGCGGTCGGCGCCATCGCCGGCCCTTTCGACAGTTTCCTCGCGCTTCGGGGCCTGAAAACGCTGCCGCTGAGGATGCGGCAGTCGAGCGAATCCGCGCTCGCGATTGCCGCGCGCCTCGAGCGTCATCCGCGCGTCGAGCGCGTGTTCTATCCGCGCCTGCCCTCGCACCCGCAGCGGGTGTTGGCCGAGCGCCAGATGGCGAACGGCGGCAGCGGAATCGTGACGTTCTTCCTGAAGGGCGGCCTTGCGGAAGCGCGCGGCTTCCTCGAGCGGCTTGAAGTGTTCACGCTGGCCGAGAGTCTCGGCGGCGTTGAGAGCCTTGTGGATCACCCGGCGATCATGACCCACGCCTCGGTCCCGCCCGAGGCGCGCGCAAAGCTCGGCATCAGCGATTCGCTGGTGCGGCTTTCGATCGGCATCGAGGATACCGTGGACCTGATCGCCGACCTGGAATCGGCGCTCGGCTGAAGTCTCAGGGATCTTCGGGGTCGAGATCCTCGACGCTGCCGTCGGGGAATATTGCGAGTTGATCCCCGGCCTCGGCGGTCGTAGTGACTTCGCCCGAAGCGAACCGCACGGTGACGTCGTAGGTGCCGGTCCAGGGCGCAGCGAAAATCAGGTCGTACAGGCTCTGGGAACGCAGTCCCGAGCCCGATTCGACCACGCGGGTCATGATCCGGGTTGGCGCTTCCTGCGGTGCGACGCGCACGATCCGGCCCTGCTGGTTGCGCTCGCCGTCGTCACCGACGATCCGGAGCCGGATTCTCCTCGTCAATGTGTTTCCGCCGCGCAGCAGGCGGTAGGAAGGGCCCCACTTCGAAAGGATGTCGCCATTGCCGTCGGCATCGGTGTCACCGCAGGCGAGCTGGTCGTTGCGGCTGACCAGGAGATCCGGGTTGGCTGCGGTGCCCCGCTGGGTCGCCGACGGCATCAGTGTGCCTGCGACATTGACGAGGATCTTGGGAGCGCCGAGGCCGGTCACCGTCAGATTGTTTGCGATGACTACGTCTTCGAAACCGTCGACATTGATATCGCAGGTCGTGAGCCCAAAGCCAAAGGTGGCGACGAGACCGGGATCCAGGATCTCGCCCGCATCGAACACCCCCGCGGCATTGCGGTGCAGGCGTGTGACGGAACCCGTGTGGTGGATCAGGTCGAGATCGCCGTCGAGGTCGACGTCAATAAACTTGAGCCCGTTGTCCGCACGCACCGGGATGCCAGCCGCGGCGCTCCCGTCGCTGAAAGTGCCGTCGCCGTCGTTGATCAGCAGGCGCGAACCGAACAGCAGGTCCACAAAGCCGTCTTCATTGAAATCCACAGCCTGCCCGCCGCGTGGAACGTAGGCGGCGCCGGCCGGATTGGTGTCGACACCGGCGGACGCGGCGTTATCCGTGAATCCGCCGCTGCCGTCGTTCTGGAGCAGCCAGTTGCGCGCGCCGTCGCCCCTCGTGTGGTCGTAGGGTGCGAACAGGTCCACGTCGCCGTCATTGTCGAAGTCGGCGGCGAGGAGGGTGCCGCCGAACCCGCCGATCGCGAGCGCGGAAACCGCGGCGGAAGTCTGATAGTTGCCGTTGCCCTGATTGACATGCATGAGAGCAACCGATGCTGGCGTACCGGCCGGCGACAGCGTGTTGCTGAAGAGATCGTCGAAGCCGTCGCCTGTGAAATCGGCGAAACGCGAATCGCCAGTCGTGCGCCCGGCCGCAAGGAGATCCGAAAGTCCAGCCTCCGGCAGCACGCGGGCGACGAAACCGCCGGTGCAGATACCGGAACTGACCGTGCCGCCGCCAGTCGGAAGGTCCAGGCATCCGTCGTCGTTCGGATCGCCAAATGCGGCGCCAGCCACGGGCAAGTCACTTTCAGTTATGAGCTGTGTGGGCGACAGTGCAATCGGACTTCCGGGGCCGACACGCGCGTCATTCATGGGGATGACGCGGTAGAAAACGGGCGTCGTGACAGAGATGCCGGGCCGCACATGCGGCGAGCCATCTGCTTCCTCGAAAAGTGCAGGCGGTCGGAGTCCTGCGAGCGCCCCTTCGAGCGCGGCAAAGTAGACGCGATAGTGAGTCGCACCGATTGTCGTCGCGAAATGCACGGTGTGGCCTGGCGCCTCGCTCGTCACCGCGACCCATTCCACGGATCCCGGCAAGGGACCCGGTGTGGCGACGACCGTAAGGCTTTCCGGGCCGCGCCCGCCGCTCGTTTCGGCGATGATCTTGTAACGATAGTCGAGGAAATTGGTCAACCCGGTGTGAACGTAGGTCGTGCCTTCTATGCCACTGATTTCATTATCAAAATCCGAACCCGGTGTCCGGTTGTCCCAAACGATGACGTAGCGCGTGGCATCGGCGACCGCGCCCCAGGAAAGCTCGACTTGGCCATCCGCGCCCTCAGCAGAGGGATTCGCGGGTGCGGCATGCGGCGGGCTTGTTCCAAGGGCGCCCTCGCAGCCTGCGAGTCCGAATAGTACGAACAAGGCGCAAATTCCGGTTGCCGCCCGGGAGGCGGTTCTAGCTGCCAATGCCATTGGATCGAGATCCCGCCTGAATTGATGTTCCGCGACCGATAGACGGCCGCGCTACGCGACAGTTCCGCCGGCTCCCGGCGGGGCCCCTTTTATTATAAGGTCCCGAACGCAGGCGCCCCGGTTCAGGCAGCGGCCGGGCGCAGGTCGATGCGCGTCGACGAGGCCATACAGTAGATTTCGACGGGACGCGACCGACCCCGCAGCACGAGCGGCGGCAATTCGACGATGCCCCCGGGTACCGGGTCCAGCGATTGCTTGACTGACAGCGAAAACAGGGCTTCGCCGGCGCGTGCGCGCTGGACAAGGCGAGCCGCCACGTTGACCGTATCGCCGATCAGCGTATAGCTCGGGCGTTCCGGGGCACCGACATCACCGACAATCACGTCTCCAGCGTTGATGCCGATGCCGATGCCCGTATCGATGCCGAGTTTGGCTTTCCATTCTGCCGCCAGATGTCCGAACCCCGCGATCATCCCGCGGGCCGCCGAGATCGCCCGGCCGCTGGCGTCGTCGGAAGGCACGGGCAGCCCGAAACCGGCCATCAAGCCGTCGCCGGCCATGTGGAACACGGTACCCCCGTGCTCCCGGGTCACTGCCGACAGCATCGAAAAATACTCGTTGAGCAGGGGCACGACATCCGAGGGCGAAAGGCGCTCGGCGACGGCCGTAAAACCGCGCATGTCGGCAAACAGCACGGTCCCGGAGACACGTGCCTGCCCGACCCCTTCACGGGCCCTCGCCGTGCAGCGGCAGCTTCCGAGCTGGTGCAGTTCGACGAGGTTTCCGGCCGGATCCGTCAGGAAAAGCCGGCGCGAATCGGGCCCCAGCCGGCCGTGCACGACGCGGTAGGGCACGGTGAGGCGGTCGAGCTCCGCCTGGGCTTCGTCGATGGATGTGACGGCGAGGGCGAGGTGAGGCGCCGTCAGGTCGAGTTCGCCCGCGGCCAGCGCGCCCTTCGGGAAGCCTGCCACCAGGTGAATCTGCGCAAATACACCGGCATTGATGCGCTGGCCTTCGCCAGCCCGGTCCCAGGGCACGTGGTCGCACTCGAGCCCGAGGACCTCGCCGTAGAAGCGCAGCGCAGCGCCCGCGGCATCGGGACCCGGAGCGATACGCACGGCGATATGGTGCAGTTCCGCGATCTTGAGCGTCATGACCCGCTTTGGGAGTCGAAGATTTCAACGGTCAGGTCGACCCGGCGCTCTTCCCCCGCCGCCAGGCCGCCGACACCGATGACTTTCCGGGCGAGCTCTGCGCCCGCCGCGTCGCGGATGACGACGACGACGGAATATTCCCCCGGCCCCGATTCAGAAGCTCGCGCAAACTGCCCCGAAATCTTGAGCGCGACCTGACTTGCCTGCTCCGGTTGCTCGCCGCGTCGCGACTCGAAACGCAGGTGATGCCGGCAAGCGGGGCAAACCGCCGCGCTTTCAAGAATCGTCGCCCGGCAATGCGGACAGGATCGCGTCTTGCCGCTCGCCGCCGAGCGCCGGTCTGCCACGCGCGCCATGACTCAGGAGCGCCCGCTGCCCTTTGAGCCGCCGGATTCGTTCCAGCCGAATTCCGCCCGGCCGCGCATGCGTGCGCCATCCGCGACGGTCAGCGAACCCGCGCTGACATCGCCGTTCAGGACTCCGCTCTGGTGCAGTTCGACCCGTTGCGCACCTTCGATATTGCCTTCGATTTCGCCGGCCACGACCACCGAGCCTGCACGAACCGCGCCCGCGAGATGAGCGCCGGCTTCGACCGTCAGTGTGCCGTCGACATGGACGTCGCCCTTGAAGCGGCCCGAGATCCGCACGTGACCCGAGCCCTCGATCTTGCCCTCGAATGTCAGCCCGGTCGCAATGACCGACTCCTTCAAGTCCTTGCGGCTTGCTGCCCCGGACGCTGCCGACGGCGCGATCGGAACGGCCTCCGGTCTGGGGCGATTCACGGGCGGCGGGCTGCCCGCGGCCGTTTCGGGCTGGGTCGAGTCCTTCGCAACAATGTCCTTCCAAATGGCCATGGGGGATCCTCCGGTGGGGGACGGTTAGAGTAGCCAGTTGGAAGGCTGCGGGCGAGGGCGCCGTACGGTACCAAAGTCCCAGAACCGCACTGTCGCCCTATTGCGACAGGCTCACCCGAAAACGGGTGGCTAGAACAGGCCCGGCAGCCAAGCCTGGGCCGCCGCCGGTCGACGCAATTGCGGCGTCCGGAAGCCCGCCAGGGCCTTTTGAGAGGCCGCATCGGCCGCGGTCATGATCTGGCCACAGGCGCCGGTTTCCAGCCAGAAAAGCGCGGCAGCCGTCGAATTTTCGTCGCTGTCCCAGGGGGCGCGCGCAAGTTCGTCGGTGGCGGCGCAAGCGAACGGCAGCGTCCCGGCGAGGCCGGAATAATAGCCGCCCACGTCGTTGGCATTCCGGGTCTCGAAGCTGACCAGGCGCAAGCGGAGGTCGCAGCCGCCGAGGTCGAAGGCCGATTGGCCAACCGGCTTGCCGAACGTATCGGCGCCGATGATCGCGACCTCGACCCAGGGGTCCTGGGCATTGATGACGATCTCGCTCGAGGAAGCCGTGGCGCCCGTCGTGATGAATGCGATGCGCACCGGCTCAACCGATTGCGACCGTGGATTGAACCTGCGCACGGAATCGTGCGACGACTTGTTCGCGTTGAAGCGGGTGCGCGAGAGGACGTCGGCGCTATTCCTCGCCCGCCCGTGAAGGTCGCCAACCAGTTCGGCAATGCGGGTAAGGCCCCCGCCGTTGTAGCGAAAATCGACGATGAAATACTGAATGCCTTGCGAGCGGAATTCTGCGTACGCGTTGCGAAGAGGCGTCTCCGCAGTCGAAATGAAGGTTCGCAGGTTGATGTACCCGACGGGCACCGAGGAATTCGACGGCAGCGCCAGGACTGCGGTACCTTCTTCGGGAACGGGTGGGATCGTGACGACCTGCTTCGTCATGGCGGATTCCACCTGCTGGCCGCCCGGCAGGACGAAACGCAATCCGCGCTGCACGCCAACGGCAGCCTCGCCGAACGCTTCCTCAAGATTCGGGTCCGCAGCCAGGATGGTCGCAATCGCGACGAAACCGTCGCCGGAATCCACGTGCGTGATCTCGGCGCCCCGCGTGAGCCCTCCGAGATCGGCTGGACTACCTTCGTAAACGTCGGGAAGGAGGAGGCGGTCGGACTGGATGCGGGTCCGGAAGCCGAAGCCAACGTATTGACCCTCCTCCAGGAACGAACTGTCAGCCTCTGGCGTCGTCAGGTAACTGAAGAACCGATCCTTGCCCTCTGCGCGGGCGTTCGAAGTCAGTTCCTCCAGCAACAGGCCTGGCGTCGCAAAATCATCGATGTCGACGCTTGGGGGCAGGAGGTCCCGGAACAGATACCACTCGCGCGCCGCATCGAGCACGAATCTGTTCTGGATTGAGGCTGAGCAGGCGCCGTCAGGGGCCGCGGATCCGCCGCTGCCGCCACAAGCGGAAATCAATGTGGCGAGAAGGGCGGCCGTGGTGGCCGCACATCGCGGCCAAAAAAGCTTCGTCATTGCAGTCGACCGGCACAGTCCGCGCCGTGCGGCGCCTCAGGCGAGCTGGGCTCCCAGGAGCTTCAACCGACGGTGCTGCATGCGGAGTTCCGCCAGCAAGGCCCGGGTTTCGGACCGGAAACGGGCCTCGTCCCAGCGTTGCACGAGCTGCTCCCGTGTCTTCTGGTACCAGGCATCCGTGAGCTTCGACCATTTGGCGACGGTCGCGGCGAACTGCTCGTACTCGCGCGCGATGGCGGCGCGTAGCCGCTCGAGGTCACCGTGGGGGCGGGTCGCACTCTTGTCCTCGAGGCTCGCCTCGACCCGGCGGAACTGCATCGCAAGCCGCGTGCGCTGGATGACGACGGCGGGGGTACGGCGCAGGCGCTTCGTGAGTCCGATCCAGGACAAGGAGCAGATGATCCACTTGCTCGGGTCCCAGTGCCACCAGCGGATGCCGTTCCGGTAGTCGTGGGCAAACTGGTGATGGAAATTGTGATATCCCTCGCCATAGGTCAGGAAGGCGAGCCATCCGTTGTCGCGCGCACTGTACTCGTCGCTGTACGGCTGACGACCGAATGCATGCGCGGCCGAGTTGATCAGGAACGTGAAGTGGTGGCTGACCACGAGGCGCAGAACGCCCGCCAGCAGGAACACGCCCCACAGGTCGCCGTGCAGCCAGCCGAGCGCGAGGGGAACGAGCACGTTCAAGCCGATCGAGAGCGGGTAGTAATACTTGTGCTGGAACGCGACGATCGGGTCGCGCTGGAGGTCGCGCACATTGCTGAAGTCCGTTTCGCCGCTCGGGTAGCGGCGCAACATCCAGCCGATGTGCGAGAACCAGAGGCCGCGACTCGCCGAGTAGGGATCGCGGTCGCCATCGTCGACGTACTGGTGATGATTCCGGTGACCCGAGGCCCAGACCAGCACGCTGTTCTGCAATGCCATCGCGCCCAGAATCATGTAGATCAGCCTGAGGGACCAATGCGCGTCATAGGTCCGGTGCGACCAGAGCCGATGATAGCCGCCGGTGATCGCGAGCCCGTTTGCATACAGGAGCACGGCGAACCAGACCCAGGCTGCCACGCTGTAGCCCTGCGTGAACCCATACCAGGGCACGACGATGACGGCGGCTGCCAAAGTCAGCACGAACATGAGCACATTGGCCCACAGCAGGCGCGGTTTTTCGGAAGCAGCGATCGAGTTCATGACAGGGGATCCAAAGCGGAGAAACGGAGGTTAATTGTGTCCCAATGGAACCGGCGATGTAACGCTAATTGCGTCACGACTTCACTTTTTCACGCCAAATAGCGAATTGAGCGCGTCCAGGGCCTGGTTTGGCGCGGTCCCTGGCGCACGGAACCGCCCCGCGACCGGCTCGAAATAGCCGCAGAAATTGGATCGTTCCTTGTCACCCACCGGGTCGGCGACCGGCTCGGCGCATTGCCTGGCCTTCGTGAGGTCGTAGAACCGGCACATCCGGCAGACATGGACCTCGGCGCGACAGGCACGACAGTAATCGCCGCGGCCGACCGGAAGGCTGAGGTCGGTGAGCGTCGCGCCGCATTTCCAGCAATCGAGCGGGGCTTCGCTCATGTCAACACCTGACGAGACTTAGTCTCCAGCCGACGAGATGCTGGCCTGCATGATGCTGGGCCGCCAGGCCCGACACTTCGAAATCCCGGGCAATGGCGAGCTTTGCCATGGCCTGCATATCGGCCTCCGTCTGGACGTATTGCAGTATGTCCCGCAAGCGATGTACCGATGCGCGGAAATCGCCTTCGACGCGGGTTACTTCACGGTCGAGTGCGGTTGGGCTCATCCCTTGCCGCCCCGACAGCAGCTGCTGAATCGCATCGAGCGTAACGTTGAGCACCAGCGGGTTGCCGGACTGACTGGCCGCACTCCGAAGCACGGCGACCGCCGCGGCCAGATCGGCCCAGGTCCTTCGCGCGACTGGCCCGGGCCGCCGTTCGGCTTCCAGGTGACGACGCAGCTTGCGGAACACGATCGTGTCTTCCAGGACAAGCGCCGAATGGCGCAGCGACTCCCGGGCCTTGAGCGCGACAATCGATTCGGCATGGTGCAGCACGAATTGTGCACGGCCACCGGACTTGAGAACGCGATGGATTTCTCCCAGCGACGTGTCGATGGCTGTGTATTCCAGCGCGTATTGGCCGCTGACCGCGTCGAAACTCGCCGCCTCGAACGGGAGATGCTCGGTCGCAACTCCGGGGTGAAACTGGATGCCGCCGAACAGCCGGGCGCCACCCGGCACGTCCCGGAGTGGGTCGATCTGCGCCAGGTCAGTACCGTGAATGGCGTATTGCCTGCCGGACGCGGCGGCAATTTCACCGGCGATCAGCGCGATCGCTCCGTTGCCGGTCCCGATATCCAGGATCCGTGCCCCATCCGGCAGTCCACTGAAGAATTCCACCCAGATGTCGCGCAGTTCCTTGGTATAACTGCGATCCGACCCCAGCGGAACGGTCGCGAGCGCACCGCTGCGATAATAATTCTCCCAGTGCTGCAGGCTCACGTGCGCATCCAGAATGCTAACGCACTCTGGTAACCCGGGTGGATCGCTTGGAGGGTCCCGTCATCAGGAAAGAGCCGAGCGCCGCAGGCTGGATCTTCACCGTGTCTCCCGCCTTGAGCCTGAAGAAACCCTCGGGACGGTTCTGCTTCCACACCTGGCCGTTGTCGAGCGTGACGACCATGAGGCCGTCGCTGCGCGTCCAGATCCCGGTGACTTTCGCCTGCAGCTCGCCAAGCGCGCGGGATTCCTGTTCCCTCTGCTCGGTTTCCTCGCGTGCCATCGCGCCCTCGCGGCCAAATTTCTCCTCAGCCGTCAGTACGGTCGGCGCCTCCGTTGGCGGCGCGGCGGGCGGCGCAGCCTGTGGCGCGGCTTGCGGTGTGGCTCGTGGCGCGGCCGGCAGCACGGCCGCCAGTTCACGATCCATCGCACGGTCGTAGCAGGCGAGCCGACGCGAATCGTCGGTTTCAGCCCTGCAAGCTATCAGCGCGGCATCCGCATCACCGGAGGCCCGCGCCGCGCCGGCCGCAAGAAGAATCGCGAGCGACACGGCAAGGAACGACAACCTGTTCATCTCAGATCTCCCAGTCCGGCTTCTTCCCACTGTGCGCATCGATCACTTCGAACAGCGACACGACGAGCGAGCGCTCTTCCTCGGACAGCTCCGGGCGCCAGACGTCGAACAGCAGTATGACGCGGGTCTTGTCGCTGCCGTTCCATGCCTCGTGTTCGATTGAATCGTCGAAGGCCCAGGCCTTGCCCTCGACCCAGTCGCGCGTCTCGTTGCCGACCCGGAGCCGGCACATTCCCGGATCGATCACGGGCAGATGGCAGATGAGCCGCGTATTCACCAGGCCGTTGTGCGGCGGGATATGCGCGCCGGGGCGGAGCAGCGAGAAAAGGATTGACGGCGAACGGTTGGCAACGTGTGCGAGCGGCGCATTCCGGAGTGCGTGCAGGGTCTTGGGAAAGCGCGCCGCATTCTTCGCGACCGGCTCGCCGTTCTTCCACAGGTAGTAGGCGCTCCACGCGGGATTGTTCAGCATCCCCATCTCACCCTTGCGCGGGCGGTTGGCGTGGCCCTGGACGTAGGGCGCGAACGCGTCCGGTTCCCGAAGGACTTCTTCGAGCTCGGCGCGGATGTCGCCGGTTGCGGCCTCGACGTCGTCAAACCACGGGAAGGCGCTTCTTTCGTAGAACTGGATCTGCGGCAGGCCCGGGAAGTAGTAGTACTTCGGCTGCTGGAGATAGATCTGCCGGTTGCCGAGCACGATGTCGACCGATTGGGCGAAACGCTGGCTCGACTTGCCCGCATCAAAGCCCTTTGCGGCCAGGCTGCGGAGCATGTATTCCTTGTATTCGGCCGCGAAGCGGTCGCAGGCCTGCCGCGCCCGGGCGAGTTCCTGCGCCAACTCGCGCGGAACATTGCCCTGGGGCGCGATGCGGATCGCCATCAGGTAGAAAGAGGACGCCGAGCGCGTGTCGCCGGCCGCTGCAAAGCAGTCGGCGCGCTGTATCAGTGCGGGGATGTTCCCCGGGTCGGTAGCGAGCAGCCGGTCGAGCGCCGCGGCCTGGCCCGCCAAATCGCCCTTCATGATGCTGGATTTCCCATGTTCCGGTCGGGCGGCATTATGCCTTAGGCTAGCGCCCGCATGAGCGAAGACGTTGCGCGCATGAACAAGGCGGCCGTGCAGGCCATGTCGGCAGGCGACATGCGCGGCGCGCATTCGGTGCTCATGGAGGCGCTCAAGCGGGATCGCGCGAACATCCGCCTATGGCTCAACCTCGCGATCGTGCGCCGCCAGCTGCACGACGTCGACGGGGCGTTCGAGGCGCTGCACGAAGTTTTGTTGCTGGACAACCGGAATTTTCCCGCGCTCCTCATGCGCGCGGCACTCCTCGACCGCGCGGGCCGCGGCGTCGAAGCCGCCTCGGCCTACGGCATCGCGCTCGTACAGGCGCCGCCGGATGCCGAACTCGATGCCCCGACCCGGCAGGCCGTCGAACGGGCGCGCGACGTGCATGCCCGGCACGTCGGCGAGCTCAGCCTGTATATCCGCGAGCGCGTGGCCCCTGCAGGCGAACGTTGCACCGCGTCCGAAAGGCGGCGGATCGAATCGTTCATCGACACGACCCTCAGGACGCGCAAGCGTTACCAGCAGGAACCGATGGAGTACTACTACCCGGGACTGCCCGCGATTGAGTTCTACGAACGGGAGGAGTTTCCGTGGCTGCCGGACTTCGAGGCCGCAACCGACGCGATCTGCACCGAGCTCGGCCGGATCCTCGTCGAGGACGAAGCGGGGTTCAGCCCCTACATTCAGTATGACGATCACCTGCCGCTCGACCAGTGGCGTGAACTCAACAAGTCGCCGCGCTGGAGCGCCTTCCATTTCTACGACAAGGGCCTGCCGATCGCAGATCGCTGCGCGCGGGCGCCAGGGACAATGGCCGCCGTCCGGCGCCTACCCCAGGCGGTGGTCGACCTGCGCTCCCCGACGGCGATGTTTTCGGTGCTGAAGCCGAAGACTCGCATACCGCCGCACACGGGCGTCGCGAACTTCCGCCTCGTCGTGCACCTGCCGCTCGTGCTGCCGCCGGGTTGCGGATTCCGCGTCGGCGGCGAGACGCGTGAGTGGCGCATGGGGCAAGCTTGGGTATTCGACGACACGATCGAGCACGAGGCCTGGAATGACAGCGACCAGACGCGGATCATCCTGATCTGCGACATCTGGAGCCCGGGGCTCTCGCCGGAAGAGCGCGACGCCATCCGTTCGGTCATCGCTGCGGCGGACGCCTTCAAGGGCACCGTCCCGGCCGCTCATATATAGTGCACGCCGGAAATGCTGCTCAAGATCAAGAACCTGCTGACTGGCGAGGAGTGCGGGCGGCTCGTGGCGCTCGCGAGCGAACTTCATTTCGTCGACGGCCGCGTGTCGAATCCCGCGAACACGAGCAAGCAGAACCTGCAGGCCGACCCGGCCGATCCGAAATACGCGGAATCCGTCCAGGTCGTGGGCGCCGCCTTTTCGCGTTCGCGCGAGTTCGCGAGCTTCGCACTCCCGAAGCGCATCGCGCCGCCGCTCTTGTGCCGTTACGAGCCGGGCATGAAGTACGGCGCGCATGCGGACGCGGCGATCATCCAGCTCAAGAACGTCAAGGTGCGCTCGGACCTGTCATGCACGGTCTTCATCGGCGACCCGGCAACCTATGAAGGCGGCGAACTTGCCATGATTGTCGGCAATCAGACGCTCGCGTTCAAGGGCGCGCCGGGCGAGGCGATCGTCTATCCGTCTACGCTGCTGCACGAGGTCGTTCCGGTGCGTTCGGGCCAGCGCCTCGTATCGATCACGTTCATCGAAAGCCACATTGCGGATCAGCACGAGCGAATGCAGGTGTACGAGCTGAACGAGATCGCCGCGCTCGAAGGCATGCGCATGAATCCCGAGAGCCGCGTGCGGCTCGACGTCGTGCGCCAGAATCTGCTCAGGATGTGGGCGTCGACCTAGCCGGCTTCGAGCTGCCGCCACAACGCGCCGAGCTGGCGTTCGTAGTTGCGCCACCGGCCGGACGACTTCCGGTATAGCGGCTCCCTGACCTGGCTCACGCTCGCCGTCCTGACCCTGGTGGCGTTCTGCTGGAATTCCAGGCAGCCCTCGTGCCATTCGAGTCCCAGGAATGCGAGCAGTCTTTCGGTTACCTGCCTCGGATCGCGGACGTACTGGTCGTAATCCGCGTCGAAGATGCTCGCCCCGAACAGCCCGCGCCAGTGCTGCATCAGCCGCTGGTACTGGGCATAGTGATGCGCGATGTTCCCGAGGTCGCTCGCATAGGCAAGCTGGCCGTCGAACTGCTGGAACCAGATCGAAAGGCAGGTATCGCGCGGATCGCGCACCGTATTCACGAAGCGCGCGTTCGGAAACGCCGCCTTCAGCATCCCGAGGAGCGCGAAGGCATCCGGGCGCTTGTTCGTGACGATACCTGCCCCGGGGAATGCCCGGTCGAGGTACTCGAGATAGCCGCGCGCGAGTTCCCGCCAGTCCTGCGGCGACTCCGGCAGCGGCCCGCGCATGAAGTAATCGATTTCGCCGCCAGCCTTCACTTCCGGGTGCGCCGCGAGCACCTGCTCGAACAGGGTCGAGCCGGTGCGGTACATGCCCGTGACGAATACGAGCGGGCGGTCCGAGACCGGTTCCACGGACGAGATCTGTTCCGGTCCGAAGTCCGCGATGATCCGCGCAACCCCACGTTCCTCCTCTTCCCGGTCGTAACGCAGCATGCGCGATGCGCCAGCGCGGTTTCCGAGTGAGTACTGCGCGAGCGCCTCATCGTACTGGCTGCAGTCGTCGAGGGCCTTGCCCAGGGCGAAATGCAGGCTCTCGCGGGTCAGCGCATCGATGTTCGAGTAGCGCAGTGCACGCCGGAGCCTGCGGATGACGGGCCCATCCGGCTCACGCACGGTAACGGCATGTGCGATGCGGATCAGGGCATCGTGCCAGGCGGGATTCAGATCGAGGATCCGGCCGAACAGCTGGAGCGCGGACTTCTTGTCGCCGTACTCCTCGTGCTGCAGCGCGAGGTTGAACATCGCCGGTATGTAATCCGGATTGGCCGCAAGCGCACGCTCGAGGAGCATCTTCGCCGCCGCATCCCGACGAAGCTCGGTGTGGATAACCGCCATGTTCGAAAGGACTTCCTCCGGGTGGTCGATCTGCAGGTCGAGCGCGGACTGGTGCTCTTCGAGCGCTTCCTCGAACCGCCCGCGGCGCCGCAGGAAGCAGGCAAAGTTGAACCGCGCGACCGCATGCCCCGGTTGTTCCTCGATAAATGTGCGATAACTGACCTCGGCATCCGGGAATTTACCTGCCTGCTCGAGACTCGCCGCGCGCTCGAGCGCGACATCCGCCGGCTCGCTCATGCCGCCCGCCTGTGAATGACGTTCGCCACGGCATCATCCATGCGCGCGAGCCTCTCGAGCCAGGCCATGCCTTTCGCGATCTCCTCGCGATTGACGCGCCGGGACTCCGCGAGCCTCGCGTTCCGCTCGTCCGGTGGAAATGGCAATTCGGGTGCTTTCGAGTATTGCAGCAACATGGGACCGCGGGAGATTCCGGCGAGGACGTCTGGGTCGCACGGAAGATCGAAATGCGCAAGGACGCGACCCATTTCACCCGGGACGTCCACGAGGAACCGGTCGAAATCGAGGCCCTTGACCCGGCGCGGAAAGCGCTCGAGCAAGTCGCGCTCTGTCAGGCTTTCGACGAGCCAGCCGAGCGCGGCGAGTTCGCCACCCGACAAGGAGTGAAGCGGCGCAACCGGATGCGGGTAGCGTGCGAGCAGACGACGCATTCGGCCGGGACCGTGGCCACGCAGGTCCGTTGCCGAATTCGCGCCGCCAAGCAGCGTCGCGACATAGGGTTCGGCCGCCAGGTTCAGATAGATCGCGCGCGATTCCGGTCTCGCGGCCAGCAATCGATCTCCGAGCCGGCCGGCCGAGCTCGTGGCTTTCACAATCACCGCGCGCGTACCGCCGTAGCCGCGGCTCCACAGGCGCAGACACATGTCGAGCAGCGCCTCGAATTGAGGCGCGCTCAGCAAGGACTCGGGCCTGGCGAGCACATCGCTCGCATCGGCGAGCATCCGCAGGGGCAGGGGTTCACGGAGCGACAACACCGAACCCGTCTCGTCCAGCAGCCGGCTTACAAGCGTCGATCCGACGTGGCCGGCATGCAGGATGAAATGCAGCGGCCGTGGATTCGCGACCTGACGCGCAGCCTCGGTGACGGCCGTTCCGTGCAGCCAGGCGCCCCGCGTCTCCGGTCCGAGGATCCGGTCGTCGAGGAAACTCGCCATCCGGTACGCGCGTGCGTCGAGACGGACGACGAGGACCAGGCCGCGGACGAGATCGACGTTTTGCGGGTAGGCGTCCGGCGAAACCGGCAGCAATGCCAGAAGATCCCCGGCCGTGGAGTTCAGCGGTTCGCCACTCATGGTGCACTATAGTGGCTGGTACGCCGGGAAGAATCGAGTGGCGGCAGTCGACATTCAGACGCTTCGCAATCGCGCACACGCCGGCGACGTCGCCGCGCTGACCGCACTCGGCAAGCGGCTGCTCACGGGCGACGGCCTGCGGGCGGAGCCTGCAGAGGGCGCCGCCTGTCTCGCAGACGCGGCTGCACGCGGCGGCCCGGAGGCGAATGCGCTCGTGGCACGTTTGGCGGGCTGGGGCGTGCTGCGACCGCGTGATCTCGCGGTCGCGCTCGACTACCTGCAACGGGCCGCGGAGTTCGGCTGGGGCCCGGCGCAGGAAGAATTGCGGCTACTGGCACGCGATCCGGGCACGGACTGGGGCGCGCTGCGGCGCCAGGTGGATACCGCGGGCTGGATCCGGGCGGCACCCGCGAAGACTCTGTCGGATGCGCCGAGAATATGCGTGATCGAAGGCTTCGCTTCGGCCGCCGAATGCGAATGGCTGATCGAGCGCGGTCGGCACGGGATGCGCCGCGCAATGGTCTACCGGCGCGATGCGCCGGGCCACGCGGAAGCGGAATCGCGCACCAACACCGAATCCGACTTCACGATCTGGAACGCCGATCTCGTGCTCGGCCTGCTGCGGGACCGCATCGCCGTCAGTATCGGCGCGGATACGCGGTTTTTCGAGGTGACGAAGCTCCTTCGCTACGAGCCGGGGCAGCAGTTCAGCCTGCATGCCGACTTCCAGGAACCGACGACACCTGCGCTCGCGCGCGAGCTCGAGCTGCACGGGCAGCGCGTCCTGACTTTTCTGGTCTATCTGAACGAAGACTACGAGGGTGGCGAGACGGAATTCCCGCAGGTCGGCCTGCGCTACCGGGGCCGCCGCGGAGACGCCCTGTACTTCGTCAATGCCGACGCCGGAGGCACGCCCGACCGCCGGACGGTGCATGCGGGCCTGCCACCGACGCGCGGCACCAAATGGCTGCTCTCGCAATGGGTGCGAAACCGCGCCGTGAGCTGAAAAAAAAGCGGCGGCCCGAAGGCCGCCGCGAGTTACGAATTGAATATTTCTTGAATCGGTCTTAGAAGCCAACCGTCGCCCGCAGGAAGACGTAACGACCGAGGGCGTCGAAAGTCTGCGGGAAGGTGTTGCCATTGCCGGTCGTGCCGACGCTGGCCGTGATCGACGGGTTGTCATCCAGGACGTTGTTGATGCCGAGCGTGACCGAGGCCTTCTCCGTGACCGCCCAGTTCGCCGCGAGATCGAAATAGCTCTCGGCCGAGAGTAAGCGATCGATGCGGTTGAAGGGCAGCGGGTTGTTGGCCGCCGTGAGACCTTCCGTCTCATGGTAGTAACGCCACGTCGCGGACAGATCGAGATCCCACGGAGTCTGCCAGCTCGCGCGGAAGCGGTGACGCCATTGCGGATTCGGCGTACCGCAGACCGACGAGTAGTAGCCCGTGCAGTCATACGTGTCATCAAAGATGTTTGGATCCGGATTCAAGTCGATACCCGGTGCCGGCTGGGTGATCAGATCGACCAGGTACGTGCCCGTAAGATTGAACGCCATGCTGCCAAAGCGTCCCATCTCGAGACCCGTGTAACCGATGTTGATGTCATACCCGGTGGTCGACAATGAACCGATGTTGATGTTCAGGTCTTCCACATGGCCCGTGCCGATCCACAGCTGTCCCGTGCCCGGATTGCGATTGATGCGACCGCACGCGTCCGGGTCGCCGTTGCCGTAGCAGGCAGTCCAGGTATTGACGGCATTGAAGATCGTGATCGTGTTGTCGATCTGGATGTCGAAGTAATCGACGGTGATCGCAAGACCCGGGGCGAACCTCGGCTGGAACACGACTCCGAAAGACTGCGTATCCGACTCTTCAGGCGTCAGGTCCGGGTTGCCGCCCTGGAGGAACGAGTACTGGCCCGCCGGGCTGTCAAGCGACGCTGCTCCGACCAGGCCCGCAGGTACGCCCGACGCGATGCACTCCGCGTCGCTCGCGTTCGGATCACGATCCGCCGCACCGCAAGGATCGCCGTTCGCGTCGAACAGGTTGAAGCCCTGCGCGGTGAACAGCTCGACGATGTTGGCAGCGCGAACGGCACGCTGGAAGCTGGCACGGAAACGGACGTCCGAAATCGGAGCCCACTCGAGGCCGAACTTGTACGTGTCGGTCTGCACGCCGTCGCCGTAATCCGAGTACCGATAGGCGGTATCGAACGACAGGCTCTCCGCAAACGCCTGATCCTGTGCGATCGGGACGCGAGCTTCCATGAAGAGCTCTTCGACCTTGGTCGCGCCCGAGATGCCAATCGTCGGCCCGCCGGAACCCGTGAGCAGCCCCTGCTCCTGCAAGGCATCGACCTTGTTGTCGAGCGTGTCACGCCGGTATTCCGCACCGAACACCACCTGGACGCCATCGGACGCCATCGGCGACTTGACGCCGTAGACTCCGAGGTCTCCGGTCACAATGCCGTTGTAGATTTCCTGGCTGATCCGCCCCACCTGGATACCTTTGACCTGAAGGTAATTAAGCGCTTCCTGGGTTATGCCGCCCGCTACGAAAGGATTGTAGGGCACGCAGAGCGGATCGCTGCCGTCGATGACCGACCGGCAGGTCGGCACGCCGCCGTCGTCGATGACGTCGAGCGCGCTGACAACGCGATTGACGTCGAACGAGTTCAGCGTCGAAGCTGTACCCGTCCCTTCGGAGAATTGTGCGGACACATCGTAGCCCCAGCCATCGTTGATCGCGCCGCGCACGCCGGCCACCAAACGGAATGTCGAGTTAGCAAACGACTGCTGCCGTCCGCCGCCTTCGACATTGCGCCGGCCGATGTACAACGTGGTGGAATCGCCGGCCGCAATCATCGCCGGTGTGCAGCCGATCGTCGCCAGGCTGTTCACCGGTAGCAGCGGGTTGTCGCAATTGACCGAGTTGGTCTCGAAGAAGTTGCCACCCGGAGCGATCTGCGCGATCGACTCGTAGTCGGTGAACATCAGCTGCGTGTACACATCCGCATGTTCGCCGAACTCGTAGTGACCCGTCGCGCCGAGGCTGTAACGACGCTCCGGACGCTGGTAGTGATTCAACGGACCGTAGTTGTACAGGTCGGTGCCGAAGTCAAAGTCCCGCAATGAGTCCGCGGTGTCGACGGTCAGATAGTAGTTCGAGAAGTCGGTGAACAGACCCCCCGCACTCGTCGCCGAGCCGCCGCACGCAAACTGCACGGTCGGGTTCGCACCGAGCGCACAGGCCGAGTAGTCGCGATCGCGCTGCAGCACCTTCTTGCTGTCGAACACCGTGGCATAGGCCGTGATGTTGCCGCGGCCGTCGCCACTGTTGACGCCGACCACCAGCGACAGCTCCTTGCCTTCGCCGTCGGTGACGGTGTCGTCCGGAAGCGCAAACTCAACCGGATTGAGTGCGTTGCGGGCTGCGATCACGTCCCGGAACTTGGTTGCACCGGGACCGCTGTAGTCATTCTCATGCCAGTAGAAGTTGTACTGGCTGGTGACTTCCACGCCCTCGAAGTCCTTCTTCATGATGAAGTTGACGACGCCGGCCACGGCGTCCGAGCCGTAGACCGCGGATGCGCCGCCGGTCAGGATGTCGACGCGCTCGACCATCTGTGTCGGAATCTGGTTGATGTCCGCCGCCGAGTTGGTCACGCCGCCATAGGGCAGGCGACGACCGTCGACCAGCACGAGGGTACGGGGCGAGCCAAGACCACGAAGGTTCAGGGTCGCAGTACCGGCTGCGCCGTTCGCGACCGTCACGTTTTGCGCCGCAAAGGCCTGCGGCAACTGGTTCACGAGGTCCTCGATGCGGGTGACGCCCTGCGTCACGACATCCGCAGCGGTCACTTGCGTGACGGGTGTCGTCGCCTCGAGGTTCGCGGATCTGATGCGCGAACCCGTCACGACGATCTCACCCAAGTTTTCCTGCGCGAGCGCAGGTGCCGCAACGCCGGCTGCCGTCACCGCACTCATGACGAGTGCGCGACGGACCGCCGCTGCGACCTGGTATTTACGTTCCATTGCTTACGTCCTCCCGCGAACGGCGATGCCGTTCGTTGATTCGTTGAGTTGCCATGTCAACCAAGAACTCAAAAGCCACCGTGGCGAAATTGATACGGTCTTCCCGCCACCTTGGATGGCGGCATCATAACAACATTGAATTCGTTCGCAACAAACGTTGCAAATAAGCAACACAATCGAGCGAAACTGCGGGGAAATGGCTCGCCGGCTTTAGTTGCGACGAAGCAACTCTTGCGCGCCAAATACCGGAGGTTCACCACCGCTGCGGGCGTGTCTGTGGTATCAACGCGACAAAGACGGATCAACTGCGGAGAATAAAGGAGAATAAAGCGGGATTGATCGAGCGTGAAAAACGTCTAATCCCACCCACCAAGAGGGGCTGGGAGCCGGTAATGCGGTGCTGAATGCCCACATCCACTGCGGAAATCGATCGATATCATGCTTTGCCTTAAAGATCTGGAGCCGAAGGACGAAGTGTCGGAATCAGTTCGGCGTGCGGCTCCGCGGTCCCGCAGGGGTCGGTTCGGAAGGCGTGAATGTCGTTCGCAAAGTCGGAAGGGCAATCCGGTCACCCGGCCTCAGATCGATTTTCCTGGCGGTTCCCGCCAATACCTCCAACACGGCAATGGCGGGGCCGTCGGATTCGATGGGCTCAAGCGAAAGCGGCCGGGCGTCGGCGGCGACATTCAGTACGGCGCCATCCGGGCCGATAAAGACGAGATCCAGCGAGAGCCAGGTGTCCTTCATCCAGAAACCCAGGGGCTGCGGCCGTTCGAACAGGAACAGCATTCCCTGATCCGGCGGCAGCTCCCGCACATGCATGAGACCCTGTGCGCGACTCCTGTCATCCGCGGCGATCCAAACCTTGAATCGATGAGTTCCCGTCCGCGTGACGGCCTCGACTTCCGATTGCGGGAGGCCGGGAAAGGGCAGTGGCGACGTGCCGGATGCGCTCGCGCAGGCCACCGCCATCGCAGACATTGCGAGCAGCAGGTGAAGCGGCCTCATTGCGCAGCCATCGCGTCGGGCACCGGCGCGCCGTCGTCTTCGCGAAAAGTCACGAGTCCTGCGAAATCGAATCGCGTAAGGAGCACTGAACCTTCGCCGTCCACTGCGCGTGCCGGCGCGACGCAGAAACCGCGCGCGCTGACACGAAAGCTTCGCTCAGGAAACGACGGGTCCTCGATCGCCTGCTGCTCGACCTCGTCGAATTCGCAGCGGCTGTCGCCTTGGGTGCCGTAGATCTTTTCGCCGGCCGCGTCGAGGAGGGTGACGTTAACCGGCACGCCGCGCCCTGAAGCGCCCATCCCGAGCTCGGGTGCCGCAAATACGATCGCAAGCTCGCCGCCACTCGCTAGCGGGCCAGCAAATCGGATGCGCAGTCCGCGCCCGTCGGGCCGCGACATTCCGGTGCAGCCGAGTTCCGGTTCCCGCCAGCTGATTTCCGCCTCGATGCTGCCGCGAAGGCGCATCGAGAGAAACCCCGCCTGGCCCGGAAGGCACCGCGGGTCCGGCGGGATGGGCGCTGCGATTGGCTGCTGCGCGAGCAGCAGAAGGAGCGCGGCCGCCGCCATAGGCACTCGACCCTCAGCCGGCGTCCGCGCGGGCGACGAGCAGGTGCTTGGCGAGCGTACCGTGGCCGCGGCCGATGCCGCGAACCAGGTGCATTACGGCGGTCAACAGCACGATTCCCGCGACGAGCACGAGCGGCGCCGCG
>CAYPQX010000011.1:0-10105 GCA_964412975.1 uncultured Steroidobacteraceae bacterium
GAGCCCCTGGAGCAGGCCGGAGAAGGACTGGAGCTTCTTCGTCTCCGCGTCGTCACGCAGCGTGATGAAGGCTTCGAAGGCCGCCTTGTAGTTGAACCACTCATCCTCGTACACCTCGTACGGGCCGATGGTCGGCTCGATCGACGAATCGAGCTTCATCCAGGCAAGGTCGCTCGCGTAGTAATCATTGGAAATGAAGGCAGCCGCGCGTGACTCCAGGAAAGCCTTGAGCGTCGGCTGGTTCGTCGCGGCTGCGGCCTCACGCAGGTGCCGCGCCATCTCGGCCAGCTCGCCCTGGTATTCGAGGCTGTATGGCACGGCCGCGAATTCTCCCGACGCGTCGCGGCGGATCGTCGTGAAGAACCCGGCCGCGGCCGTATGCGCCTCGCCCTGCAGGCCCTTCAACCAGTTCTCGACTTCGGCCTTCGTCGCGCCCGCCGGATAAAAATTCCCGGCTTCCGGCTTTTCCGGCACGCCGGGAATGAATGCGGCGTTCCCGTCAAGCCGGGACCAGGGTCCGCGGTTGATCAGGAAGTACTCGAATTGCGCGCGGCCGAGCGGCGTCGTGTTTTCGAGAAGCCGCAGCAGCAGTGCCTCGTTGCCCGCCCACATCTGCCGCATGAAAAGCGCATCGGTGATGCGCGCGGCCTTGATGAGGCTTGCGAGAGCCCGGCGCTCATTCGCCGGCAGGGCTGACAGTTCGACACGGATGTCGACCGGCGCGAAGCGCGCGGCCATGTTGTTGAGGCGTACGGTCTCGGGTGGCAGCCGCATTTCCTGGGCCAATGCAAGCGTGGGTAGCAACGACAGGAGGCACAGCAGGCGTCTCATCGGCAGGCTCCGCTGACGGGGGTGCTGACGCCCGAGAGTACACTATCGGCGATGCGGAGAAGGCGAGGCGGCGATGAGTGACCGGCAATCGATGAGGTCGGGCCGCGCCTTGCCGGTGGCGGCGATATTCGCAGTTTTTGCCCTTGGCTCCTGTTCGACCGCGGATGTCGCCCGCCGCGGCCCCGGCTACAAGCTCAACCAGATCGGCAATCCCGCCGATGTCGTCCGCCCGACCCGCGGCCTCTGGGTGCTGCAGGGCGGCGGCGACCAGTCGAACTACTTGCGCTACTGGAAGGACACGCCGGTCGAGGACGCGGCCAACTTCGTCGCGGCAAAGCCCGCCCCGATCGGCGGTACCAGCGCCGGCATGGCGGTTCTCGGCGAGTATGTCTACTCGGCCATGGGCCAGGAAAGCCTGACGAGTGCCGTCGCCATGGCGGACCCGTACGCGGCCGATGTGACGCTCGCGCGCGGGTTCCTGCGGCTGTCGCGGCTCGAAAACGTGCTGACCGACCAGCATCTCGAGGAACGCGACCGGATCGGCCGGACCGTCGCCCTGCTCTCGCGTCTTCAGAAGGACGGATGGTCCTCCGCGCCGAAGGCCATTGCCGCCGATCGGGAGACGTCGCTTCACGTGGATCCCGCGGATGACTCGGCCCAGGTCTTTGCGACGGCCGATCATCCGACGCCGTATATCCACTTCATGTCGGCAAATCAGGCGCCGGAACGTTGTGAGCCGGGCCAGCCGTTGACGAGCGGCACGATCGACGTCTACCGGCTTGCGCCGGGCGCCGGACGCTTCGATCTCGAGTCCTGGACCGGTTCAGGGGGCGTCTCCTACGAGCTTCGCGTGCAGGCGGGCACGCTACTGTCATCCCGGGGCGGGACTTATTGAGCCGGACCCCTGGTGGCAAATTGACAACTCCTGTTATAGGCTCGGCTTGACGCAACGCTCTGCCGACGTGATCTGGCGACCTTGGGGGCACCAATGAAAGAGCGCATAAATCCACTGGCAGCAGCTGTCTTCACGGTTCTGTATCCAGCCTCCCACGCCAATGCACAAAGTACCGGCTCCGCAGGCGCCCGCCTTGAAGAGGTCGTCGTAACCGCGACGCGCCGCGAAATGAATCTTCAAAACGTCGCTCAGAGCGTAACGGCCATATCGACGGAAGACATCGAGAAGCAGGCGTTCCAGTCGCTCGAGGACGTGGTCGCCGCGCTGCCGAGCGTCAACCTGATCAATGCGCTGCCGGGCCGCAACGCCATCGTGGTGCGCGGTATTTCGACCGGCTCGGGCGAGTATTACACCGACAGCCAGGTCGCGGTTTACCTCGACGACCAGCCGATGACGGCAATCTCGCAGCAGGTGGACGTGCGCCTGATCGACATCGAGCGCATCGAGGTGCTGCCGGGTCCGCAAGGGACACTGTTCGGTTCCAGCTCGCAGGGCGGGACGATCCGCTACATCACCAACAAGCCGGATCCCTCAGGCTTCTCGAGCCAGGTCGATGTCGAGGCCGGCACGACCAAGGGCGGTGAGGAAAGCTACGACATCAGCGGCCACGTCAACATTCCGCTGTCCGATAAATTTGCGATCCGCGCAGTCGGCTTCTACGCCGTCGAAGGCGGCTACGTCGATAACTTGCTCGGCTCTGATCAGTCCGGCAGCAAGACCAATGCCGATGTAGTCGAGGAGGACTGGAACGACTACAGGGCGACGGGTGGCCGGCTGGCGGCGCGCTGGCAGATCAGCCCGGAGTGGGAGTCGACGCTCAGCCTGATCAGCCAGTACAGTGACGCGGACGGCGCCTGGGAGTCGGATCCGGCAATCGACGACTACAAGCTGGTCCGCTTCTTCGACGAGTTCCGTGACGACGACTGGTACCAGGCGTCTGCCAACTTCAAGGGCGATCTCGGCTTCGCCGAGCTCTCGTTCACCGCGTCCTATTTCGATCGCGACATCAAGTATGAATGGGACAATGTCGCCTATGAAAATTGGCGTACGGCGTACTACTCCACTTCCTACCCGCTGTGGGTCACCGACTATCACAACAGCACGATATTCAACGATCAGAAACAGAATCGCTGGGCTTACGAGGCGCGTCTGACCTCGCAGGGCGACAGCCGCTTCCAGTGGATGGCGGGCGCGTTCTACGAGGATGTGTACGACTATTGGGATTATGGCACCCGGGTCGAGGATCTGGCTTCGACCACGGCCTGGTACTATGCCCAGTACTTCGCTGACACCTATGGCGTATTACTCACCGAGACCGACGACTGGTACGCAGACGTTTTCGACAAGACGGTCAGGCAGAAGGCCGTGTTCGGCGAATTGACCTACGGACTGACCGACCGCTGGTCCGTCACCGGCGGGGCCCGCTGGTTCGAGTACGATCGGCGCCAGATCGAGACCGAGCAGATCCCGCGTGGCTTGCCGCTTTTCGACTTTGACGAGGATGGAAATTTCTTCCTGGCAGAGCCGGTGGAGAGTTCCGGCAAGGACGACGACGTCGTCTACAAGTTCGCAACCCAGTTCCAGATCGACGACGACCGCATGATTTATGCGCTCTACAGCGAGGGATTCCGGCTGGGCGGCAACAACAGCTTGCGGGCCGCACAATCGGGCGGGCTGCCGCTGACCTACGAACCCGACAAGCTCGAGAACTACGAGATCGGCCTCAAGAGCCAGTGGCTCGACAACCGGCTGATGCTCAACGTGTCGCTGTTCTTCATGGAATGGAGCAATATTCAGCTGAATGCATACGCCAGCGGCGACAACGACCCGTGGTGGCTGCGCGGGACTTTCAACGGCAGCAGGGCCGAGCAGAAAGGCATCGAGCTCAACGGCGAGTTACGCTTCACGTCGAACTTCAGCATGGAAGGCAGCGTGTCGCTCATGGACCCGGAGTTTTCGGAGGACTTCGTGGAGCCCAATGGCAACGTCGTCGAGAAGGGCTCACCGATGCCGAACTCACCCGAAGAAAAGTTCTGGATCTCCGCAGAATACCGGCTGCCGGGGCTGTTCGCCCGTGACGGCGAGTTCTGGACACGGGCGTCGTATACGTACCAGGGAGAATTCTGGAACAACCGTACCGCGATTCGGACCGACAACCGCGATCAGATTATTCCGTCGTCGTCCTCGACGACACTTCAGCTCGGCTACTCATCGAACAGCGGCTGGGATGCCGCGCTGATCGTACGCAACCTGTTCGACGAGGCCGACATGGGCTGGTTGAGCTCTGCCGACTACGGCACGTTTTTCGGCGACTCGCGCTTCCGTTACGTGCGCACGTTGCAGCGGCCGAGGACCATCAGCCTCTCGTTCACCAAGCGATGGTGACCGGCGCAGGCATGGGCTGAGTCCATGCCTGCGAATGGCCGACGGCGGCGGTCGTCATGAAGCTCGTCACGACCTCCGTCGTGCGCGGCAGCTACCAGGGTGAGAGCCACGGCGGCGTCTACCTGATCGATCTCGACAGCCGCAAGGTCCGGCAGACCCTCGACTGGAACAAGGCCGATATCGACTGGCAGGGCCGCGGTTGGGACAGGGGCCTCCGCGGAATCGCTTTCGATGGTGAAGCCGTCTACATCGCCGCCAGCGACGAACTCTTCGCCTACACGCCGGGGTTCCGGCCGATCGGGTCGTGGCGCAATCCCTACCTGAAGCATTGCCACGAGATCTCCATCTGGGAGCGGCGGCTGTTCCTCACGTCGACCGGCTTCGACAGCATCCTCGGTTTCGACCTCGATGCGCGCGAGTTCAGCTGGGCCATGCACGTCATGACGCATCAGTTCCGTTTCAAGGGCGTCACCTTCGATCCGCGCGGCAAGGACGGTCCGCTGATGCTCAACAAGCTCCACATCAACAACGTGCACTGCACGAAGGGCGGCATGTACCTCTCCGGGCTCCGGACGGGCGGCATGCTGCTGTTCAACGGGCGGGAGGTCCATATGGCCGCGGAGCTGCCGACCGGATCGCACAATGCCCGGCCGTTCCGTGACGGTGTGTTGTTCAACGACACCGAGTCCGAGGCGCTTCGCTACGCCGGGCGCGGCGAGGGGCTCGAGGACCGCGCCATTCGGGTCCCCGGCTATGATCCCGCAACCCTCGAGAATAAGAATCTGGACGAAAGCCGCATCGCGCGGCAGGGGTTTGCGCGCGGGCTTTGCGTGCTTACGGACACGGTCGTTGCGGGCGGCTCCTCGCCCTCGACCGTTTCCGTCTACGACCTCGCGGCAAACCGACGCTTGCTATCGGTCAATCTGACGATGGACGTCCGCAATGCCATTCATGGCCTCGAGGTCTGGCCCTACGACTGAGGTATTCCTGCGTTACGCACGGTTTCGGGCAGCTCCGCGACGATGTCGCCGAGCTCTTCCTGCCAGATCCCGAGGTGCTTCTCGTAGTGGCGCCAGTAGCCGAGGGAGCGCGTATAAATAGGTTGCCGCACCTGCTCGGAGCTCGCGGTCTTGATCGGCCGGTCGGTCTCGTGAAAGCGCACGCAGGCCTCCTCGAAGGGCAGACCGCAGTGCGCGAGGATGCGCCGGACCTGGGTGTCGAGATCGGTAACGGTCTCCTCGTAGTGCACGTCCAGTACCTTGCCGGGCAGCACCCGGTGCCAGTGCTGCACCGTTTCGTGGTACTTGCGGTAGTAGACGGCGAGCTCCGTCATGTCGTACGTGAAGTCCTGCCCCTTGGCGAACAGCTGCTTGTACGCGCCGAGACAGTTGTCGAATGGATGGCGCCGGGTATTGATGATCTTTGCGTTGGGCAGAATCAGGTGAATCAGCCCGACGTGCGAAAAATTGTTCGGCAACTTGTCGGTGAAGTACGGCTTGGCCGTCATGCGGAACGCGGATGACTCCTCGACGTATTGCCTGCCGTAGGCACGGAAATCCCTGCCACGCAGGTCCCGCACCGTATGTGGATACTGCTTCTGGTCCCGGCGATAGCGGCCGATGGACGCGGCGAGCCGGCTCAGGGTCGGCAGCTCCTGCGTCCCTTCCACCTGGCTGTGGCTTGCGAGGATCTGCTCGACCAGTGTCGAGCCTGAGCGCGGCAGGCCGACAATGAAGATGGGCGCAGCCGATTCGAAGCCCAGGCCCGCAAGTCGTTCGAGAAATTCGCGGTCGAAGGCCTTGATGATCTCCTCGTGACGCACCTCGAAGGCCACGGGATCGTGGAATACCTGCTGGCGCTGCTTCCGGTTGCCAGTGTCGTAGTAATGCCAGGCGCGGTCGTAGTCGCCCTTGTCCTCGTACGCCTTCCCGAGCGCAAAGCGGAAATGAATCTCCTCGCTGGCGCTGAGATCGACTCGGCGGAGTTGCGCCTCCATGGCGGCAACCTCAGCGTCCTCGAAGCGGAACACTTTGAGGTTCGCCATGCTCCAGTAGACCTCGCCGAACTCCGGCTTGACTGCGATGGCCGCGCGGTAGGCCTTCAGGGATCCAGGCTGATCGCCCAGTGTCTTCAGAACGTGCCCGAACCCCATCTGGGCGCCGGGTGCACGTGGATCCAGAGAGACCGCCCGTTCGTAGGCCTCGAGACTCCTTTCGACCTCGCCCGCGTACGAGAAGGCGTTACCGAGCCCGGTCCACCCGGCGGCATTGCGCGGCTCGATGGTCGTGACTCGGCGGTACGCGTCGATCGACTCGCGATGCCGACCGGACTCGTGCAGGACCCCGCCGAGCAGCATCCAGGCCGCTACGTAGTCAGGCGCGATCGACGTCGCACGGCGAAGGAGAGCCTCTGCGTCGATCAACCGTTCCTTGTTGCGGAAATAGATCTGCGCGAGACAACGCATCGCATCGATGTTGTCCGGGCTCTCGCGCAGCGCCGTGCGCAGCGTCTCGACCGCCTCGTCCTCGCGCCCCGAACCAAGGTGGTCAAGCGCCACCGCGATCTTGCCTTTGTCGGCGTCCTGTTCGAAAAACTCCTCGAATGCGGCGTCCGCTTCCCGGCCTCGGCCCAGCGCAGCGAGCGACTCGCCGAGCTTCTTGTGCGCGAGCGGCAGCCTCGGCTCGAGCTGGATCGCCCGTTCGAAGCACGGCACCGCGTCCTCGAAGCGCTGCTGCATCGCGAAAATACTGCCGAGATCCTCGTGCAGATGCGGGAAGTCGGGCTTCAGCGAGATGGCGAGACGCACGGTCTCCTCGGCGTCCGCGTACCGGGCCTGCTTCATGAGCGCGTGACCCAGGAGCCGCAAGTGCTCGACCGAACCCGGATTCTTTTCGAGGTATTCGCGACAGATGAATTCCGCGCGCAGCGCCGACCCGGAGCGGATCGCCTCGAGCGCCGCGCGGCTGGTCGTTTGGGCCGTTACTTCAGGTACTTGTCGAACCACTCTCGCACACGGTTCAGGTAATCACGCTCGAATTCCGGCGACCAGTCGCCGTGATGGGTATCCGGATAGACCACGAGCTGCGTGTCGATGCCGCGCTTGCGGAGCGACTGGTAGAACAACTCGGCGTTCAGCACGGGAACGTTCCAGTCCTCGCGTCCGCCGAGAAAGATCGTCGGCGTCGTGACGCGCCCGGCCTGGAGCAGGGGCGACAGCTTGTCATACTTCTCGCGGTTCTCCCACGGCGGGCCGAGCTCCCAGTTGTACCATTTCTGGTAGATATCGTGACCGTAGTTCGCGACGATGTAGCTGTGGCCCGCGCCCGACGCCGCGGCTTTGAAACGCCCGGTGCGCGTGATGACGACGTTCGTCAAGTAGCCGCCGTACGAATAGCCGGTGACCGCGAGCCGGTCGGGATCCGCGTAGCCCTCGGCGATCGCGTGATCCACGGCGGCGATGACGTCGTCGTAGTCGGTGATGCCCCAGGTCTCGTAGATTGCGCGTACGAACGCCTGGCCGCGCCCCGTCGACCCACGCGGATTGGGCTCGACCACGACATAGCCGTTCGCCGCGAGGTACTGCGACTTGAAATCGAAGCCCCAGCCGAACTGACCGACCGGGCCGCCGTGGATGTGGAGGATTGTCGGGTACTTCCGTCCCGCAACGAAGCCGGGCGGCTTCGTCACGAAGGCCTGTACTTCAGTCCCGTCCGCACTCTTGAACGACACCGTCTCCTTTGCGCCGGGCGCGATGGAGCTGAGGAATTCATCGTTGATCTTCGTCAGCCGGTTGAGGCGCCCGCCTGCGACTGAATAAATCTCCGGTCCACGATTCCCGGCCTCGATTCGTGCCGCGATCGCACCGTTCCTGGCGACGTCGAAATCCCCGATGAACTGGTCGCCGCTTTCGACCGGCTCGAGCTTGCCGTCCTTCGGCTGGACGCGCGCGAGGCGCGTACCGCCCTCGTGTTCGTAGGCGAAGTAAATCCATTGTCCGTCCGCTGAATAGCGGAAATCATTGACCCAGCGGTCGAGTGCCGCCGTCAGGATTCGCGGTTCGCCGCCGGACGCGGGCATCACGGCGAGGTGCGGGATGGCGTAGACGCCGTCCTCGGCCGTCAGGAATGCGATCGACCGGCCGTCCGGACTCCACGTGGGACTGCTCTTCACACGGTCGTCGTTCGTCAGGCGGACGAGCGATTTCCCCTGGTCGGCGTTGTCGGTCGCGACGAGCCAGAGGTCGGTCTTGTAGCTCGCGTCCGGCTCCTCCTCGCGATTACTGACGAAAACGATCTGACGACCGTCGGGCGACCAGCTGGATTCAGATTCGGCGTATTTGCCGGACGTGAGTTGCCTGAGTTTGCCTGTCGCCAGATCGAGGACGTGCAGGTGCTCGGCCAGGTCGCCGGTCAGGTAGCCGTCGCCGTCATCCTCCTTGAACTCGAGCCGCGTGATGACCCAGGGCTTCTTTTCTTCCGCGTCCGCGCTATCGTCATCGTCTTCTTCGTCGGCGGTCTCTTTCAGGTCCTCCGCCTTGAACTTCAGGAGCAATCGCGATTCGTCGGGCGAAAAGTCGAGTTCGTCGACGCCCTGTTTGAAGGTCGTGACCTGCGTCGCCTCGCCAAAGGATTCGAGCGGCAGCTTCCAGAGCTGGTCGCTGTCCGAGCGGTCGGACAGGAAATAGAGCGCGCTGCCGTCCTTCGACCAGTACGGGTCCCAGGCGCTCGAGCCCGCGGCGGTCACGGCACGCGGCACGCCGCCGGCCATCGGAACCACATAGATCTGGTCATCCAGCGCGTAGGCGAACAGTCGGCCGTCGCGCGACAGGGCGAGGCTGTCGGGAGACTTGATCGCGTCGTGATCTTCGAGCGTCAATGTGCGTGGCGTGCCGGCCGGCGGCGGCGACGTCGCCTGCGCCATCGCGGGCGCGGCAAGGAGACAGAGGACCGCTGCGCCGATCGAAACGAATGCGTACTTCATGTCGTTGGCCTGCTTACTGCCTTCCCAGGAAAAACTCCCGTTGCCTTGCCGTCTTTCCAGACAGCGACCCCGTTGACCCAAACCTTGCTGATGCCGACCGAGAGCGCGGACGGATCCTCAAACGTTGATCGATCGGCCACGGTCGCCGGGTCGAGCAGCACCAGGTCCGCGAAAGCGCCGGGGCGAATCAAGCCACGGTCGGCAATGCCGACGTTCGCGGCCGATAGCCCCGTCATCTTGCGGATCGCCTCCTCGAGCGTCAGGAGCCCGCGCTCGCGGACGTAGACGCGCAGTACCTTGGTGAAGGCGCCACGGCCGCGCGGATGCATGCTCACCAGCGAGCCATCGGAACAGATGCTCGCGTAGGGCCAGGCCATGAGGGCATCGATGTCGTTTTCCTTCATGCCCTTGGCCATGATCGACTGCTCGGCGCCCTCGTGGTTCGAGCGCGCGATCAGGTCCATCAGCGTCGCGGCCGGGTCCAGGCCTTTCTGCTTCGCGATCTCGGCCAGGGACTTGCCGACCAGCTCGGGCTCCGGGCTGTAGCGCGTGAGAATGATGCCGTCGGGCGGCGACACGTGGTCGAGTGCGAACTGCGCGCTCTCGCGGTTGGTGAAGTCGCGCTTCGGGAACAGGACCGTGAGGTCGGAATGCCAGAACTCGTAGGGATAGATGTCACCGGTGACGTCGATACCCTCGGCGCGCGCGCGGTCAAGCACTCCGAGCAAGCGCGCGGACTGGCCCCACCAGTCGACCATCGCGAGCTTCATGTGCGTGACCTGGACCGGGATTCCCGTCTCCTTGCCGATGCGCACGATTTCGTCGAGCGCCTCCCAGAAATACCGGTCCTCGCTGCGGATATGACTGATATAGCGCCCGCCGTGGCGCTTCGCCTCGCGGGCGAGCTCAATGACTTCTTCAGGCGCGGAGTAGATGCCGGGGTCGTACTCGAGG
>CAYPQX010000012.1:0-2998 GCA_964412975.1 uncultured Steroidobacteraceae bacterium
CTGTTTCCGGCGGCCGTCTGATGCACCTGCATATCATCGGCATCTGCGGCACGTTCATGGGTGGCATCGCCGCGCTCGCGCGCGCCGCGGGACACCGCGTAACCGGTTCCGACGCCAACGTCTATCCGCCGATGAGCACGCAGCTCGAGGCGCAGGGCATCGCGCTGATCGACGGCTACGATCCGGCCCAGCTCGACCTGAAGCCGGACATCGTCGTGGTCGGCAACGTGATGAGCCGCGGCATGCCGCTGATCGAACGGCTGCTAGACAGCGGGCTGCCATTCACTTCGGGTCCGCAATGGCTCGCGGAGAACGTGCTGCGCGGCCGCGAGGTCGCGGCCGTTGCGGGCACGCACGGCAAGACGACGACATCCGCGATGCTCGCCTGGATCCTGCAGGAAGCGGGGCTCGGGCCCGGCTTCCTGATTGGCGGCATCCCGGCGAACTTCGGGACGTCGGCCCGGGCGGGCACAGGCGCGTCCTTCGTGATCGAGGCGGACGAGTACGACACGGCCTTCTTCGACAAGCGCGCGAAGTTCGTCCATTACCGCCCGCGTCATCTGCTGCTGACCAATCTCGAATTCGACCATGCCGACATCTATCCCGACCTCGCCTCGATCCAGCGCCAGTTCCATCATCTCGTGCGCACGGTGCCGGGCTCGGGTCGCATCGCCTGGAATGCGGGCGACGCCGCGCTCAAGGCGATGCTCGCGATGGGTGCCTGGACGCCGCTCGTGGAGTTTGCGCGCGAATCCGAGGCGGAATGGCGCGTGCGCCTCGTCTCCAACGATGGCGCCGCTTTCGAGGTGCTGCAGCGCGGGGAGGCGGCAGGTCTCGTACGCTGGCCGCTGATCGGGATGCACAACGTCGAGAACGGCCTCGCTGCCATCGTCTGCGCGGCCGGAATGGGCGTCTCGCCTTCGCGCGCCGCCGAAGCGCTCGGACGGTTCACAGGCGTCCGCCGCCGGCTGGAACTGCGCGGCGAGGTCCGTGGAATCCGCGTCTATGACGATTTTGCCCATCACCCGACAGCCGTCGCGATGACGATCGACGGTGTCAGGCGCCAACCGGATGCAGGCCGCATCGTCGCCGTGCTCGAGCCGCGTTCGAACACGATGCGCCTCGGCACCCATCGCGCCGAGCTTGCGGCGTCGCTTGCGGACGCGGACCGCGTGTGGTTCTACCAGCCCGCCGGGATCGAGTGGAATCTCGACGGCGTGGCCGCGGAGCTCGGCGCCAAGGCCGCGGTGAAGCGCGACATCCCGGGGCTGCTCGACTCGCTTGTCTCGGACCTTCAGGCCGGCGACCGGGTGCTGATCATGAGCAATGGCGGATTCGGCGGACTGCACGAGCGCCTGCTCGCGGCGCTACGGGTGCGGCCCGCGTGAACGCCGAAGTCAGGGAACTGCCGCTCTTTCCGCTCAACGCCGTGCTTTTTCCCGGCGGACCCCTGCCATTGCGGATCTTCGAGCCGCGCTACCTCGACATGGTGAGCCGCTGCCTGCGCGAGCAGTCCGGCTTTGCGGTCGTGCTCCTCGGCGAGGGCGAGGAGGCGTCGTCGGCGACGAGCTTTGCCGCGACGGGGACCGAGGCGCGGATCGTCGATTTCGACCGGCTCGAAGGCGACCTTCTCGGCATCAGCTGCATCGGCCGCGAACGCGTTCGGATCGTCGAGGCCTGGCGCGAGTCGGATGGGCTCAATCGCGGGCGCGTGCTCGACATCGCGGCGGATCCGGTCGTGCGCGTGCCACCCGACCAGGCCTGGCTGACGGAAGTGGTGATGCAGGTCATTCCCGAGGCGGGCGACACGTATCGTCATGTCGAGCGGCGCGACGACGCGGCCTGGATCGCGAATCGTCTCGCGGAGCTCCTGCCACTGACGCTCGCCGACAAACAGACGCTGCTCGAACTGGCGGATCCCCTCGAGCGGCTGTCCGTGCTCGAGCCGGCCGTGACAAGGAGCCGCAGTTAGGAACCTCTGATTTATGCCGGCATGGGCGCGACCGCGTGCGGTTTTCGTCCTTGGCAATTCGCGAGGCGCGATGTGTATCAATGGATACATGAGCGCCGAGCAACGCGGCCAGGGACGAAAATCGCCCGGTCCCCGCGCGTAACGCGCTTCATGCGGGGGTAAACCAGAGGTTCCTTAGCGAGTTGCCGCCGGTCCCGGGCGCAGCCAGCCTGCAATCCAGGCCACGGCGAGGAGGACTGCGGCCCATACCGCAACGAGCCAGCCGGTGTAACCGTCGAAGCTGCCGACGAGAAAGGATGCGCGGGCTTCCGTGTCGACACGGGTGATCGCGGTCGTCGCCTTGATCACCCACACCCAGCCCATGTGCAGGCCGATGCCCACCGCGATGGCGCCCGTCCGCCGCCGCACGCAGGCGAGGAGCAGGCCGACCAGGACGAGGGTGACGAACGAATCGACGACTGGAAGCGGATCCGCGAAATTCGTTAGCGCGCCGCCGAGCAGGCGGATTCCGCTGTCCCAACGCACTTCGTCCGCCGTAATCCGCGCGCTCGCGAGGAAATGGATGGCGGAATAGACGAGCGCGGTGCCCCATGCTGCGACCGCAAAGCCGGACTCGCCCGAAACCGCGCGGAACATCAGCCCGCGAAAGAAAGTTTCCTCCAGGATGGCGACGGCGAGACCCGTGAGCGCGCCCGATACGAGGGCCTCGACGAGCATGGCCGTGCCGAAACCGGGTCGCAGCGTGACGATGCCGAGCGCGCCCATCACGAGCGACATCGGCAGCATGGTCGCAACCCCGATCGCGAGACCGGCCGCGATGTGGCGGAGGAACACCGGGCGTGGCAGGCCGTAGCCCCAGTCCACGCGCCCGCGGAGTCCCAGGCGACGCAAGGCCAGGAGCAGCCCGGCGAGGAGGAGCAGCTGCCAGAAGCGGCTGAGAATCCGGTGAAACGGCAACTCAGAAGCGAGCGCATGCGCGACGAGCCAGACGGGCCAGGCGACGAGCGCCGCGAGCGCGAGCGTGCC
>CAYPQX010000013.1:0-11995 GCA_964412975.1 uncultured Steroidobacteraceae bacterium
GGCCCGGCAAGTTCCGCTGGGAGTACCGGGTGCCGGAGCAGCTCATCGTCTCCGATGGCGTCACGGTCTGGTTCCACGACATCGGGCTCGAGCAGGTCACGATTCGCGCTGCAGCCGACACGCTCGCCGGGACGCCGGCGATGCTGCTGTCGGGCCAGGGCGATCTTCGGGCGGAATTCGCGATTGCGGACGCCGGAACGGAGGCAGGACTCTCCTGGAGCCGGCTGACGCCACGGGAGGAAGAGGGCGATTTTCGCGAACTGCGCGTCGGGATTGCCTCAGGCGAGCTGCGGCGGATGACGCTTCTTGACCGGCTCGGGCAGACTACGGAACTCGATTTCGAGCGGATCGAGCGGAATCCGCGATTCGACAAGGATTCTTTCAGTTTCAAACCGCCGCCGGGCGTCGACGTTGTCGGCCGCTCGCCTGCGGACCCGTCTTGACGGAATCGGGTTTCCGGCGCCTGTGGATCGGGGCCATCGTGCTCGTGGTCGTCGTCATCGTTGCCGGAAGTCTGGCCCCATTTTCATTGCTTCCCAATGAGATTGGCTCCGACAAGTTCCATCACTATTTCGCTTATCTGGTGCTGGCGATCCTTGCCTCCGGCATTGTCACTCCGCAGCGTTTATGGTGGGCGATGCTTCGTTGCTTCCTGCTCGGCTTCGGAGTCGAAGCGGCGCAGGCCCTATTGACCGATTATCGCTTGTCGGAATGGGGTGATGTGCTCGCGAATGCGGCTGGTATCCTCACGGCATGGCTCATCACTGGCGGTGGCCGGGCCGGCTGGGGGCTTCGCGTTGCCACGCGGCTTATCCGCAGCCGCGGACCATGAGGCGGGTCGCGAGCGGCTAGAATCCGCGCATCGTGCGCACGCAATCCGAGTTGCCGATGGATTCGCCGACTTCCGGGTATCGGCCCCTGGCGGATCGCATGCGGCCACAGTCCCTCGGCGAGTTTGCCGGCCAGCAGCACCTGCTCGCCCCCGGGCGGCCACTGCATCGCCTCCTGACCGACGGCGTTGCCCATTCAATGGTGCTTTGGGGACCACCGGGCAGCGGAAAGACCACGTTGGCGCGCCTTGCCGCGCGAGCCTGCGAGGCACGGTTCATCGGACTGTCTGCGGTCGTTGCCGGCGTCAAGGACATCCGCGAGGCCGTTGACGAGGCGCGCGCGTCGCGAAGCGCAGGTGGGCCGGCGACTGTGCTCTTTCTCGACGAGGTGCATCGCTTCAACAAGGCGCAGCAGGACACGTTCCTTCCGTTCGTCGAGGACGGGACGCTCGTCTTCATCGGCGCAACGACGGAAAACCCGTCTTTCGAACTGAACTCGGCATTGCTGTCCCGGGCCCGTGTCTACCTGATGAAACCGCTTTCGGCCGCGGAGCTCGGCAATCTCATCGAGCGTGCGCTCGCCGACCCCAAACGCGGCCTCGGCCAGAGCGGAATCCGGGCAACGCCCGAGGCGATCGCACTGCTTGCGGATGCAGCGGATGGGGATGCACGGCGTGCGCTCAATCTGCTCGAGGTGTCCGCCGATCTCACCGCGGACGCAGGAAACACGCACGAGCTCACGCTCGAAATCGCGAGCGAAGCCTCGGCGGGCGGTCACCGGCGCTTCGACAAGCGCGGAGAGCTTTTCTACGACCAGATCTCGGCCCTGCACAAGTCCGTGCGCGACAGCGACCCGGATGCGTCGCTTTACTGGCTGTGCCGGATGCTCGACGGTGGCGCCGACCCCGGTTTCGTCGCGCGCAGGCTCGTGCGGATGGCGAGCGAGGACATCGGCAATGCCGACCCACGGGCGCTGACCCTGACGCTCGCAGCCTGGGACAGCTATGACCGCCTCGGGAGCCCCGAGGGCGAACTCGCCCTCGCACAGGCCTGCGTGTTCCTCGCGCTCGCGCCAAAGAGCAATGCGGTCTACAAGGCGTACGGAGCGGCGATGGCGGATGCGAAGGCGCAGGGAACACTGGATGTCCCCCTGCACCTTCGAAACGCCCCGACGCGAATGATGAAGGATTTCGGATACGGCAAGGGCTATCGCTACGCCCACGATGAGCCGGAGGGCCTTGCGCCCGGGCAAACCCACTTTCCGGATTCGATGGAGCCGCGCAGCTACTACGATCCCGTCCCGCGCGGACTGGAGTTGAAACTCAGGGAAACCCTCGATCGAATCCGCCAGCGGGGCGCAGCGCCGCAGGACGAAACGAAGGAACGAAGGGAAGGCAATGCTTGATATCCGGCAACTGCGGACCGACCCGCAAGGCGTGTCCGCGAACCTCGCGCGCCGCGGATTCAATCTCGATCTCGGCCAGTTCACGGCCCTCGAATCCCACCGCAAGGAAGCCCAGGTTGCGGTCGACGGGCTGCGCAACGAGCGCAATACGCGCTCCAAGGCGATCGGGCACGCCAAGGCCCAGGGCCAGGACGCGGCACCCCTTCTTGCCGAAGTGGAAACGCTCGGCGCGCGGTTGACGAAAGCCGAGCAGGAGCTTGCAGCTCTGCAGGTCGACCTCGACCGATTGCTGCTCGACCTGCCGAACCTGCTGCATGACAGCGTTCCTGCAGGCCGTGATGCGAGCGCCAATGTCGAAATCCGCAGGCACGGCGAGCCGCCGAAATTTGCGTTCGAGGCCGCCGATCACGTGGCGCTCGGCGAAGGGCTCGGAGGCCTGGATCCTGTCGCCGCAAGCCGCCTGTCGGGATCGCGGTTCGCCGTGTTGACAGGCCCGGTGGCTGCGCTCCACCGTGCGCTCGCGCAGTTCATGCTCGACCTGCATCAGCGCGAACACGGCTACCGCGAGGCCTGGGTCCCGTATCTCGTGACCCGCAGGACCCTGACCGGCACGGGACAGCTGCCGAAGTTCGAGCAGGACCTGTTCAAGCTGGCTCGCGAATCCGCCGAAAGCGAGCTGTTCCTGATCCCGACTGCGGAAGTCCCGCTCACGAACCTCGCCGCGGACCGGATCTATGATGCAGGCGAGCTGCCGCAGAAATTCGTGGCGCACACGCCGTGCTTCCGTTCCGAGGCGGGCTCTTACGGCAAGGACACGCGTGGGCTGATCCGGCAACACCAGTTCGACAAGGTCGAACTCGTGCAGATCGTGCGGCCGGAGGATTCCTACGGCGCCCTCGAAGAGCTGACCGGCCACGCGGCGAAAGTACTGGAGCTACTCGAACTGCCGTATCGCGTTGTCACGCTCTGTGCAGGCGATGTCGGGTTTGCGAGCGCCAAGACCTACGACCTGGAAGTCTGGCTCCCGGGGCAGGGCGGTTTCCGCGAGATATCGTCCTGCAGCAACTGCGAGGCGTTTCAGGCGCGGCGCATGCAGGCGCGCTGGCGGAATCCGGAGACCGGCAAGCCCGAGCCCGTGCACACGCTGAACGGTTCGGGCGTCGCCGTGGGCCGGGCGCTCGTTGCGGTGCTGGAGAACTACCAGCAGGCGGACGGGAGCATCACCGTGCCCGCTGTGCTCCGCTCATATCTCGGCGGCGTCGACCGTCTGAAACCCGCCTGATCAGTCGTCGGATGCGACTCCGAGCAGGTGCAGCAGGCTCGTGAAAAGGTTGAAGATGCTGACATAAAGCGTCAACGTCGCGAGGATGTAGTTCGTCTCGCCGCCGTGAATGATCTCGCCCGTCTGATACAGGATCAGGCCGGACATCAGCAGCACGAACATGCCGGAGACGGCAAGCGACAGCATCGGCATCGAGAAAAAGATCGCGGCCAGGCCGAGCAGGAACGCGGTCAGGATCCCGACAAAGAGGAAGCCGCCCATGAACGAGAATCGGCGGCCGCTCTTGATCGCGTAGGCCGAGAGGCCGACGAAAGCGGCGGCGGTGATGCCGAACGCGTTGATCACGACCGAATGTCCATTCGGGATCGCCTGCAGGTAGTACCCGATGATTGGCCCGAGCGTGTAGCCCATGAAGCCGGTCAGCGCGAACACGAACAACAGGCCCCAGGCGCTATTGGCGGTCTTGTGCACGGCGAACAGCAGGCCGAAATAGCCGACCAGCGTGATGAGCAGTCCGGGATGCGGCAGGTTCAGGGCAAGCGCGATACCCGCCATGACCGCACTGAACGCGAGCGTCGCGGACAGCAGGAGATAGGTGTTCCGCAGTACCTTGTTGGTCGCAAGCGCCGACTCGCGAACCGCGGTATCTCGGGTGGCAAGTGCAGGATTCCGTTCCATACTGATGACCTCCAATTTGGTCCTGATGCTTGCCGGATTATAGCGGAATCGGCCGGCGGCCTACTTTGGCAGGAGGTCAGGCTGCGCGTCGTACCACTTGCGGGCGCCAATGACCCGGAAATCCCTTGTTTCTCCGTCGAGCGAGACGCTCCTTGTCATGCATGTTAAGCCGGGCCCGTTCCGTCCTTGCTCGCAGGGACGTGGATGCCAGCCTGCTAGAATTGCGTCGGCCGGTCGAATTCATGTTTTCGGAGAGGTGGCAGAGCGGTTGAATGCACCGGTCTTGAAAACCGGCAGCCCTTCACGGGGCTCGTGAGTTCGAATCTCACCCTCTCCGCCATGACCGTCGTCAGGGCTGCTCGCGCCGACAGGATCATTCTTTCGAACGTAGTGCAGCGCTGCTTTCGTATGACCCCGCATCGGTGATTTTGAACCGTACTTCCCCGTAATTTTCGCCAATGTATGAAAGCAGCGACCAGTTGAACAATATGACCCCCGCCATTTCGAGACTTTCCTCGATCGTTGCGAGCATGCTGTAAGCCAGATGCAGGGTCCCAAGCGAACCTTTTGTATCCGCTAGTCCGTGATATTCATTGAATCGGCCAGCGACCAACTCCATCCCCAGGGCGCCACCCAGGTACAGAGTCGCAGCCAACAGAAAAAGGTACCTCGTCCTGGCAGGAAGCCGCGCCAAGAACTTGGCGAAGAATAGCGCCAAAACGAATACGAGTGCGAAGGCGGGAACGACCCAGGCGTAGTAGAGGATGCCGAAACTGTCACGTCCCAATAATTCGCGCATCGGCTGAATCAGCCTCTCATGGAATGACCAAGCCTCATCAACTGCCATGAGGAGAAACCCGAACGAGAGCACCGACCAGTAGGATAGACGCGAGTCTTTTCCCGTGCCTGCAAGTGCAGAGATCACTGCAAGCAGGACTGAAGCAAACAACAACACGAATACCGAAAAAGCGGTCGGTATGTTCTTTTCCTTATCAACGTACGTAATGTCGGCGAAGGCGACAGCATATGCATGACCGGTCAGGTGAGCGACCAATTGGCCGGCGATACTGCACAGGACGATGAGGATTGCCGCAATTGCCAGTATACGAACGGTCGAGCGCGGGTTCAGTGAAATTTGATTCGTTGTCATATGTGCCAGGTGAAAGATCGATTCGAGTTGGAGTGCATTGGGGCCAATAGATCAGCAACTTGTAAAGCTGTCAAAGTATGCACCGGCGAGACTCCATGATTGAAGTACATGGCCGCAATCGATATGTCCTTGATGTTTCGATTGCCGCCACCTGTCAGGATGAGCAGTGACCGTTCCCGCCGATCAGGAAAGTTGCTTCAACGATGAGTGAACGTCCGCCATCGACTGCCGCTGGTCTCGGAATGTCCCCGGATGAGATGCGGAATCTCGCGGACCTGGCGACCGAACACCTGATCGCACGGCTCGAGCGGCTTCGCAACGAATCCCCCTGGCGCGGAGCAACCCGCGCGGAACTGGAACCGATCCTCCGGGAGCCACCACCGGAGCAGGGTCATGACGCCTTGGTGGTGCTCGAGCGCGCAACTGAGCAGGTGCTGCCGATCGCAGCCCGCGTCGACCATCCGCGCTTTTTCGCATTCGTGCCCTCGGCGCCCACCTGGCCAGGCGTGATCGCCGACTACCTCGCCGCCGGCTTCAACATCTTTCAGGGCACCTGGCTCGGATCGGGCGGCCCGAGTCAGCTCGAGCTCGTCGTGATCGACTGGTTCCGGCAATGGGTCGGCTATCCCGAGACCGCAGGCGGCCTGTTCACGTCGGGCGGCTCGGCCGCCATCCTCGATGCCCTCGTTGCCGCGCGCGAACAGGCCGGTGCGCCGGAGCGCCCGGCGGTCTTCATGAGTGACCAGACGCATTCGGCAGTCGAGCGCGCCGCCCGCATCATCGGCGTACGGCCCGACGGTATCGTTCGCGTACCCGCCGACGGGCAATGTCGTCTGAACGTGGCCGCACTCGCGCAGGCCGTGGAGCGTGCGCGGGCGCAGGGTTTCACTCCGATTGCCATCTGTGCGAATGCGGGAACCACCAATACGGGCGCCATCGATCCCTTACCGGAAATTGCTTTGTACTGCGCCGAACGGAAAGTCTGGCTGCACGTCGATGCGGCCTACGGCGGTTTCGCCGTGCTCTGCGATCGTGGCCGGAAGTTGCTCAAGGGCATGGAACTCGCCGATTCGATCAGCCTCGACGCGCACAAATGGCTGTTCCAGCCATTCGAGGCGGGTTGTCTGCTCGTCAAAAATGTCGCGGCGCTCGTGCGCGCCTTCACCGTGAATCCGGAATACCTTCAGGACACGAAGCTCGGATTCGAGCAGGTCAATTTTGCGGATCGGGGCTACCAGCTCACGCGCTCATTCCGCGCGCTCAAGGTGTGGATGTCGATCCAGACCTTCGGTGTCGCCCGGTTTCGGGAGGCCATCGGTCAGGGTATCGAGCTTGCCGAGCGGGCGGGGCAACTGGTCGTCGCAACGAATGGGCTCGAACTCCTGAGCGAACCCTCACTCGGTGTCCTGTGCTTTCGATATCGGCCCAAGGATGCCGGCTGGAATGCAGGGCGCATCGAGGAGCTGAACAGGGCGCTGCAGGCTGAAGTGATCGCGTCCGGTATGGCGATGATCTCGTCCACGCGCCTCGACGGAACCTATTCGCTTCGCTTGTGCATCATGTCGCACCAGACGAGCTGGGACGATGTGCGCGAGACGATCGAACAGATCGCGCAGTGCGGCCGCCGCCTTGAGGCGGGCTGAACGCGGTATCATGCCGCGCATGCGCAAGGAATACGCCAGCCTGCGACGCCGGCCCCTGCTGGCGCCCGTGTGGATTGCAGCGCTATCCGGTGTGCTCGTCATCGGGCTCGCGTTCTGGCTGCTCGGCGCCGCATCGACGACGACCGTTTTCGTCATTCGGCATGCGGAAAAGGTGACGGTGCCGCCGGACGATCCGGATCCGCCGCTCTCCCAGGCTGGCGAGGCTCGATCCCTCGAGCTTGCGCAGCATTTTGGCCGGGCCCCGAAAGGTCAGGGGCTGGACGCCATCATCGTGAGCGAATTCCAGCGGACGCAGGCGACGGTCCAGCCGCTCGCAAACCGTCTCGGCATTCCCGTGATCGTCGTGCCCACAAAGGATCCGGCCCAGGCCGCAAGGCGCGCCGTCAGCGAGAACCGCGGGGGCCGCGTGCTGATCGTCGGCCACTCGAATACGGTGCCGGACATCGTGAAGGAACTGAGCGGCGACGATGTCGGCGAGATGTCCGAGACGGAATACGGAATTATTTACGTTGTCGCCGTCCCGCGCTTCAGCCGCGCCGCGGTCACGCGCTTCGACCTGCCCTAGCCGCAATCGCGCGCTCGACGAATTGCTGGTGCCGGCCGATGCGCAGGTCGGCAAGAACCGCATCGACGATGCGCCGTTTCCCGTCGATCAGGAAGGTCGCCCGGCGCACTCCGATGCCGAGCGGGCCGTCGACATCGAACGCCTTGATTGCGACCTTGTCCTCGTCGGACAGCAGGGTGAAGGGGAGGGCATGCTCGTCGCGGAAGCGGCGATGGCTCTCAGGCGATTGCGGACTGATGCCGACCACTCGCAGGCCCGATGCGAGAATCTGGGCATGCAGGTCCCGCAAGTCGCAGGCTTCCTTCGTGCAGCCCGGTGTGAAGTCCGCCGGATAGAAGTAAAGAATCAACGGCTTGCCGTCGACGAGGGCCGAAAGCCTTTGCTTGCGTCCATCCTGGTCCGGCAACTCGAAGTCGGGGGCAGCTGAGCCATTTTTCAACATGGGTTCGGTTCCTCGTGCGATTCCGGCCCACGGTACACCGTCTCCATGAGGCTGTAGTTCGAACGGTGCATGCCAAGGCGGGAATAGACTTCCTGCGCGCGCTCGTTGCTTCGATCCACGTAAAGGCGGATACCACAGATCCGGGCGTCTTTCGCGGCCAGGGACGAAAGATGGTCGTACAGTGCCCGAAACACGCCAGCCCCGCGCTGCTCCGGCAGGACGCAGACCGACTGGATCCAGAGGAACAGTCCGTTCCGCCAGTCGCTCCATTCGAAGGTCGTCATGAGCTGGCCGACGACCTTGCCCTCAATTTCAGCCAGGTCATAGCGACCGAGCAAGGGACCATCCAGCACGGCCTGGATCCCCGGCCCGAGCAATGCCTGATCCAGGGTCTGCCCTTCGGACTCGGCAGCGAGCGCCGAATTGGCCGAAGCGATGAAATTCAGGTCTTGGGGCGTGGCTTCCGGATCCTCATGGGGCCGAAACGGTACACGAATGCCCCGGCCGGCGTCGCGGTGGCCCCGGACGCTTGCTTGCTGCCCCGGCGGGGCCTCATTACAATCCCGCCCCTCTTCGTGGGGCGGTAGCTCAGCTGGGAGAGCGCTGCGTTCGCAATGCAGAGGTCGAGGGTTCGATCCCCTTCCGCTCCACCATTTCTCCCATTTCCCGCATTGACAGTCCATCGGTGCGAGCCTAGCGTGAAGCTCGGGCGTCGCAAGCTGCGACGCCCACCGGCGTCAGCATTTTCTGGAGTAGTCCCATGGCAGCAAGAAAGAAGGCACGGAAGTCCCCACGACGCCGCTCGACGCAGAGCAAGCGTCGTACGGTCCGCAAGAAGGTCAAAGTCGTCCGCAGGAAGGCCGCGGTCAAGAAGAAGATCGCGCGCGTGAAAACGCGCCGCAAGGCGCGGAGCGTCGCCGGCAAGGCGCGCCGTACGGCTCGCAAGGCGGCTCGCGCCACGCGGCAGACAGTCCGGAGCGCGAAGCGTCAGGCACGGTCTGCGATCCGCAGCACGGCAAAAAATGTCCGGGCCGCTACGCGCACTGTCGAGAAGGCGGCGAACGAGTTTGTCAGTACGGCGGCGGCAAAGGCGGAGCAAGCGACGATCGCTGTCGACCAGTCGCTGGCGGAACCGAAGCCGGCACCCATCGCACCCGCTCAGGCCGCCTGAACCGGGTTTCGGCGAGTTCTCACTTGCCCGGGGCCGGTCCCGTCGGACCGGTCCTCGGGTAACATTCCACGGCGCTCGCCCCGGTAGCTCAGTGGATAGAGCGGCCGCCTCCTAAGCGGCAGGTCGTCGGTTCAACTCCGGCCCGGGGCGCCAGTTACTGGGGCTCCCGTGCAGCGCCCTTGAGCGCGGCCTCATCGCGAACGGTGACGCTTCCGCGGCCCAGGTCGACCCATCCGCGGGCTTTCCAGCCCTGGAGGTACTGGTTCACCACCTGGCGCGACACCCCAAGGAATGTCGCCAGGTCCTCCTGGGAAATGCGGAGCATCATGCCCGCCGCCGTTAGCTGCCCGTGCAACTGACCGAGGCTCAGCAGGCGCTTTGCGAGCCGAGCCGATGCATTGAGGAGTGCGGCATCTTCTACGAGCCCACTGGTCCACCGCAGTCGCTCGCCGCAGAGGCGCAGCAACTCGAGCGCCACGCGCGGCTCCCGCTCGAGCAAGGCGGTGAAGTGATCGCGACGAATCGAAACCAGTTCGGTTGGAATGCTCGCCGTCGCGGTGGCCGTTCGTGTTCCGCCGTCCAGCAACGCGATTTCGCCGAAAGTGTCGCCCGGTTCCATGATGTTGAGGGAAATCTCGCGGCCGTCCGCGGCGCCGGCGCTGATCCGGATCCTGCCGTTGACGACGGCATAGAGCGCGTCGCCCGGATCACCCTGGCTGAATACGATCTCACCACCACGGAAGTTCCGCTGGACGGCGAGACCGGCAATGCGCTCGAGGACCTCGGGCGGCAACCCGCGAAAGAGCGGACTCCGTTGCAGCATCATTTTGCCCGCGAGCGTCGTCATTCCAGGGCTTCCTGTGGTACGCGTTGCGCGAAAGTACGATGATACGCCTCATGCGCCGCCTTCTGATCACCGTCGCGCTGTCTCTGCTTGCCGTTGCCGCCGCGGGTTCGGATTCCGCATTTCGGTTCGAAGGCGTGGACCGCATCGTCGTCTTCGCCGACGTTCACGGAGCGTATCCGGAACTCGTTTCTGCATTGCGCGAGGCGAAAGTAATTGACGAATCGCTACGCTGGAGCGGCCGCAGTACGCACCTGGTCAGCCTGGGCGACCTGCTGGATCGCGGGCCGGAATCACGCAAGGTCATGGACCTCCTGATGCGTCTCGAGACGGAGGCGCAGCAGGCGGGCGGCGCCGTCCACGTGCTGCTCGGCAATCACGAAGTCATGAACATCGTCGGCGACTTGCGCTACGTGAACGCCGGCGAATATGCAGCGTTCACGGGTGCGGATGACGCGGCACTTCGCCAGGAGGCCTGGCAAGTCGTCCAGGCCCAGGAACCCACGGCCTCTCAGGTCGAGTTCGACGCGGCATTTCCGCCCGGCTACTTCGCGCACCGCGGGGCTCTCTCGCCGACAGGCCACTACGGCAAGTGGCTGTCCACGAAGCCTTTCCTGATCACGATCAACGATACAGCCTTCGTCCATGCCGGACTTCCCGATATGGTGGCGCGACTCGGTCTCGACGGCACGAACCGCGAAATGCATGCGCAGCTCTCTCACTACCTGCAGACCTGGCAGGGAATCGAGAACGAGCTAAAGATCGTTCGGCCGGTTGGCTTTCAGGAGCGCGCGGAGTTCGTGGGCGCGGCCGGCGCGCTTGAACAATCGAAAGCGCTAAACGAGTTGCAGGAAAAGGAGCTCTTCTCACCGACGGGCCCAACCTGGTTTCGGGGTCAGGCGTTGTGCTACCCGCTCGCCGAGACGGAAAATCTCGAGGCGGCTCTCGCAAAACTCAATGTCAATCGGGTGGTCGAGGGTCATACAGTTTCCGCAAGGGGCCGGGCCCTAAGCCGTTTTGACGGCCGCGTCATCCTGCTCGACACCGGAATGCTGCAGTCGGTCTACAAAGGCACGGCAGCCACGTACATATTCGAGAGCGGCACCTGGAGCGTCGCCTACGCCGATCGGCCGGGCGAGCGCTTGCAGCCGGAAGTGCTGCGGCGCGCAGTCGGTCCGCGACCGCCTGGCCTGGATGACAATGCGCTGGAGCGATGGCTTGCGGAAGCCGAGGTGGTGTCGGTCGAGGAACTCGATGCAGGCATTACCGACCCGCAACGCGTGACGCTGCGGAAGGACGGGATCGAACTGCGCGCCGTATTCAAGCGCCTGTCAACCGACTTCGGCATCAGCGACCGCACCCGTGCGATGAACGAAGCGGACCGCTTCGAGTACGAGGTGGCGGCTTACAAGCTCGACCGCCTGCTTGGGCTCGACATGGTGCCGGTCGCGATCCCGCGGTCGATCGACAAGCGTCGCGGAGTCCTGCAGTTCTGGATTGACGGCTCGATCAATCTGCGCCAGATGCTGGAGCAGAAACTGCAACCCTCGGGCTGGTGTGAAACCAACCCGCAATACAACCTCATGAACGTCTTCGACGTCCTGATCCACAACACCGACCGCACGCAGGAGAACGCGCTGTTTACCAAGGACTGGATGCTCGTGCTGATCGATCATTCGCGCGCTTTCCCGACCCACTCGAAATTGCCGGTGCTGCTGTACAAGGGCGGGGTTCAGGTGCCGCCAGCGCTTGCCAGGCGCCTGGAGGCGCTCAATCGTGAAACGCTGCAGGCAGAACTCGGTCCCTACCTGCATCGCAGGCAGATCGATGCCTTGATGAAGCGGCGCGACCAGCTATTGAACCAGGGCAGCATCCCCGCGGCCGATCGGCAACCCGCCACTCCGTGAAGGTTCGCTGTCCGTGCTGTAGCGCCGGGAATACTCCCGGCCGATGAGCCAGGCGAC
>CAYPQX010000014.1:0-22306 GCA_964412975.1 uncultured Steroidobacteraceae bacterium
TCGCGCTCGATGCGGCAGGCATCGAGGGCGCACGGCTCTACGCGGGTTCCTGGAGCGAATGGATCCGCGACCCGTCTCGTCCGATCGCGCGAGGACCGACATGATCTGCTATCTTCCGCTGCCCTGAATCCAGTCCAACAGGACGACTCATTTGGATAGCGTGACGCGCGGGACGGTGACTGCACGGCCGCCCTGGAGCATCGAAGACTCTGACCAGCTCTACGCGCCGGGTTCCTGGGGCAGCGGCTATTTCGGCATCAACGCCGCGGGTCACGTCGTCTGCCGGGCGGGCCGCGACGCCAACCGCGAAATCGACCTGTACGAAGTCGTACAGCAGCTCGGCGCGCGCGACCTGACGGCGCCGATGGTGCTGCGATTCTCGGACATCCTGCGCGACCGCCTGCGCTCGCTGCACGGCGCCTTCGCCGCCGCGATCGCGGAGAACGACTACAAGAACCGCTATGCTGCGGTGTATCCGATCAAGGTCAACCAGCAGCGCCTGGTCGTCGAAGAGGTCTATCGCGGCAGCGCGGAACTCGGCTTCGGCCTCGAGTGCGGCTCCAAGCCCGAACTCCTTGCCGTGATGGCGATCACCGCGGACGCACCGGATCGCCTGATCATCTGCAACGGCTTCAAGGACGACAGCTACATCGAGGCGGTGATCCTCGCGACCAAGCTCGGGCGCACGATCATCCCTGTGATCGAGAATTTCTCCGAACTCGGCTACATCCTGCGGCACGCGGAAAAGTACCAGGTGCGGCCGAAGATCGGGGTGCGCGTCAAGCTCGCGGCCGAGGGCGCGGGCCGCTGGCGGGAATCGGCGGGTGACCGCTCGAAGTTCGGCCTGTTCACGACGGAAATTCTCGAGCTCGTCGAGGTGCTCCGCTCACACGACATGCTCGACTGCCTGAAGCTCGTGCACTGCCACCCCGGTTCCCAGCTCCACGACATACGCCGCGTCAAGGACGCGGTCAACGAACTCGCCCAGGTTTACGCGGAGCTCGCCCGGCTCGGCGCGGGTCTCGAGTACATCGACGTCGGCGGCGGGCTTGGCATCGACTACGACGGATCGCGGACCAATTTCGAGTCGTCGACCAATTACTCGCTCCGTGAATACGCGAGTGACGTCGTCTATCGCGTCGCGAGCGTCTGCAATGCCCGGGGCCTCGCGCACCCGATAATCATCAGCGAATCCGGCCGCGCGATCGCGGCCCACCACAGCGTGCTCGTTTTCAACGTGCTGGGCGCCGCGCGGCTCGACCTCTTCAGCGTCCCCGACCGCGCGACGGCCGACGACGGCCGGCTGCCGCAGCCGGTCGCGGACCTGTTCGACGCCTACGCGATCGTGAGCGAGCGCAGGCTGGTCGAGTGCTGGCACGACGCGCAGCAGGCGCGCGAGCAGGCACAGCAGATGTTCAGCCTCGGCTACCTCAGCATCGAGATGCGGAGCCTCGCGGAGCGGCTCTACTGGGCAACCTGCGCCAAGGTGCGGGACCTGACGCGCAAGCTCGGACGAGTTCCCGAGGAGCTCGAGGATCTCGAGGCAGTGCTGTCCGACATCTACTTCTGCAACATGTCGGTGTTCCAGTCGCTGCCGGACAGCTGGGCGATCGACCAGCTGTTCCCGATCATGCCGCTGCACCGGCTCGACGAGCGCCCGACTCGAAGCTGTGTGCTCGCCGACATTACCTGCGACTCCGACGGCAAGATCGACCGCTTCGTCTCGCAACGCGACATCAAGCGCTCGCTCGAAGTGCACGAACTCACGCCCGGCGAGGACTATTTCCTTGCCGCGTTCCTGGTCGGCGCCTACCAGGAGACGCTCGGCGACCTCCATAACCTGTTCGGCGACACGCACGTCGTGCACATCCGCCTCGACGATGAGCACGGCTGGTGGATCGAGGAGATCATCAAGGGCGACACCGCGAGCACCGTGCTCGGCTACATGCAGTACGATCCGGGCGAGCTCTATCCGCCGTTCGCCCGCGACTGCGAGCGCGCGATGCGCGTGGGCAGCCTGTCGGTCGCGGAAGGCCAGGCGCTCAAGCGCTTCTACGAGTCGGAACTTGCCGGCTACACTTATCTCGAACCGGATAGCGCCGCCTGACGGCGCATGCAAGGAGCAAGCAGATGAACCTGACGCGAATCGTTTCCCGCACCGCCCTCGCGGCGGCCACCCTCCTCGCCTGGGGCAGCCTCTCGGCCGCTGCCACGGATCCGCCGGTCACGGACGCGGCGACCCTCGCGACTCTCGATCGCGTGCTCGCAGGCGATCACCGGTCGGAGCAGAATCGCGCGCGCGACGCCTGGCGCCATCCGAAAGAGACGCTCTCGTTTTTTGGTCTCAGGCAGGACATGACGGTCATGGAGATTTGGCCTGGCGGCGGCGGCTGGTACACCGAGGTGCTCGCACCGACGCTGCGCGAGCACGGCCAGTACATCGCGGCGAGCTGGGACCCGAAGTCCGAAAGCAAGTACGTGCAGGAGAACTCGAAGAAGTACGCGGCGAAGCTCGCGGAACGCCCGAACCTCTACGACCGCGCCAAGGTCGTCGCGCTGCAGGCGCCCAACGAACTGAAGCCCGTGCCCGACGGTAGCGTCGACATGGTGCTCACCTTCCGCAACGTCCACAGCTTCATGGGCAACGACAGCTCGGATGCGATGTACAAGGCCATGTTCGCGGCGCTGAAACCGGGTGGAATCCTGGGCGTCGTGGGGCACCGCGGCAAGGATGGCGGGCCGCAGGACCCGAAGGCCAAATCGGGTTACGTGCAGACCGACTACGAGATCGCGCAGGTCGAAAAAGCGGGCTTCAAGCTGATCGGCCGGAGCGAAGTCAACGCGAATCCCAAGGACACCGGGGACCACCCGAATGGCGTCTGGTCGCTGCCACCGACACTCGACGGCGGCGACACGGATCGCGAGAAGTTTGTCGCGATCGGCGAAAGCGACCGATTTACGCTGCGCTTCCGCAAACCGCTCTGAAATCCGGCGGAAGGCACCGGTTGATGCGCACGCCAGCGTTCGGCGCCTCTTGAGTGACCAGGGCTTCCGGCTCTGCCGGCCAACCGACGCAGTCCAGCGCCGGCAGCACATCTCCCTCGAGAAACCGGCTGCGCGCGCCGTAGACGTGGCGATCGCCGGTACGCGCCTGCTGCGTGACGTAGTAGCGCTGCGGCTCGATGAGGTGCAGCTCGAAGCGGGCCCGCGTCATTGCGACGTACAGGAGCCGCCGCTCCTCGTCGAGGCCTGCGGCGGAGCCGGTCGCGAACTCGTTCGGGAATGTCCCGTCACTGACGTTCAGCACGTGCACCGCATCCCATTCCTGCCCTTTCGCCGAATGGACGGTGGACAGGACGAGGCAGTCCTCGTCGAGGAGCGGCGGTCCCGACCGGTCGCCGGTCGCGGCCGGCGGGTCGAGCGCAAGCTCGGTGAGGAAATGCTCCCGCCGCGCAAACCGTCCGGCGAGCTGTTCCAGCATTTCGAGGTCGGCGGCGCGCACCTCGGGCGAGTCGTGCAGCCGCGGCAGCTCCGGCTCGTACCAGGCGCGGACCCCCGCGATCTGGCCCGGCCATCCCGCCCGCGCTGAGGCGAGCGCCGACAGGAGCGCCGCGAATGCAGGCCAGGATTCCGACGCCTGCGCGGGCGCTTCGAAATCCGCGAGGGAGGCCATCCGGAATCCGCCGTCGGCAAATTGCCGCCAGCAACGCGCGGCGTTGGCCGGCCCCATGCCGGGCAGCAATTGCAGGGCGCGGAATGCCGCGAGGCCGTTCCTCGGAGTGTCGGCCCAGCGCAGGATCGACAGGAAGTCCTTCACATGCGCGGCCTCTAGAAACCGGAGCCCGCCGTACTTGACGTAGGGAATGTTCGCGCGCATCAGGGCGATCTCGAGCCAGTCGCTGTGGTCGCCGCTCCGAAACAGGACGGCCTGGCGCATGAGCGGCGTCCCCTCCTCGCGCCGGCGCAGCACCGACTGCACGACGTAGTTGGCCTGCTGGCGTTCATCAGCGACCGTCACGAGCCGCGGTCGCGAGCCAGGGCCGCGCGCCGCGACAAGCGACTTGCGGTAACCGCGCGAGGCGCCCGCGATCAGTGCGTTGGCCGCATCGAGCACCGTTTGCGTCGAGCGGTAATTGCATTCAAGCGCGATGACCTCCGCTGGAGGATCGCAACGCGAGGGAAAATCGAGGATGTTCTCGACCGACGCGGCGCGAAACGAGTTGATCGCCTGGGCGTCGTCGCCGACCACGGTGATCCCGCTTCCCCCGGGTTTCAGTGCGAGCACGATCTCCGCCTGCAGGCGATTGACGTCCTGGTATTCGTCGACGAGCACATGATCGAAGCGCCGGCCGACCTCGGCCGCGAGCCGTGGCTCCTGCAACAGCGCATGCCAGTACAGGAGCAGGCCGTCGTAATCGAGCAGGGACTCCGCCAGTTTTCGCTCCGTATACGCGCGGAAGAGGCCCGATAGTTCATGCGCCCATTCTTTGCACCAGGGAAATGCGTCCCGCAGGACATCGTCGAGCGGCAGGCTGCCGGCGACGCGGCGCGAATAGATGGCGAGGCAGGTGTCCTTGCGCGGAAAGCGTCGCCGCGACGCCGCAAGACCGCGTTCCTGCCGGATGATATCCAGGAGGTCCGCCGAATCCCCGCGATCGAGCACGCTGATATCGCGCGCGAGACCCAGGTTCAGCGCAAACTCGCGCAGCAGCCGATTCGCGATCGCATGAAACGTGCCGGACCAGGGCAGGCGCATGGTTCCATCGAAGATCGACTCCGCGCGGCGGGTCATTTCGAGCGCAGCGCGCCGGGTGAAAGTCAGCAGCAGGATGCGCGCCGGGTCCGCGCCGGCCGCAACGAGGGCGGCGACGCGGTGCGCACGTGTCGCCGTCTTGCCTGTCCCTGCGCCCGCGATGATGAGGAGAGCGGGTGCGGGTGCCTGCGACCCGATGCCGAAGGTCGCGGCCCTGGTCTGCGCTTCATTAAGTGTTTGCCGGCTGCCCGCGCCCACGACGGGCATCCTAGCGGGCAGCTGTATATTCATCCAGTCGCGGAATCGCCTGCGGGCGCACTCATTATGTGAAGCCCTTCGCGGATTGCCCCCGCCCGCTCCGATACCGTCTTCAATGTGGGCGCAAGCGCGCATGCGGTAACCCGATGGGCGATAACGACAAATCCAGGAAGATCGGCGACGACGCGAAAGAGATGTCGCATTACACCGAGAAGCAGCGCCTCGGCCACGGCCGCATCGAATTCGACGAGCTCGGCAATGCGATCTGGGTGCCTTTCGCCGGCGCGACCGGCGACGAGGTCATGCGCCGGCTGCTCGACGATCCCACGCTCGCGTTCAGCAACGATCACACGCCGGGAACGCAGAAACGCATCGAGCAGAATCAGCAAGGGATGAAAAAGGGCTACGACCCCTACGACAGCGGCCTGCTGGTCAAGAAGGAATGGAAGAAGAAGAAGGACCTGCGCAAACTCTCCGCCTGGATCAAGACGCGCAAGCCCAAAGACGAATGACCTGTTGACCCTCCGGGGCCGGACGCGCAGTCTCGCGCGCATGAGCGCGCTCACCCTCGTCATCGGCAATCGCAACTACAGTTCCTGGTCGTTGCGCCCCTGGCTCCTGCTCCGCCACCTCGAGCTCGAGTTCACGGAGAAGCAATTCCATTTCGGCACGCCCGAATTCGACGCCGAAATTCCGAAGTTCTCGCCGACGCGCCTCGTGCCGGTACTGATCCACGGCGAGCTCCGCATCTGGGAATCGCTCGCGATCTGCGAATACGCCTCCGAACTTGCGGGCGGCCGCGGCTGGCCCACGGACCCGGCCTTGCGGGCGACAGCGCGCTCGGTCGCGACCGAAATGCACGCGGGATTCCATGCGCTTCGCTCCGCCTGCCCGATGAACGCGCGTGCGACCGGACGCCGGGTGCCGATGACGCCGCCGCTCGAGCGGGACCTTCGGCGCATCGATGCGATCTGGTCCGGATGCCGCCGCGACCACGGCGAGCGCGGACCGTACCTGTTCGGGCCCTTCAGCGTCGCCGATGCGATGTACGCGCCCGTCGTGCTTCGCGTGCGAAGCTATGGACTGCCATTGTCGGAACTTGCGAGACGCTATCTCGAAACCATGCTCGCGGACGATCATCTTTGCGACTGGATCGAGGCCGCGTGCCGGGAGACTGCCGTGATCCCGGAAGAGGAAGCCGGTGCCGGTGCCTGAGTCGCGAGGCACCATGTCCTGGGCGAGCGCGATCGGCCTCGGCACCAAGCTCGAAACTGCGGTCGCCGAGGCGGCCGAGCAGTTGAGCGGCGAAGGCGGCGCCCGTGATCCGGACCTCGCAATCGCATTCGTCACCGCCGCATTCGATTCGGCCATTGACCGGCTGCCGCAGCTCCTGCGACCCGTGCTGGGCGACTGCCTGCTATTCGGATGCAACGCCGGCGGGCTCATTGGCGGCGGAAGCGAGGAAGAGGAAGAACCGGGCGTCGCACTCCTCTGCGGCCGGCTGCCCGACGCGGCACTGACTACGCTGCACCTCGAGCAGGCGACGCTGCCTCCACTTGCGGCCTCGCGCGAGAACTGGTGGCGGCTCCTCGACCTCGGGCCGGAATCCGAAGCGAGCTTCGTATTGCTCGTCGACCCGGGCACGATCGATGCGGAGGCCTGCGCGCGCGGCATTGATCGCGCGTATCCCGGATCGTCCGTGATCGGGGGGCTCGCGAGCGGCATGCTCGAACCGGGCGCTGCGCGCCTGCTGACGAACGGCGAGGTCCACCGCTCGGGCGCGATGCTCCTTGCCCTGACCGGCAACGTGGTGATCGATCCGGTGCTTGCGCAGGGCTGCCGGCCGATCGGTGAGCCGCTCTTCGTCACCGCCTGCGAGGGCAACCTGATCAGCGAACTCGATGGGCGGCGCCCGAAGGAGCTCCTGACGTCGCTATTCGAATCGCTCGACGGAGCGGATCGCGGCCGGTTCGGCGACACGCTCTGCATCGGACTCGCCCTGCCGGGCCCGCGACAGGCGGTGGGCGTGGGCGATTTCCTGATTCGCAACGTCCTCGGACTCGATCCCGACAGCGGCGCGCTCTGGATCGGATCGCGCGTCACGCCGAACGCCATCGTGCAGTTCCACCTGCGTGACGGGAAAACCGCGTCCGACGAACTCGAGACGCGCCTCGCCGCATCGCTGGAAGGGCACATTCCGCCGCAGGCCGCGTTGCTCTTCGCCTGCGCCGGCCGCGGCCGCGACCTGTTCGGCGTCAGCGGCCACGATTCGGGGACGCTACGGAGAATGATCGACATACCGGTCGCCGGCATGTTCAGCGCGGGCGAGATCGCCCCGATCCAGGGCGCGACGTTCGTGCACGGCTACTCGAGTGCGTTCGGCCTGATCAGGCCGCGGGCAGCCAAATCCACCTGATAGAATCGGCGCCGCCGTTCCGGGGGTTCTCCGCGATGCGATACCTGCTGCTGTTCGCCGCGATGACGGCATATCCGCTTCTCGCGCAGTCCGCTCCGCGCGGCCTGGCCGCGACGGACCTCGTGTCCCTTGCGCGCGTGAGCGAAATCGCGCTTTCGCCGGACGGTCGCCGGCTGGTGTTCACGCTGCGCGAAACGGATCTGGCCGCAGACCGCGGCCGCACGGATCTCTGGCTGCAGGACCTGGGTGGCGGCGGGGCCCCTCGCCAGCTGACGAGTAACGAGGAGAACGACGGATCGGCCGACTGGACCGCCGACGGCAGTGGCGTTTTCTTCCTTTCGTCGCGCTCGGGGTCCGCGCAGGTCTGGTACCTCGCGACGGCCGGCGGAGAGGCGATCCAAGTCACGCGCCTCCCGCTCGATGTCGGCAGCTTTCGCGCCTCGCCCGCAAGCGACCGGCTCGTCGTCGCGATGGAGGTGTTTCCGGACTGTCGAGACCTCGAGTGCACGAAGACGCGGCTCGAAGAGCGCAAGGCGGCGAAATGGCGCGGTCAGTCCTATGACCAGCTCTTCATGCGCCATTGGGACAAGTGGAAGGACGGACGGATTTCGCAGCTCTTCTCAATCGCGCTCGACGGGGAACGCAAGCCACGCGGCGAACCGGTCCCGCTCACGGCGACGCTCGACGCCGACGTTCCGTCGAAGCCCTTCGGCGGCCGCGCGGACTACAATTTCAGTCCCGACGGCACGCAGGTTGTGTTTGCCGCCCGGATCCGCGGGCGCACCGAACCGCAGTCCACGAACTTCGACATCTGGCGCGTGCCTGCGAACGGGAGCGCCGGACCGGTCAACATCACGCCCGACAATCCGGCCTGGGATGCGCAACCCGCGTATTCACCCGATGGCCGACTGCTCGCGCACCTCTCGATGGAACGGCCGGGATTCGAAGCGGACCGTTTCCGGCTCGTCGTCCGCGACGCCGTGACGGGCACGATCCGGTCCACGACGGAAAGTTGGGACCGATCGATCGCGGCGTTTCAGTTTTCCTCGGGTGGCGATTCCGTTTACGTCATCGCCGACGACCTCGGCCAGCGCCCCTTGTGGTCGATCAATCTCGGGAGCGGCACTCCACGCAAGCTGTCGACCGCGGGCAACGTCGCCGAGTTCGACGTGGCGGGCGGGCGAGTCGCGTTCGCGATGCAAAACCTGTCGGCGCCCGCAGATCTATACGTGATTCAGGGCAACGATTCGCCGCGGCGCCTCACCGATGTCAATGCCGCGCGGCTTGTGGACGTGAAATGGGGTGAAGCCCTGCAGTTCAGTTTTGCGGGCGCGGGCGGCGACAAGGTCTTCGGGTACGCGATGAAGCCGTGGAACTGGGAGCCGGGACGACGCTATCCCGTCGCATTCATCGTGCACGGCGGACCGCAATCGAGCTTCGCGAACACCTGGAACTACCGCTGGAACCCGCAGATTTATGCGGGTGCAGGGTACGGCGTCGTTTTCATCGACTTTCACGGCTCGACCGGATACGGACAGGCATTCACGGATTCCATCAGCAACGACTGGGGCGGCAAGCCGCTCGAAGACCTCAAGCGCGGACTCGCAGCCGCGCTCGAGGAATACCCGTGGCTCGACGGAGACCGTGCCTGCGCGCTCGGCGCTTCCTATGGCGGGTACCTGATGAACTGGATCGCCGGCAACTGGCCCGACCGCTTCCGCTGCCTGGTGAACCACGCAGGGCTCTTCGACAACCGCATGATGTATTACACGACTGAGGAGTTGTGGTTCCCGGAATGGGATCACGACGGCCCCTACCACGAGAATCCCGCAGCACACGAGAAATCAAATCCCGCAAATCACGTGATGGCCTGGAAGTCGCCGATGCTCGTGATCCACGGCGCGCTCGACTACCGCGTGCCCTATTCCCAGGGTCTCGCGACCTTCACGGCGCTGCAGCGCCGCGGGATCGAAAGCCGGTTCTTGTTTTTTCCGGACGAGAACCACTGGATCCTGAAGCCCGCGAACAGTCTGCAGTGGCACGATGAAGTGCTCGGCTGGCTGCACCAGCATCTCAAGTAAAGGGGACGTTCACCTTAGTCAAAGGGGACGTTCACCTTTAGCGATAGGTGACTTTCAGACTCGGAACGGTGGCCTGAGAGTTAAAGGTGAACGTCCCCTTTGACTCCCCTTTGACTCGTCCCCTTTGACTACGGCGGACCGTCCCCTCCGGCTCAGTCTTCCCGCCACTCGGCGCGATAGCTACGCCCCAGCGAAATCAGGCGTTTCAGGAGCCCGGGGTACGGAATGCCGTCGTGCAGCGCCGCATCCGCGAAATCCTCCTCGCGTTCCAGGTTCGGGTTGGCGTTCGCTTCGAGCACGAACAGCGTGCCGTCTTCGCGCACGCGAAAATCGATGCGCGCGTAACCCGTCATGTGAAGCGCCCGGTAGATGCGGCGCGCCAGGCGGTCGAGTTTCTCCGCAAGTCCAGGCGGCAGGTTCTCCGCCTTCCCGCTCGTGATGCCATGCCGCGTCTGGTAGGCGCGGTCCCACTTGGCCTTCCGCGTTGCGATCGCCGCGCGGCCGGACTTCAGCTCGCCGAAGATGAATTCCCAGGGCGTCAGCGTGCGGATGCGGTCATTACCGAGCACGCCGACATAGAACTCACGTCCCTCGACGTATTCCTCGACCAGCGCATCCGATTCCGTGTGCTGGTGGATGAACTCGATGCGCTCGTGCAGCTTGGGCGCGTCCTCGACGATCGACGCCTGCGAGATGCCGAGCGAGGCGTCCTCGGTTGCCGATTTCACGAACAGCGGATAGCGCAGCGTCCTGGGGATGCGCACCGCGCCGCCGCGGCGGAACACGGCGAACTGCGGCGTCGGGATGCGGTGGTATGCAAGGATCTGCTTGGACAGCACCTTGTCGCGCGACAGCATCATCCCGCGTGGGTTGCAACCCGTGTAGGGCTGGCGCAGCAGCTCGAGGTAGGCGACGACGTGCTGGTCGTAAGTGACGATGCCGCCGAATTCCTCGAGCAGGTTGAAGCACACGTGCGGCTTCCAGTCCTGGATCGTGGAACGCAGCTCGGTCAGGCTGTCGCCGATGCCGATCGGCCGAATCTCGTGCCCCATCCGGCGCAGGCAACTCGTGACATCGTACTCGGTGCGGTACTCGGCGGCGTCTTGCTCGCTCACGCCCTCGAGCGTCTCGGGTGGCACCAGAGTTTCATGCACGAGCACGAGGATGCGCAGTTTCTTCACAGCGACAACCGCGGGCCGAATTGGCGCATCACCCGCGCGACCTGCCGTGCGGCCAGTCGTTCCGCGCGCGCCTGTGCGTCGCGGCGGCTGCCGCGCAGATGCAACCCAAGCGAACGGCAGCGCACGATCATGTGCCTGACGACCTCCCCCACGAGGTACTCGCTCACGTCGAGGCGCCGTGCGATGCGGCGTTGCAGCGCGGGTCTGCGTTCGCGCAGCATGCGCGCGGCGGACATCCGACGTCGCCCCTTCCCTTCGCGCGCGAACAGCCGCAGGAGCGCCCGGTCTATGCGCGCGGCGTTGCGCCCCCTGCCGCGGTGCGCCAGTCGATCATAGTACTCACGCAGCGTGAACTTCGCCTCGGAGAGCGGCTCGATGACGCGCCGCGAACGTACGGGCGGTTGCGCGCCGCGCAGTTCCGCCATGAGCGCGTCCACGTAGCGCAGCTTGCGGATCGCGGGCCAGCGCGCGTAGCGCCGCCGCCAGTCCGAATGCGGCGCGAGCCAGACCGCGAAGGTCTCGGCGAAATCCTCCGCGGGGTGGCTCTGCGCGTACCAGCCGGCGAGGTGCTGCACGTAGCTTCGGCTGCCGGGTCGCGGCCGGTAGACGTGCGGATACTTCTCCGACGCGCTCCCGAAGGCGCGACGCCAGTCAGCGCGACGGCGCAGCCGGTACGCCGTGTCCACCGCGTGGCCCGCCTCGTGGCGCAGGATTTTGCGCAGCTCGCGCGCATTGCCACCCTCCGCCTCGCCGATGAAGCGCCGTTGCAGCGACTCGAGCCGTGGGTGCGCGAGGTAGAACGGCAACGCGATTCCCGGCACGCCGTCCGGCGAGAACCATTCGAGTGAGATCCAGCAGTGCGGTGCGAGCGCGATGCCACGGTCCACGAGCTCGCGATGCATCCGCCGCACCGCGCGCGCAAGCCGCGAGCCATCGAGCTGAAGCCGCAGGTCGCAGAGCCTGACGTCCAGCAGCGCCTCGTCGGTCAGGCGCGTCCATGCGCGCGGCCGGCGCCTGCCGCGGCGTGTGGCGTGCCGCGGCTTCATCCCGCCCCGTGGCCGCTCGCGTCCAGGATAGCGTCTGCCATCGCCTCGATTTCCTGATGGCGCGCCAGGCCCGCAGTCCTGGAGGCGGCAAGCGACGAAGCGCCGTAGTGCGCGCCTGCGAGCTGACCGACCAACGCCGCGGCCACGTGAGCATTTCCCGGCTGCGCGGCCGCCGAATCTATGCATTCGGCGAGGTCGCTCCCCGCGTCGAACGCCGTGAGCGCCGCCTCGAGTGCCGTGGCGGCCGCAAACCGGCCGCGTTGAATCTTGCGCGGCCTGCGTCCGCGCCAGGCGCCGCCCGCGAGCTCACGGATGGGCGGCCGCAACGCCGCTGGACTCCAGCGCGCGGGCAAGGGACTGAAGTCGGGCGAGAGCAATTCCGGCTTGGAAGCGCCCGCGAGCGCGCCTGCGAGCAGCACGGCGAACAAGCGCGCAGCGTCGAGCGTGAGTGGTGCCTGGTGCGTGATCCTGACGGCGTTGACCGCGACATCGACCGCCTGGAGCGGGTCGTTCATGTGCCAGAACACGGCCGGCCCGATGCGCGTGAGCGGTTCAGCGTCGGCATGCGCCGGATCATGCGAACCCGCGTACGGGTTGCCGGTCCACTGCGCGTCCGCGAGCGCGCGGCTCGTTGCGGCGCTGATGCCGACGCAGCTGCCCGTGCTCGACCAGCGGCCGGTGCGCTGCCAGTCCCGGTAGCGCTCGACCTGATCGGCCGGATCGAAACCGCCCTTGTATACGAGACTTTCCGCGACGCAGAGCGCCATCGCGGTCTTGTCCGACCAGGCACCAACGGGAAGGCCGTATATCGCGTGGCCCTGTGCATCGCCCGCCGCGAGTCCAAGCAGTAATCCGCGCACGCGGTCGCGCAAGTCGACCGCGGTAGCCGGATTTCCTGCGGCGACGGCCTTCCGCGCCACGACTGCCCGCCAGCCGCGCACGAATTCGGCCTGCTCCTCCGTCTCCGGCACGATCGTCCAGGAGCGCGAGCGCGCGGACGCGCGCCAGAGCCGGTTCAGGCGTTCGAGCGCGGCGTCTCCGCCTTCGCCCTGGTTCGCGATCCAGCAGCCCGCAACGACATTCGTGCGGCCGATTCCGGCGCGGCAGTGAAGATAGACTCGCCGCCCCTCGGCAAGCGCCCCGTCGAGTGCCTCGAGGATTTCATGCATCCTCTCGGCCGAGTCCGGCACGCCGTGATCGCGTATGGGTTTGCGCAGGTAGAGCGCCTCCCGGCCCGACGGCGGCGCGGACAGCAATTGGTCATAGGAGTCGATCTCGCCGCTTTCCGTCAGGTCGATGAAACAGTCGATGCCTGCATCGAAGAGCTGCCGCAGCCGCTTGGCAGTTGCGTCAAGACCGGCCGCCGAAGGATGCTCGCCGGCCAGGATCCGGTTTGGCTCCACCCAGTAGCTGTTGGGCAGCGGCGCTTTCGGCACTTCAGTCGCCGGGACCGGCAGGTGCGCGTTCGAGTGCAGCGAAATCGAAGGCGCCCGGATCCGCAAGATGCGAGGCTTCGACGTTGCAGATTGCGCTGAAGATCGACTCGACGCGCCCGGGACTCGCGCGCTCCCAGTCCTCCAGCATCCGCGCGATCGCCTCGCGCTGCAGGTTCGGCTGGGAGCCGCAGAGCGTGCAGGGAATGATCGGGAACCCGCGCGCGCGCGCGTAGCGCCCGATCTCGCGCTCCGCGACGTAGCAGAGCGGGCGAATGACGACGTTCTGGCCGTCGTCGGACCGCAGCTTCGGCGGCATCGCCTTCAGGCGGCCGCCATGAAAGAGATTCAGGAACAGGGTCTCGATGATGTCGTCGCGGTGATGGCCGAGCGCGATTCTCGTGAAGCCGCTTTCGCGCGCGTATCGGTACAGGGCGCCACGACGGAGGCGGCTGCAAAGGCCGCATTGCGTGCGTCCCTCCGGAATCACGCGCCGCACGACGCTGTAGGTGTCCTGCTCGATGACGTGATACGGCACGCCGAGCGATTCGAGGTAATCCGGCAGCACCCGCTCCGGAAAGCCCGGCTGCTTCTGGTCGAGATTGACCGCGCAGAGCTCGAAGGACACGGGCGCGGCGCGCCGGAGCGAAAGCAGCAAGTCGAGCAGCGTGTAGGAGTCCTTGCCGCCGGAAACGCAGACCATCACGCGGTCGCCTTCGCCGATCATGCGGAAATCGGCGATCGCCTTGCCGACCTGTCCCCGGATGCGCGCCGCAAGCCGGCGGAAGTTCGCGGATGTTTCGCTCTGCGCGGGAATCATGCCGGCATTCTAAGGGGCCTGGTTCTCCTGGACGTACTTGCGCTCCAGATAGCGCAGGAATGGCGTGGCCGACAGCGGGCGTCCGGTCGCATGCTGCACGAGCTGGGGCACGCCCATGCTCGCGCCGGTCGAATGCACGCGTTCGCGCAACCAGCCAAAGAGAGTCCCGAACTGGCCAGCCGCTATTTCCGTCTCGATGCCCGGTAGCTGCTCGCGGATCGTTTCCCACAGTTGGCCCGCGATCACGGCGCCGACGCCATACGAGGGGAAATGACCGAACGAACCGATCGCCCAGTGGATGTCCTGGAGGCATCCGTCGAGGTCCGTCGCGGGCACGAGGCCAAGCCGGTCGGACGAAAGCGCGTTCCACGCATCGCGCAGGTCCTTCACCGCCAGTTCGCCCGACAGCAGTCGTCTCTCGAGTTCGTAGCGCATCCAGATGTGGGTCTGGTACGTAAGCTCGTCGGCATCCATGCGGTTCGGGCCGCGTGCGACGCGATTCAGGTGGCGGTAGAGATTTTCCTCGGACCATTCCGGCCCCGCTGCGCCGTAGTGCTTCTCGAGCAGCGGCCGGAGGTAGGTGACGAATGCGCGGCTCCTGCCGACCATCATCTCGAGCAGGAGCGACTGGCTTTCCTCGAGCGCCATGCCGCGGTCCTGCCCCACCGGCTGATCGACCCATTCCGACGGCAGCCCGAGCTCGTAGAGCGCCTGGCCCGTCTCGTGCAGCGCGCCGAGCAGCCCCTGGAACGGATCCCTCAGTTCGAACTTGGTCGTGACGCGGATGTCGCCGGACACGCCCTCCGTGAACGGGTGATCGCTATCGTCGAACCGGCCGCGATCGAAGGGAAAGCCGAGCGCCCTCATGACGTCGGTGCAGAGGCCGCGCTGGCGAATGGCCGAGAACCGCCCTTCGATACGGGCCGCGGGCGCAGCGGCCTGCAGTTCGATGGCTTCCGTCACGAGTCCGGGCAGGCGCTGGGTCAGGGGCGTGAAGATCGCCTCGATGTCGCGGGACAGCAGGCCCGGCGTGAATTCGTCGGCAAGCGCGTCCCAGGGATCAAGTGAAAAACGCTGCGCGAGAAGCTCCGCCTTGCTCCGCACGAGCTTGATGGTTTCCTCGAGTTGCGGCGCGAGGACATTGAAGTCGTTCTGCTCGCGCGCTTCGCGCCAGCGGGCTTCGGCACGCGCAAAGGACTTTGCCATGCGTGCGATCAGTGACGGCGGCGTTGCGATTGCGTGATCGTGCAGCCGGCGCATTTCGCGCAGGTTGGCCGACTGCCAGGCCGCGAGCGAACGGGCGCTCGCATCGGCGCGATCGAGGAGGCGCGAAATTCGCGGCGAGACCAGGAGGGAATGGACCTCGAGCTGGATCGCGGCGAGCTGGTCGCCACGGAGTTCGGCGCTGGCGCGCGGCATGGTGACGGCAGCGTCCCAGCGCAGGAGCGCGAGCACGCCCCGGAAGGCATGCAGCCGCCGGAATTCCTGCTCGAGCTGCTGATACGGGGTCGCCGTCGCCAAGTGCCGCTCCTTCGTGCCGCCAGGCTGACGGCGGGCCCAAGCCGGTCGGGCTCCGATTGGCATCGGAGACCGGCATGCAGGGCCCCAACTGTTTGAACCCCGCAGGACCTGCGAGGCCTTCTCTTTGAGGGGCGATTCTACCAGCCCGGCATTTGATGCCGGCTCAGGGCAGACAAAAATACTTTTTATTTCAATACTTTAGGATTGATCTTCCCGCCTTGACACCACGGCGAGCCCGGCAGGCGCCGGGCCAAGCCTCAGGCCGGGCCGCTCGCTTCAGGCGTCTCGAGCTCGAGACGCTCGAGACGCTTCGACAGGGCATCGGGAGAGCGCGTAAATGGTGCAAGCAGGGCGTAGAAGGATGGCACGACAAAGAGCGAAAGAAGCGTCGAGAACGCGACGCCGGAGATCACCACCACGCCGATGGTCGAACGGCTCGCCGAACCAGGCCCGCCGGAAAGCACGAGTGGCAGCGCGCCCATCATGGTGGCGATCGAGGTCATGAGGATGGGGCGCAGCCGCACGCTCGCCGCCTCCACGATCGCGTCGTGGATGCTCCGGCCTTCATCGCGCAACTGGTTCGCAAAATCGACGATCAGGATCCCGTTCTTGGCTGCGAGGCCGATCAGCATCACGATGCCGATCTGGCTGAACAGATTGAGCGTGCCGCCAGACACCGCGAGCCCGATCAGTGCCCCGAGCACGGCGAGCGGGACTGTCAGCATGATGACGAACGGGTGGATGAAGCTCTCGAACTGCGCCGCAAGCACCAGGTATACGATCAGGAGCGCCATCGCGAACGTGAACAGCACGGCTCCGCCCGCGGCCCGGTATTCGCGCGACTGGCCCTTGTAGTCGAGTTGCGCGTAGTCCGGCAGCTCCTCCGCAGCGGTCCGCTCGATCCAGGCGAGTGCCTCGCCAAGCGTGTAGCCGGGCGCGAGATTTGCCGACAACGTGATCGCGCGCAGTCGGTTAAACCGGTTGAGGCTCCCCGGCTCGGCGATCTCGGTCAAGGTCACGAGCGAGGAAAGCGGCACGAGCTGCCCGCTCCTCCCGGAGCGCACGTAGAGATTCTCGAGATTGGCGGGCGCGGAGCGGTCGACGCGCTGTGCCTGCAGCATCACCTCGTATTCCTCGCCGTCCTCGACGAAGGTCGTCACGCGGCGAGAGCCCATCATCGTCTCGAGGGTGCGGCCGATCTCGCCGGTCGAGACGCCAAGGTCGGCGGCGCGCTCGAAGTTGATGTCGACGCGCATCTGCGGCCGGGTCTCCTTGTAATCGGAGTCCGCATCGCGCAGGCCCGGGTTTGCTGCCATGCGCTCGAGCATGCGGTCGCGCCAGCGCGCGAGTTCCGCATAGTCCGGCCCGCCCAGCACGACCGAGACCGGCTGCCCGCCGCTACGCACGAGCCCACCCCTGACACGCGGCACGGCGCGAATCGCCGGGATGGCGGAAAGCTCGGTCCTGAGCTCCTCGACGACCTCGGCCGTCGTGACATCGCGCTCGCTCCATTCCTGGAGGAAAACGATCGCCTGGCCCGTGTGCATCTCCTCGCCCGCGCCGAATCCGCCCGGCACGCGCGTGTTGACGCGCTGGATCGGCTTGCCCTCGCCGATCTTGGCGCCGATCAGGGCTTCCACCTTGCGGATCTGGCCCACCGTGTAGTCGAAACCGGCTCCTTCCGGTCCCTCAATCCCGATCCAGAACGCGCCGCGATCCTCGTCGGGCGCGAGTTCCTTCGGCACCAGCAGGAACAGCACGGCGCTCAGCACCGCGCTTGCGACCATCACGGCGCCGAAGATGATCGGCCGGCCGACCGTGCGCGCGACCTGCCGCCGGTAGCCGTTCGACAGAGCCGAGAACCGCGCGTGGATCCAGGCGTTGAGGCCGCGCGGCTCGGCGTGCGGGCGCACGAGCTTGGACGACATCATCGGCGTGAGGGAGAGCGCCACGAAACAGGAGATCGCAACCGCGCTCGCGAGCGCCACGGACAGCTCCCGGAACAGGCGGCCGGTATTGCCCTCCATGAATCCGATGGGCAGGAACACGGCGACCAGTACCGCAGTCGTCGAAACGACCGCGAACGCGACCTGTGCGGTGCCGCGCTTGGCCGCGACGAGCGGCGGTTCGCCGAGGTCGGCACGGCGCTGGATGTTCTCGAGCACGACGATCGCATCGTCGACGACCAGGCCGATGCACAGCACGATCGCGAGCAGCGTCAGCAAGTTGATCGTGAAACCGAAAGCCCACAGCGCCGCGAACGCGGTGACCAGGCACACCGGTATGGTCACCGCCGGGATCAGCGCGGAGCGTGCGCTGCCCAGGAACAGATAGATCACGATGATGACGAGCGCGATCGCCTCGAACAGGGTCATAAACACGCGCTTGAACGCGGCGTCGATGAAGACCGTGCTGTCGAAGGCGACGAAGATCTCGGTGCCGTCCGGCAGGCTCTTCTGGATCTCCTCAGCGGTGGCGCGGGCGGCCCGCGCCACGTCGAGGCTGTTCGCCGTCGACGTCTTGACGATGCCGAGGCCGATATTGGGTTCGCCATTGCTGCGCAGGTACGAGCGCCGCTCCTCCGCCGCGAGCTCCACGCGGGCCACGTCGCCGAGGCGCACGAGGTAGCCGCCCTCGCCCTTGGCGAGGGTGAGGCGAGCGAAATCCTCTGGCGCGCGGTAGCCACGCTGGACGCGCAGTGTGAAATCCCGGTCGGTCGACTCGAGCCGCCCCGCCGGGAGCTCGACGTTCTCCCGCCTGAGTGCCTCCTCGACGTCGGCCACGGCGAGCCCGCGTGCCGCGAGCGCCGTGCTGTCGAGCCAGATCCGCATCGCATAGCGCTGCGAACCGCCCACCCGCACCTGCGCCACGCCGTCGAGCGCGGACAGCCGGTCGAGCACGTAGCGGTATGCGTAATCGGTGAGTTGCAGGGTGTCCATGCGCGTTGAACGCATGTTGAGCCAGACGATGACCTCGGAATCCGACTCGGCCTTCTCGATCTCGGGCGGGTCCGCCTCGGGCGGCATGCGGTCTAGCACGCGGCTCACCGCATCGCGCACATCGTTGGCCGCGGCCTCGATGTCGCGCGACAGCGAGAACTCGATGTTGATTTCGCCCTCGCCATTCCTGCTGCGGGAGTTGATCGTCTCGACACCCTCGATGCCGCTCAGGGAATCCTCCAGGATCTGCGTGACCCGCGTCTCGACGACGGCGGCCGAGGCCCCCGGATAGGAAACTTCGACCGAGACGATGGGCGGGTCGATCGCCGGCAGCTCGCGCAGCGTCAGGCGCGAATAGGCCATCACGCCCAGCACGACCAGCAGGAGGCTCACGACCGTCGCGAACACCGGGCGCCGGATCGAGAGTTCCGAGAGATTCATCGTCCCGCCTCGCGCGGCACGTCGGACGCTTCCACCACGCGCGCGCCGGCCCGCATCTTCACGGTGCCTTCGGTCACGATGCGATCACCCGCCGCGAGTCCGCTCGTCACCTCGACTTCTCCCTGCCTGCGCGAGCCCAGCTGGATCTTTACGCGCTCGACCGACTGGTCCTGCTTCTGGCGATAAATAAAGGATTCGGTACCGACCTGCACCACGGCAATCTCTGGCACGGCGAGCGCCTCACGCGGCACGAGCAGGACCTGGACCGACATCAGCATGCCTGGCCGCAGCAAGCGGTCCGGGTTGGGGACCTCGGCGCGTACGGTGACCGAGCGGGTCACGGGGTCGACGCGGGAATCGACGCTCGTCACCTTGCCGCTGAACTCGCGCTCCGGGTACGTGCCGCTCTTCGCCGTGATGTCCTGGTCGCGTTCGAGCACCGCGAGAAACCGCTCGGGTACCGAAAAATCCAGCTTGATCACCGAAATGTCGTCGAGCGTCGCAATCGGCGTACCCGGCGTCACGAGCGAGCCCGGACTCACCTGCCGGAGTCCGAGCACGCCGTCGAAGGGCGCGGTGATGACGCGGTCCGCAAGCGCCGCGCGCACCACGTTCATGCGGGCAAGCGCGGCATCGCGAGCCGCGCGCTGCGTGTCGATCGCGCTTGCCGAGATGAGCTGGCGGTCCGCCAGTTCCTGCTGGCGCTTCAGCTGCCGCTCTGCTTCCTGGTAGGCCGCGCGGACTTCCTCGAGCCCGGCGAGCTGGGCGCCGCTCGACAGGTCGACGAGCACGTCGCCCGCCTGGACGACGTCCCCGCTTTCGAAGGCCACCTTGCGCACGATTTCGCTGACCTTCGCCGTCAGGATCACGGATTCGTTCGCGCGCGACGTGCCTAGGGCCTCGACCATGTCGCGCCATTGCATCGGCGCGATGGCCGCCGTAACGACTGCGATCGGGGGCAGTGCCTCGCTCGCATCGGGCACATCGCCGGCGCAAGCGGCGAGCACGAGTGCAGCGAGAGCCGGCGGCGACACGGCGCAGAATCGGCAATTTGAAGGGCCGCTTCTCATATCTTCGATGCTAACCGATGAACCCGGGCCCTAGGCGTCAGCGCCTTGAAAGCCATTGGGCGATGGTTCTCGGCAGGAGTTCCTGCGCACTGCGGCTGACATAGATGCCGATGTGGCCGCCGTCGAACTCGAAGGCCGTGTAGTCGTGGCTTCCCGTCAGGCCTGCGAGGGGGCGTGACGCTGACGGCGGTACCAGGTGGTCCTTGCTGGCGTAGATATTGAGGAGCGGGCACACGATGCGCCGTGGTACGACCTCCTGACCGCCGATCGCGAGGCCGCCCTTGATGAGGCGGTTTTCCTGGAAGAACCAGCGCACAAACTGCCGGAAGGCCGTGCCGGCCTGATCCGGGCTGTCCTGGATCCATCGCTCCATGCGCAGGAAGTTCGCGAGGGCTTCGCTGTCGTCGGAGATGTCGGCAATGCCCGCGTACTTGCGTGCGGTGAGCCGAAGCGGCATCAGCGACAGGAAAGCGGCGTTCAGGAGCTCTCCCGGAACGTTGCCGAGCACATCCACCACCCGGTCGACGTCGAGTTTCCGGACCCATTTCGAGAGCAGGTTTTCGTCCGTGTGGAAATCGACCGGCGTCACCATCGTCACGAGGTTTCGCACGCGTTCCGGGTGCATCGCCGTGTGGCACAGGGACATCGTTCCTCCCTGGCACACGCCGAGCAGGTTGATCGAAGGGGCGCTCGCGCCCTGCCGCACGTGATCGATGCAAGCGCCAAGATAACGATTGACGTAGTCGTCGAGCGCGAGATGCCGGTCGCCCGCGTCCGGATATCCCCAGTCGATCAAATAGACGTCGAGACCTTGTGCGAGCAGCCCGCGTATCAGCGACCGGTCCGGCTGAAGGTCCATCATGTAGGGCCGGTTGACGAGCGCGTAGCAGATGACGAGCGGTGGAAGTCCAGCACCGGGCCCACTTCGCTCGTAGCGCCAGAGCACGGTCTTGTCCACGCGGAATACTTCGCTTCGGGGCGAGCAACCCTCGGCAACGGCGCCGAACGCGGCGAACTGGCGTGTCGCGACCAGCATGCGTTCGCCGAACTCGGCTATTTCGGCGGCGGCGCGGACCGGGTCGAGTGCGAGCCTTGTCATCGCCGCAGCTGCCCCGCGCGAAGTTCCACGGAGGCCGCGAGGAGCTCCGCCTGCGCCTCCGCGAAATCCTCCCGGTGCGCGGCAGCCGCGTAGGCGGCCTCGCCGCATTCGATCCAGAGTTCATGCAGCTCGCGCAGGCTCGTCATCGGAGGCGCGTCGGGACCTGTCGCCGAGAGCGCGGCAGTGAGCCGCTGGCCGGCATCAATCGCGATCGCAGACACCTGCCGGCCGAAACGTTCTGCCGCCTGCTGGACCCGGATGAACGCTGCGCCCGCCTCCGACGGTGGCGCCGGAGCCGCGACGGCTGGCATGAACAGTTTCTGATAGCGCTCGACCAGGACTGCCTGCAGTCCGTCGTAATCCGGGTCCTTGGACTGGATCCGGCTCCAGAAATCAGCGGCGAGCCCGGCGTAGTCATTACCGAATTCCAGGAGCCGGCGCATGGCGTCGGCACCCGGTTGGCTGCGCGCCGCACTGGCCCCAGCCGCGAATTGCGAAAGCTGCTGCTGGACTTTCAGCCAGGCGGTCATCCACGGCGGTACGGGGCCGATTTCAGGCACGGTTCTTGCCGTGCCCAACGCGGGTGCGTTGCAAAATCAAAGAGATCTTATACCTGTCATAAATGATGTTTATAAGCATCTTGCATTAAATTAAGTAATTGTTATATATCAATTATCACACGCAGAATGATTCGTATCTCATAATCATGTTGCACTGCAACATAGACTTGACTATAATTCCTCATCGCAGATCAACCTAATTTATATTCAAGGATGCCAGAAATGACCAACCCAACCTTTGATTTCAATTCATTCATGGATGCGGGGAAAAAGGCCTTCGCGCCGGTCGTCAAGTTCAACGAGCTTTCGGTACAGAGCTTCGAGCGCATCGCGCGCCAGCAGTACGCGTTTGCCGGTGAAATGCTCGAGTACTCGCTGAAGCAGCTTCAGCTCACGAGCACCGTCCGCGACATCAACGACCTGACCGCGCGTCAGATCGAGCTGTCGACGCAGTTCGCCGAGCGTGCGACCCAGCGTTCACAGGACCTGATCAAGGCTTCGACCGAGCACCAGGCTCAGTTGTCGAAGTGGTTCGACCAGACCGTTACTGAGTCGGCCCAGACCGTTTCCGAATCCGCCAAGAGCGCCAAGAAAGCCGCCTGATCGGATTCCAACCCTCCCCCTCGGGACGGTGCGCCTTCGGGCCGCCGTCCTTTTTTTCGCCCGGAATTCCCGGAATATGTCTATG
>CAYPQX010000015.1:0-8420 GCA_964412975.1 uncultured Steroidobacteraceae bacterium
GCGCCGGCTCCGATGACGGTATAAAGTCGCGCGAATGTCCAAACTGTCCCCGACCGTCGAGCTGACGAAAGAACTGATCGAGCGACCGTCGATCACGCCGGACGACGCCGGATGCCAGGAATTGCTGATCGCGAGACTCGAGCCGCTCGGGTTCGAGATCGAAAAAATGCGATTCGGCAATGTCGACAACTTCTGGGCGCTGCGCCGCGGAGGGCCGGGACCCGTCGTCTGCTTCGCCGGTCACACCGACGTCGTGCCGCCCGGACCGCGCGAGCGCTGGAGCGCGGATCCTTTCGAAGCCGTCATCCGGGACGGCATGCTGTACGGTCGCGGCGCCGCGGACATGAAGAGCGGCGTCGCGGCGATGGTGACGGCGGCGGAAGCATTCATAGCGGAGCGGCCGAAATACCCCGGTGCGATCGGTTTCGTCGTGACGAGCGACGAGGAAGGTCCGTCAGTCGACGGCACGCGCCGGGTCGTCGAGGCGCTTTGCGATCGCGGCCAGCGAATCGAATACTGCGTCGTCGCCGAGCCGTCGAGCCAGCAGGATTTCGGCGATACGGTCCGCATCGGCCGCCGCGGATCGCTGTCCGGCCGCGTGACCGTGCAAGGCATCCAGGGCCACGTCGCCTATCCGGATCGCGCGCTGAATCCGATTCACTCCGTCCTGCCGGCTTTCACCGAGCTCTGCACCCGGCACTGGGATGACGGTGACGAACACTTCCCGCCGACGCGCTTCCAGCTCAGCAACATCCAGGCGGGCACCGGCGCCACCAACGTGATCCCGGGCGAACTGACGGCGGCCTTCAACCTGCGCTGGTCGCCGAAACAGACGCTCGATGGACTCAAGCAGGCGGTTGGCGCCGTCCTGGACCGGCATGATCTCCGCCACGCGATCCATTGGTCGGAAGCGTCGCTGCCCTATTACACGGCGCCAGGCAGGCTGTCCGCGCTCGTGACCGCGTCCATCGAAGAGGTCGCGGGCCGACGGCCGGAACTTTCGACAGGCGGCGGTACGTCGGACGGCCGGTTCTTCGGCGCGCTCGGCGCCGAGGTGGTCGAATTCGGCCTCATCAACCGCACCATTCACCAGGTCGACGAATGCTGCAGGGTCGACGACATCGACCGGCTGCACCGAGTCTACGAGGGGATCTTCAGGCGGACTTTCGCAGGTTGATCCAGATCCCGCCCGCGGTGAGCGCGAGCGCGAAGACAAGGACCCAGGCTGGCATCGAGAGTCCGACGAAAGACCAGTCGACCTTGGCGCACTCGCCGCCCGCCTTGAAGACCTTGAGGATCACCTCGGTGAGCGGGAAAACGTCGAGCATGAACGCGAGGTCGGCGCCGCAGGCCGGCACCGATCCTTCGGGCTGCAGCTGTATCCAGACATGCCGGCCGGCCGTCACGACGGTCGCGAGTCCGGCGAGCGCAACCAGCACGGCAAACGCGACGCCGCGCGCTCCGGGGCGCGAAGCAAGCGCTGCCAGCAGGAAGACGATTCCGAGTGCCGCCATGGTGAAGCGCTGGAAAACACAGAGGTGGCAGGGCACGAGTCCCATGCCGTACTGGGAGTAGAAGGCAAGAGCGAGCGCGGCCGCGCAGGCACCGGCACCGAGCCAGTTGCCCGCGCGGCGCGAGATCATCAGGCGCCCTTGCGTTCGCGCGCGAAGTCGCGGATCTGGCGTTCCGCGTCGTCGAGCGACAGGTGGCGGATGTCCTTGCCGTGGACCATGTACACGGTGTACTCGCAGATGTTCTTGGCATGATCGCCGATCCGCTCGAGCGCCCGCACGACCCACATGATCTCGAGCGCCCGCCGGATTGAGCGCGGATCTTCCATCATGAACGTGATGTTCTGGCGCTGAATTGCCTCGTATTCCTCGTCCACCGTCCGGTCGCGACGGGCGACTTCGAAGGCCTCGTCGGCATCGAGCCGCGCGAAGGAATGGAGCGCATCGTGCACCATCTCGGTGACGAGCTTTCCGAGATGCCGGATCTCCCGGTAGTTGTCGGACGGCTTCTCCATGGTCGCGAGCCGTGCCGCGATATAGCCGACCTTTTCCACCTCGTCGCCGATCCGCTCGAGATCGGTGATCGTCTTGATGATGGCGACCATCACGCGGAGATCCGAGGCTGTCGGCTGGCGCGTGGCGATGATGCGTCCGCACTCCTCGTCGATCTCGACTTCCATCTGGTTGACGCGGTAATCGTCGCGCGCGACTTCCTCACCGAGGCTGCTGTCGCCCTCGATGAGTGCCGTGACGGCACGCTGGAGCTGCTCCTCGACGAAACCGCCCATCTGCATGACGCGCGTGCGTACGCGCTCCATGTCCTCGTTGAACCTTCGGGACGTGTGCTGACTCAGATCGGCGGATTCCATGGAGCGCATCCCAGGCCGGCAGCGCCGGCGTCAAATCATCATATCAATGCTGAGAGGTCCGGGCGGGCAGATCTCGTTCGCGCGCCGCGGCGTGCCGCACGTCCGCGCCGCTCACGAGGAACACGACGTGCTCGGCCACGTTCTTCGCGTGATCCCCGATCCGTTCAAGGCCCTTCAGCGCGAACACGGTGTCGAAGACCGGCCGCAGCAGGCGCGTCCGCTCCATTGCGACGGTCATCAGCTGCCGCAAGGCCGCCTCGAACTCCTGGTCGAGTTCCCGGTCGAGGCGCGCGACATCGTGTGCGACCCCGGCATCACCGCGGTCGAGCGCGTCGACCGCGACCCGCATCGCCTCGGACGCAAGTTCCGCCATGTGGCGCAATGGCCTGTGCATCACGCGCGACGGACCGCCAGCCGTATGGCCTGCACTCGCGAGCGCAAAGCGCGCGATCTTCTTGGCCTCGTCGCCGGCGCGCTCCAGGTCGGTTACGGCCCGCGAGATCGCGAGCACCATCCTGAGGTCGCTCGCGACCGGGGCGCGCTGCGCCAGCAACCGGAAGCTTTCGGCCTCGATCTCGGTCTGGTAGGCGTTGATCTGCCGCTCGCGGACCAGGACACCCTCCGCTGCCTCGCGGTCCGAATCCAGCAGCGCCCTGACCGCAGTTTCGACCTGCTCGGCCACCAGGGATCCCATGGCATGCGCGCGCAGCCGCAGGTCCGACAGGGCCCCGTCGTAGGGCTTGAAGGTGTGCCCTTCGCTCGGCTCGTTCACGTCGCCTCCCTGCGCCCGCTCAGCCGTACCGGCCGGTGATGTAGTCTTCGGTCGCCTTCTGCGAAGGATTCGTGAAGAGCTTGCTGGTGTTGTCGAATTCGACCAGTTCGCCGAGGTACATGAATGCCGTGTAATCGGAAACGCGGGCGGCCTGCTGCATGTTGTGCGTGACGATGATGACCGTCACCTGGTCGCGCAGTTCCGCGATCAGTTCCTCGATGCGGGCAGTTGCGATCGGGTCGAGGGCCGAGGTCGGCTCGTCGAACAGCAGGATCTCCGGATTGGTCGCGAGCGCGCGCGCGATGCAAAGCCGCTGCTGCTGGCCGCCCGACAGCGAGAGCCCCGAATCGTCCATGCGGTCCTTGACCTCATCCCAGATCGCGGCGCGGCGCAGGGCGCGCTCGACTTCCTCCTCGATGCGGGCGCTCGAGCGCATGCCGCGCACGCGAAGGCCGTAGGCCACGTTCTCGAAGATCGTCTTCGGAAACGGGTTCGGCTTCTGGAACACCATGCCGATGCGCATCCGCACTTCGATCGGATCGACTGCCTTGTCGACCAGGTCGATTGAATCCGGAAAAAGAAGGATCCGGCCCTCGTATCGCGTGCCGGGCGTCAGGTCGTGCATGCGGTTGAAGCAGCGCAGGAATGTCGTCTTGCCGCAACCGGACGGCCCGATCAGCGCCGTCACGCGCTTTTCGCGGATCTCGATATTGAGGTCCTTGAGCGCCCTGACCGCGCCGTAATAGAAGGAGAGGCCTTCCGCGCGGGACTTCACGACCAGGTGCTCTTCCGCTTCAGCGGGAGCCCGCGTCACTTCGACGGTCGGCCGCGGCGTCATGGGCTTGCCGTCGACTGCCTGGGTCGAACCTGCCGGCCGCGCCGGACTGTCGGAGGTACTGGATCCGGGCTGCATGGTGCTCACCAGTTGATTCTCTTGCGGAAGCGGTAGCGGACATAGATCGCGATGCCGTTCATCAGCAGCGTCATGCCGAGCAGGATGGCGCCGGCCGCGGCCGCATTGACCTGGAATGCCGGGTCCGGGCGCGAGACCCAGTTGAACATCTGGATCGGCATTGCGGTGAATGCCTCACCGAGCCAGGCGAAAGAGAAGAAGGGGAAATCGCCCTTGAACGGCGATTCCGGCAAAAAGGCGATGAACGACAGCGCCCCGATCGTGATCAGCGGTGCGGTTTCGCCGATGGCACGCGAGAGGCCGATGATCATGCCGGTCAGGATGCCGCCAGTCGAGTACGGCAGGACGTGATGTGCGGTGACTTCCCAGCGCGTCGCCCCGAGCGCATAGGCGGCCTCCCGGATTGCGCGCGGAACCGCACGGAGCGCCTCGCGGGTCGCAACGATGACGATCGGGAGGATCAGGAGCGACAGGGTCAGGCCCGCGGTCGCGATGCTCTGCCCGAGATTGAACTGGTACACGAAGAGGCCGAGTGCGAGCAGGCCGTAGATGATGGACGGTACGCCGGCAAGGTTCGTCACGTTGATCTCGATGATCGCCGTCAGCCAGTTCTTGGGCGCGTACTCCTCGAGATAGATCGCCGCCGCCACCCCGATCGGCATCGTCACGGCCGCAGTCGTGAGCATGATCAGCGAAGTGCCGACCCAGGCCGACAGGATGCCGGCGCGCTCGGCCTTGCGCGAAGGGAAAGACGTCAGGAAATCCCAGTTCAGCTTGGGCGAGCCAGTTTGCACGAGATCGAGGAACAGGATCACCAGCACCAGCAGCGCCGAGAACATGATCAGGAGGCCCACCATCACGAAGATCTGATCGAGGACCTTGCGCCGGCTGACGTCGGCGCGGATTTGCTGGAGCGATGTTTCCGTAGTCGTCGCGTGCATGTCAGTAAGCCTCGCGGAATCTGCGTGTCAGCGAAAAGCCCGCGATATTGAAGACCAGCGTCATCAGCATGAGCACGAGGCCGGCGGCAAAAATAGACTGGTAGCCGATGCTGTCGTGCGGCAGGTCGCCGAGGCTTACCTGCACGATGAATGCGGTGATCGTGGCCGCCGGCTGGGTCGGATCCCAGGTCAGGTTCGGCTGCAGGCCCGCAGCGATCGCGACGACCATCGTTTCGCCGACGGCACGCGAGATGCCGAGGATGTAGGCTGCCGCGATGCCCGAGAGCGCACCCGGAACGACGACACGCGTTGCAGTCTGGAAGCGTGTCGCGCCCATCGCATAGCTGCCCTCGCGCATGTAGTTCGGGACCGCCCGCATGGCGTCCTCGCTGACCGAGGCGACGTAGGGGATGATCATGATGCCGATCACGAGCCCTGCCGACAGCATGTTGAATCCCGGCAGGCCCGGAATCAGCTTCTGCAGGAACGGTGTCACGATCAAGAGCGCGAAGTAACCGTAGACGACGGTCGGCACGGCTCCGAGCAATTCGAGTGCCGGTTTGATCGTCTCACGCAACTTGTACGGAGCGAACTCACTCAGGTATATGGCGATGATCGTTCCTGCCGGAATCGCGACGGCAAGCGCCACCATGGTCGTGACTAGCGTGCCAGCGACCAGCGGCATGATTCCATAGCGCGGCTCGGCAAAAAGCGGGATCCACATCGTGTCGGTCAGGAAATCGACCAGCGACACGACGCGGAAGAACGGCAGTGATTCAACGACCAGGACGTATACGATCGCGAGGGTCGTAAACACGGCGACCAGCGCTGCGAGCAGGAGTCCTGCCTCCACCACGCGATCGCGCGCCTTGCGGAACCGGAGGCCCGCGGGCGTGCCCGTTGGTGAAACGGCAGTGATTTCGCTCATGGCTTGTCGCCGCGCACGCCCCCACCCGATGATTGCCCCGGTAAAGCGGGAGCGGGATCGAACGATCCCGCCCCCCTCTTGTTCACAGAGGGCACAGGCTAGACGGGCGGCCTGCGCTTGGCAAACGACTCAAAGCTTTGTTTCGCGAGCCAGCAGATCCTCGACCTTGAGGCCGACCTCCGGCACTCCGCCGAAGACCGTGCCGAGCTTGCCCTCACGGAAATGCTTCGCTGCAAGCTCGTATGCCTTCGCGGGCAGCGGTACGTATTTCACTTCCTCGATCAGCGGCACGCCTTTGGACAGATAGTACTCGACGAACTCCCTGACCTCCGGCCGCAGCGCCGACTTCTCGCTGACATAGATGAAGATCGGCCGCGAGAACGGTTCGTAGCTGCCGTTGACGACGTTGTCGAGCGACGGCCCGACCGCCTTGCCCGACTTCCCGACAATCGGCACGGCCTTCAGCCGGTTCGCATTCGGCAGGTAATACGCATAGCCAAAGTAGCCAAGTGCATTCTTGTTGCTTGCGACGCCCTGGACCAGCACGTTGTCGTCCTCGCTGCCCGTGTAATCGCCGCGGCTCGACTTGGATTTGCCGGTCACGGCCTCGGTGAAATAGTCGAAGGTGCCGGAATCAGATCCCGGCCCGAACAGTGTAAGTTTCTCATTCGGCCATTTCGGATTGATCTGGTTCCAGCGCAAGATCTTTCCTTGCGCAGCCGGTTCCCACATCTTCTTCAGCTCATCGAGCGTGAGCTGGCTGATCCAGTTGTTCTGTGGGTGCACGATCACGGTCAGTGCGTCATACGCAACCGGCAATTCGTAGTACTTGATGCCCGCGGCGCGACACGCTTCCATCTCCATTGCAAGGATCGGGCGCGATGCGTCCTGGATATCCGTCTCGCCGCGACAGAACTTCTTGAACCCGCCGCCGGTGCCGGAGATTCCAACCGTCACGCGGATTTTGCCGCGCTTCTGGATCTGGAACTCCTCGGCGACCGCCTCGGTGATTGGAAACACCGTGCTCGAGCCGTCGATCTTGATCACCTGCGCATCGGCCTTCGGCGCGAGTGCCAGGCCGGCAAGCGCGAGGGTCGCGGCGGTCAACAGCGAAATTGCTTTCATAACGTTCTATAACTCCTTGCTTTAATTACACTTAAATGTCCTTGCGCGGCGATCATTGCTCGTCATCTGCGGCCACCCTATCCCTGTCGCGTGACAGGCACGTGACAGCTGCAAATCTCAGAACTTGAAGCTCATGTCGATCTGGTAGCGGTCGTAATCGCTCTCGGTCGCACCCGGCGCATCGATAAAACGGTTGTTCATGAAATACGTGCCGTTCAGCACCCAGTTCCTGGCCGGAGCGTAGCCGATCTTGAATACGCTGCCGTCAACGTCCGTAACGCCGCCGCCGAAATCCGAGTCGACGAACTGGCCGAACTGCGCGTCCTTCTCGATCACCGCGTAGGCGTAGCCGAATTCCCAGCTGCGAGGATTGCCCGCCTTGCCGACATTGAAGCCCGCGAGATAGCCGGTATCGAGGTCGTTTGCTTCCTGGTTCTGGACGTACTGCGCGTAGATCTGCAGCGGCTGGTTTCCCAGGTTGAATTCCGCCTGGGCGAGGGCCTCGATCATGTTGAAGTCGTTGACGAGGACCGGGCAGCCTGTCGCGTTGAGTACCGTCGTATTGCCCTGCGGTCCGCCGAAGAACGCATTGTTGGCCGTGCACGGGGTCGCGTTGGTCGTCGTGACCTGGCCTTGCACCGAACCAACGTCGAAGTAGCCGATGGCACCCGTGAGCTTGACGCCGCCGACGCTGCCGGTGGCGCCGAGCTGTCCGCCGAGCAGCGTGGCGTCGGAGGCCGTGCTGCGCTCCGAGAGGTAGTACCCGAAGGCATTTGCAAAGAATGGGCCGCCCGCATAGCGAGCGGCGATGCCTTCCGGGTTGATGTCGTTGTCGAAGAAATACCCGGCGACCTTGTACCAGGGCTGCGGCATCTTGCCGAGCTGCATCGCGAAGCCGTCGACCGGCTTCCAGTCCACATAGGCGAGGTCGAGTGCGACCCCTTTGCGGGTCCAGCCTTCGCCCAAGGTCTGGTTCGTCGAGCGCGGATCGTTGGAGCCGCCACTGGTCGCGATCCCGATGGTTCCGGTCAGCGTATCGTTGATCTTTGCGGTCATCGCGAGCCGGGCGCGGATGCGCTGCCGCGTCTGGTCGTCGACCGTCTCCTCGGGATCGACATGCTCATGGCGATAGCGCATGTCGGCCTTCCAGCCGATGCGCGAGGCCCAATCCGCGGCCTTGCTGATGCGCTCCGCTTCCGCAACCTTCGGCGCCTCCTCCGCGAGCTGCTTGCGGGTGGCAGAAGCGTTGTCGCGCAGGTAGTCCGTGGTCGCTTCCATGCGATCCGTGCTTTCGCGGAGCGCTGCGTTCTCGGTGCGAAGCTGATCGTTGTCTTTTTCGAGCCTTGCGACGCGCTCGGACA
>CAYPQX010000016.1:0-3537 GCA_964412975.1 uncultured Steroidobacteraceae bacterium
GATGGCGCACCCGCTGAATCGGCCGCGCTACGACGAACGCCTGGGCCGCGTTGCCGATGGCTACGGCATCCTGCAGCCCGGCGTGGCCGCGAGCCTGTCCTGGGCCCAGCCCTCGCGCTACGCGCAACTCTGCGGCAGCGAGCCGGGACTCGACCCGTACACGCGCTCGGTTTCCAACGTCTACCAGGATCTGTTCGGCGAGGGCTCGTTCATCGGCAAGGGCATCTACGACGTGGATGCCTTCGAGCGCGCGATCAAGGACCGTTTCCCCGAGAACCGGATTCTCAGTCACGACCTGCTCGAAGGCTGCTATGCACGCTCAGGTCTATTGAGCGACGTGCACCTGTACGAGGACTATCCCGCCCGCTACGAGGCGGATGCGAGCCGGCAGGAACGCTGGATCCGCGGCGACTGGCAAATCGCGCGCTGGCTGCTGCCGCGGGTTCCGGGTCCGGAACATCAAAGCCTGCCAAATCCGCTGTCCGTGCTGTCGCGCTGGAAAATCATCGACAACCTGCGGCGGAGCCTCGTACCCGCGGCCCTGGTTCTGCTGCTTCTCTACGGCTGGTTTGCCGCTCCGCACGCCCTTGCCTGGATCCTGGCCGTCGCAGGTATCGTACTGATCCCGCCGCTGTCGATCGGCATTGTCACCTTGCTGCGCAGGCGTGAGCACGCGCTCTTGAGCCAGCATCTCGCCGAGGCAATGCGCTCGGTGGGACGCAGCCTGGCGCAAGCACTCTTCGGGATTGCCTGCCTTCCCTACGAGGCGGTCGTCAGCACGACGGCGGTCGTGCGGACCGCCTGGCGCATGTTGGTCTCTCGGCGGCGGTTGCTGGAATGGAGTGCCTACGACGACCGTCAGTCGGGACCCGACCTCTTCGCGGCATATCGTTCGATGTGGTCCACGTCCTTTTTCGCCGGCATCGCTGCGGTCGGACTCGCGACATGGAGGCCCGGAGTGCTGGCCATCGCCGCGCCGGTCTTCGTACTCTGGCTGGCCGCCCCCCTTCTCGCCTGGTGGCTCAGCCGGCCGCTGGTCCGTCGCGCGACGGAACTGACCCGGGAGCAGACCCTCTTCCTGCGCCGGATTGCGCGAAGAACCTGGGCCTTTTTCGAACAGTTCGTGGTCGAAGAGGAAAACTGGCTCCCACCTGACAATTTTCAGGAGCATCCGGGTCCCGCAATCGCGCATCGCACGTCGCCGACCAACATGGGGCTGACGCAGCTTGCGAATCTGTCCGCCTGGGACTTTGGCTACATCTCGCCCGGTGCATTGATCCAGCGCACCACAAACGCGTTTCAGACCATGGCTTCGCTGGAGCGACATCAGGGGCACTTTTACAACTGGTACGACACGCAGAGCCTGAAACCGCTGGCGCCACGCTACATCTCGTCGGTGGACAGCGGCAATCTCGCCGGACATCTCCTGACCCTGCGAGCGGGACTGCTCGCCCTTCCCGATCGGCAGATCGTTGGCTCGCGCGTATTCGAGGGCCTCGTCGATACGCTCCGCCTGCTCGCGGACACCACGCCGGACCCGGGCCGGGCAGCGCTTCGCCAACTGCAGTCGTTGCTGAACACGGCCCGTGAATCACACGGGCCAACGCTGCCCGTCATCAAGCGACAACTCGAGGCTGTAGCAGATGCGGCAGCGACCCTGGCCGCCGACTCGGCCAGCCTGCCTGAGGACGAAGCGACCCTGTGGGCGGCCGCCCTGCTGCGGCAGTCACGTGATGCGCTCGATGACCTGCGATTTCTGGCGCCATGGCTCGACCTGCCCGCAGCGACGAGGAGCGAAAACCCGTTCCCTGAAATCGACGCCGTCCCGACGCTTCGCGACCTGGCAAGTGACGCCCGGCAGCCACTGTCCGCCATCGAGCGGCGACTCAACCAGGAGTTGGAGCCGGAAGAACAGCAGTGGCTGACGGAACTGCGTGTGCTGGTCGCACTGGGAGGCGAGCGCGCGGCCGCGCGCATTGCCGACTGCGAACGGCTGGCGCATCAGGCCTCGGCGCTTGCGACCGCGAATTACGAGTTCCTGTATGACCGGACGCGCCACCTGCTTGCGATCGGATTCAACGTCGACGAGCACCGGCGGGACACCAGCTTCTACGACCTGCTGGCATCGGAAGCCAGGCTCAGTACCTTCGTTGCGATCGCCCAGGGGGAGTTGCCCCAGGAAAGCTGGTTCGCGCTGGGGCGTCTGCTGACGACGGCGGGCGGTAAGCCCGTGCTCGTGTCCTGGAGCGGCTCGATGTTCGAGTACCTTATGCCGCTCCTGGTGATGCCCACGTATGACGGAACGCTGCTCGACCAGACCTACCGGGCGGCGGTGGCGAGGCAGATGACCTACGGTCGCCAGCATTCCCTGCCTTGGGGCGTGTCCGAGTCCGGTTACAACACCGTCGACGCGAACCTGAACTACCAGTACCACGCTTTCGGCGTGCCGGGGCTCGGCTTTACACGCGGCCTTGCGGAGGATCTGGTCGTGGCCCCGTATGCCACCGCGCTCGCGTTGATGGTCGAGCCGGAGGCTGCCTGCGAAAACCTGGAGCGCCTGGCCGCCTGCGGTCTCGAAGGGCGCTTTGGATTCTACGAGGCCATGGACTACACCCCCTCCCGCGTGGAGCGCGGCCAGACGAGCGCCATCGTGCGGTCATTCATGGCGCACCACCAGGCAATGAACCTGCTCTCGCTCGCGCACGTGATATTCGATCGGCCGATGCAGCGGCGATTCGAATCGGACCCCTTGTTCAAGGCCGCCCTGTTACTGCTGCAAGAACGAATTCCAAAGGCTTCGGCATTTCACAAGCACGTTGCCGAGCATTCAGACGGCAGCGCATTCATCGATGCGGCGGAGCGATTGCCGCAGGCACCGATCGACGCCGATACGCCGGCGCCCGAGGTCCAGCTGCTGTCCAATGGACGCTACCATGTGATGGTCACGAATGCGGGCGGCGGCTACAGCCGCTGGAGGGATTTCGCGCTCACCCGCTGGCGCGAAGACAGTACGCGCGACAACTGGGGCACGTTTTTTTATCTCCGCGACGTCGAAACCGGCCAATTCTGGTCGGCGACCCACCAGCCCACGCTCGAACGGGCAGACACCTACGAGGCCACGTTCTCCGTGGGGCGCGCGGAATTCCGGCGCCGCGACCACGACTACGAGACGTATTCCGAAATCGTCGTTTCACCGGAAGATGACATCGAGCTGCGACGCGTGCGCATCACCAATCACGCCAGCGTGCGCCGGACGATCGAGTTGACGAGTTACTCGGAAGTCGTACTCGCGCCGCCCGTCGCGGATGCAATCCAGCCTTCGTTCGGCAGCCTGTTTGTGCAAACGCAGATAATCCGCGTGCGCCACGCGATCCTCTGCACACGCAGGCCGCGCTCGATTGGCGAGCATGTGCCGTGGTCTTTCCAGCTTCTTGCTGTGCGGGACGCCGCCATCACCGAGGTTTCATACGAGACCGACCGCATGAGGTTCATCGGCCGCGGGCGTACCGTCGCAGCGCCGCTTGCGCTGGAAGATGC
>CAYPQX010000017.1:0-5458 GCA_964412975.1 uncultured Steroidobacteraceae bacterium
GTTGCAGGCGATCTTCGTCGCGGGCAACCAGCAGGTCGGCGACACCATCGACAATATTGCCGTGAGCCCTCGTGGAGGCATCCTGCTCTGCGAAGACGGCGATTCGATAACGGATAGTAACGGCCCGGGCACGCGACTCATCGGCCTCACCGAGGCCGGCGACTCCTACACGTTCGCCAAGAACAATGTTTCAGTCGAGCTCGAGGAAGTTGTGCGCGCCGGAAAACACATCTTCCCCGACTGGTACGTGGGCTCGGAATGGGCCGGCGCCTGCTTCGATCAGGGCGGCGACGTTCTCTTCGTGAACATCCAGAGGCCCGGCATCACCTTCGCCATCTGGGGTCCGTGGGAGAAGGGCAACCTCTGAACGCCGGCATCGGTTCGCAGCTGTGCGGCCAATGCAGCGGCAGGAGAGGGCGGGACCCGCATTACCGGCCCCTGGGTTTTCTTTTAAGGTAAGTATATACTTACCAACCATGAGGTCGCGATGCCTGCCGACGTAGAGACAGTCTTTGCCGCGCTGGGCGACAGGACCCGGCGCGTTGTATTCGCGAAGCTCCGTAAAGGTCCACGGGCAGTGGGCGACATTGCGGAAGGGTTGCCGGTCAGCCGGCCCGCCGTTTCGCAGCATCTCAAGGTTCTCAAGGACTCAGGCCTCGTCAAGGAGCACGCCGCCGGGCGCCGGGTCTTTTACAGCATCGATGCGCGCGGCCTGAGCGCCCTCCGCGTATACCTGGATTCGTTCTGGGATGACGCGCTCGCTGCATTTGCGGCGCACCTGGACGGGAAGGGCAAGCCGTCACGCACCCGCGCGAAAGGAAAGCGATGACGGCCCCCCCGATTCCGCCGGTTGAAAAGCAACTCAGGACGGACTGTCCGCCGGAGACCGCCTTCAGGGCGTTTACCGAAGAGATTGCTGCCTGGTGGCCCGCTGCCACTCATTCCCTGGGCGGGGCGGACAAGGTCGAACGGATCGTGTTCGAGCGTCATGTGGGCGGCCATATCTACGAGCTCTGGAAGGATGGCACCCGCCAGCAATGGGGCAGCATCCTTGAATGGGATCCGCCGCGGAGCGTGACTTTCACGTGGCACGTCGGGAGACCCGCCGACCAGGCGTCGAAGGTCACCTTGGGTTTTTCAGCTGATGGCGAGGGATCGGTCGTCAGGCTGGTCCACAACGAGTGGGAGAAATTCGGCGTCACGGCCCGCGAAATTCGCGACCGTTACGAGTCTGGATGGGGCCAGGTCCTTGGTCGTCGGTTCTCGGAGTACCTCGCTGCACGGTAACTCCCGCGTCGCGACGAAGCCGGCATCGGAATTGCGCTCAACGTCACGCGATAAGACGCCTACGGTTCTGCTCTGCGATCGCTTCCTCATCCCTTTTCGCCGCCGTACCGCGTCACCAATCGATTGAGCACCCGAGCCCATGCGTCGGTGAAGTACTCGTAGGCCGTGTCCCACTCTCCGCCGTCGCCGAAACCGCTTTGGGCGAGCCTCAAGCGCGTTTGCCTTGGCGTCAGCTCCTCAAACGTCACGATCACGTGCGTCAGGAACGGCCGGATCGTCCAGTCGGGCGTGTTCTTCCAGGTGAACGACAGCATTCGCTCGTCCTGGTAGGCGATGATCCTTGATTCCTCGCCGCCCCTCATGCCTTCTGGATTGTCCATCAGGAAGTACAGCTCATACGGTCCGTTGGGTCGCAGTTCGATCTTTCCCTGCAAGGGTGGTTTCGGCGGGATGAAGAGAGTCTGAAGTCCCGACAAGGTCGTCCAGTGATTCCAGAGTGTCGCAGTAGGGGCGTTTATGGTCACCTCGTGGATGACCTGGCGGGCTTCACGGGCCTGCGCGGTCGTATTGAGTGTCAGTCCCAGGATTACCGCGCCTGCGCAATGCATCGGAATGTTCATGCGTCTGCATCCGAAGAGACTAATAGGTAAGTATTAGCTTACCAATAGAGTGAACCTCAGACAAGGGCCTTCGCCGCTCGGCGGGACGGCAAGCAGGCGGACTCAGTGAGTGACGGGCGGTGCCGCGGCGGTCAAGCGCATCCCGTCCGCGTGCCGCCCGGCGCGGAGCCGCAGCGTCCGCGCATTGACGCCGGTCAGCCGCCGAAGCTGGCGGAACATCGTGGAGTGGCTGTCGAAACCGACCCGTGCGGCGATCCGGTCGAGGTTGAACTTCGTCGAGAGCAACAGGCGCCTTGCGACCTCGGCACGCTTTCGCTGCAGGTACACGAAGGGTGTCACGCCGTGGACGGCGCTGAACAAGCGGACGAAGTGGAACTTGGAAAGGCAGGCCGAACTGGCGAGTCCCTCCATGGTCAGCGCGCGCGCGTAGAAGGTGTTGATGTAATCGGTGCTCCAGCCGATCCGCCGGAATATTTCGACGCGCGTGGCCTGCCGCGAACTGCCCAGCGATTCGGCGATCTTGATGTCCGCCCGATGAACGCGCAGCAATCTCTCGAGCAGGAAGCTCAGCTGCTCCTCGTACCACATCTCGTCGCTGAATCCCCGGTCGACCTGGCGGGCAATGTTACGCAGGATCGGGGAGACATGGCTGTCATGCGGCCGCAGCATTTCGGCGAACTCGGTTGGACGCGGCGCGGGTTCGTCGCTCTCGAGAGCGCGGTCCGCAGGCGTCAGCAACGCGCCTAGCACTTCCTCGGCGAGGCCCGGACGGAAGAAAATGCTGAAGCTGTGCACCGGCCGGCAACTCCGTAGCGAGCTGCCATAGGTGCGTTGGTCGTTGATGAGCAGGTAGGTGTCGTCATCGACCGACACCGTGCGGCCGTCGAGGTGGTAGTGCTCGGGGCCGCCCCAGGCCGCCTTGATGGAAAGCCGTTGCGTGAAGTCCGGGTACTCACCCTGCCGCTCGCGGGCCGAGATGATGCAGGTCTCCTTGCCCCATTTCGAATAGAAGTACTTCCGGAACTCGCGGTTCTCGGGCGTATCTTCCACCTTCGGCAACGAGTTCAGCAGCAGCATCGTGCTATGAAGACCGCTTTCGGCGGCGCAGGTTTCACGGCGACATATCACCAAAAAAGCGGCGGTCCCTATGGACCGCCGCGAGTGGTTTTACAGGGAGCTATCTTGAATCGGTCTTAGAAGCCAACCGTCGCCCGCAGGAAGACATAGCGACCGAGGGCGTCGTAGGTTTGCGGGAATGTGTTGCCGTTGCCGGTTGTGCCGACGCTGGCGCTGATCGACGGGTTGTCGTCCAGGACATTGTTGATGCCGAGCGTGACCGAGGCCTTCTCCGTGACCGCCCAGTTCGCCGCGAGGTCGAAATAGCTCTCCGCGGGGAGAATTCGATCGATGCGGTCATGGGGTAGCGGATTGTTGGCCGCGGTGAGGCCCTCGGTTTCACCGTAGTAACGCCAGGTCAAGGACAGGTCCAGATCCCACGGGGTCTGCCAACTCGTCCGGAAGCGGTGACGCCACTGCGCCGTCGGTGTGCCTGGCAGGACCGAGCTGCAGACCGACGAGTAGAAGCCCACGCAGTCATACGGATCGATGCCGGCACCCGGATCAGTGATCAGGTTGAGCAGGTAGGTGCCCGTCACGTTGAACGCCAGGCTGCCGAACCGGCCCATCTCCAGACCCGTGTACCCGATATTGATGTCGTAGCCTTGCGTCGACAACGAACCGAGGTTGATGTTGGTATCCACCACATTGCCGTTACCGACCCAGAGCTGTCCGTTCGGATTGCGCTGGATTCGTGCGCAGGCATCGGCATCGTTGTTGGTGTAGCACGCCGTCCAGGTGTTGACCGAACCGAAGGCCGAAATCGTGTCGTCGATCTGGATGTCGAAGTAGTCGACCGTGATCGCAAGGCCCGGCGCGAATCGCGGTGTGAAGACGACGCCATACGACTGCGTATCCGAGGTTTCAGGTACCAGGTTCACGTTGCCACCCTGGAGGAACTGATACTGGCCCGCCGGACTGTCGAGCGACGGCGAACCGACGCGGTTCGCAGGCACGCCCGTCGCGATGCACTCCGCATCGCTCGCGTTCGGGTCGCGATCCGCCGCACCGCAGGGGTCGCCGTTCGCGTCGAACAGGTTGAAGCCCTGAGCGGTGAAGAGTTCCACGATGTTGGCGGCACGAACGGCACGCTGGTAGCTGCCACGGAAGCGAACGTCCGAAACTGGCGCCCACTCGAGGCCTGCCTTGTACGTGTCGGTCTGTACGCCGCTGCCGTAGTCCGAGTACCGATAGGCGGTATCGAACGACAGGCTCTCTGCGAACGCCTGGTCCTGCGCGAGCGGGATGCGGGCCTCCATGAAGAGTTCCTCGACTTTGGTCGCGCCCGTTATGCCGATCGTAGCGCCGCCGGAGCCGGCCAACTGCGCCTGCTCCTGCAATGCATCAACCTTGTTGTCGAGCGTGTCGCGCCGGTATTCCGCACCGAACACGACCTGAAGACCATCGCTCGCCCAGGGCGTCTTCACGCCATAGACGCCGAGATCGCCGTTGACAACGCCGTTGTAGATCTCCTGGTTCAGCCGTCCGACCTGGATGCCCTTGGCCTGCAGGTAGTTGAGCTGAGTCGCATCCACTCCGCCTGCCACGAACGGATTCCAGGGCACGCAGTTCGGATCGCTGCCGTCGATTACCGACTGGCAGGTCGGGACACCGCCGACGTCGATGACGTCGAGCGCCCGCTGCAGGCGGTTGATCACGAAGTAGTTCAGGGTGGAAGCAGTAGCCGACGTATTGGAATACTGGGCGGATACATCGTAGCCCCAGCCGTCGTTGATCGAGCCACGCAGGCCCGACACAATGCGGAACGACGAGTTCGCAAACGACTGCTGCCGTCCACCACCCTCGACGTTGCGGCGGCCGATGTAGAAGGGGACGTCGGTGCCGGCCGCGATTTCCGCGGGACCGCAACCGATCGTCGCCAGGCTGTTGACCGGAAGCAACGGATTATCACAGTTGATTGAGTTGGTATCGAAGAAATTGCCGCCCGGGGCAATCTGCGCGACCGACTCATAGTCCGTGAACATCAACTGCGTGTAGACGTCCGCATGTTCGCTGAACTCGTAGTGACCCATTGCACCGAGGCTGTAACGGCGCTCCGGACGCTGGTAGTGGTTCAGCGGGCCGAAGTTGTACAGGTCGGTGCCCGCAAAGTCTCGGAACGAGTCCGCGGTGTCGACCGTCAGGTAGTAGTTTGTGAAGTCCGTGAAGAGACCGCCCGCACTCGTGCCCGAACCGCCGCAACCGAAGGAATCCGTCGGGTTCGCGGCGAGCGAGCAGGCCGAGTAGTCGCGATCGCCCTGCAGTACCTGCTTGCTGTCGAACACCGTGGCGTAAGCCGTGAGGTTGCCGCGGCCGTCGCCACTGTTGATGCCAACCATCAGCGAAAGCTCCATGCCCTCGCCGTCGGTGACGGTGTCGTCCGGAAGCGCGAACTGGGACGGATTGGTGCCGTTCAGGGCATCAAGCGTGTCCCG
>CAYPQX010000018.1:0-6325 GCA_964412975.1 uncultured Steroidobacteraceae bacterium
CGGTGTCGAAGGCGAAGAGCGGCGCCTTGGTCAGTGCGGCCATCCAGGAGGCGAGTTGCTTCTCGGTGGTAATTGTCTCGTAGTCCCGCGCGGGTGCCGGCGGCGGGGCTGTCCGCTGGCTCGCGGCGCCGGCCCGTACGCGCTCGCTCGCAGCATCCCCGCCGCCGGCACTCTGCGCAGCGGTGCCGGTCAATTGGCGGAGCAGCGAATTCATTTCGAGGCGGCGATACAAGGCACCGAGCACCGCGGCGTCCGGCGCCTTACGCGTCAATTCCTTCGGGGCGAGGGGCAGCTCGAGATCGCGGCGGATCGTCGCAAGTTTGCGGGACAGCTCGAGCGTCTCGAGATTCTCGCGCAGGCTCTCGCCGACCTTTCCCGCGATGTCTTTCGCGTGTGCGACGGTGCCGTCGAGACTGCCGTATTCATTGAGCCATTTCGCGGCGGTCTTCGGGCCGACCTTCGGGACGCCGGGAATGTTGTCCGAGCTGTCGCCGACAAGCGCGAGGTAATCGACGATCTGCTCGGGCAGCACGTCGAACTTCGCCTTGACGCCGGCCCGGTCGAGCTTCGTGTCGAACATCGTGTTGACGCAGGTGATGCGGTCGTTGACGAGCTGCGCCATGTCCTTGTCGCCGGTGGAGATGACGACCTCGAGTCCTTCGCTGGCCGCGCGCTCGGCCAGCGTGCCGATGACGTCGTCGGCTTCGACGCCTTCGATCCGAAGAAGCGGCAGGCCGAGTGCCGGGATTGCCTCGATCAGCGGCGCGATCTGCGAGCGCAGGTCGTCCGGCATCGGTGGCCGGTGCGCCTTGTATTCCTCGAACAGCTCGTCGCGAAAAGTCCGTCCGGGCGCGTCGAACACGACGGCGATCAGCTCCGGGTTCTCGTCCTTGAGCAGCTTGTTCAGCATGTTGAGGACGCCGAGCACGGCCCCGGTCGGCACGCCCGTCGAGGTTGTGAGAGGCGGCAGCGCGAAGAACGCGCGGTAGAGATAGGACGAGCCGTCCACCAGCCAGAGCTTGCCGGTCCTGGCCATAGGCGTCAGCCACCCGGCGGCTGGGTGTCTTTCTTTTCCTTGTCGTCGTCCACCGGGGCAGGAGCAGAAGCAGGAGCAGGTGCGCGGATCTCGACTGGCGTCTCGACGGACTCATCCGGCAGGTACAGCGACCCGGTCTGGCCGCAGGCCGTTGCTGCAAGCATGATTGCAATGCCGAAGACAGTTCGCATCACGGAAGTATAGGGCAGCATTACCGGGGCTGGCGTTCGATGACTGCGATCGTGAGCCGCGAGACGCAGATGAGCCGTTTGTTGTCGTCGGTGATCTCGATGTTCCAGACCTGGCTCCGGCGTCCGAGGTGAACCGGCCGTGCGCGGCCAGTCACGTGCCCGCTCATCGCCGGCCGGAGGTGATTCGCATTGATCTCCTGGCCGACGATCTGGAAGCGCTCGCGGTCCACGCACATCGAGCCGCCGACACTGCCGAGCGTTTCCGCGAGCGCGACCGAGGCGCCGCCGTGCAGAATGCGATCCGGCTGCATCGTGCGGTGGTCGACCGGCATCCTTGCGTCGAGATGGTCCGGTCCGATGGCGACGACCTCGATGCCGAGATGTGCGCCCATCGTGTCGTGCTGGAACTTGCGGACCTCGTCGATCGTGAACTGCCTGAACCAGATACTCATGGCTGCCCACCCCCGTTTCCGTTAGTGTACCCGCCGCATGCCCGACGAACATGCCGTTCCCGCCGCACTCCGGCCGACCGTCGCGGTCGCGGGTTCCCGATCGCGATTTCCCGTACGGCGGATCTTCTGTGTCGGGCGCAACTATCCTGAACATGCGCGAGAGATGGGAGCGAGCGACCTCCGCGCGCCGCCGTTCTTCTTCTCGAAGCCGGCCGATGCGGTCATCGAAAGCGGCGCCGTCGTGCCGTTTCCAACTCGCACGGATAATCTTCATCATGAGATCGAGCTGGTGGTCGCACTCGGCGCCGGCGCCGGTATTTTCGGCTATGCGGTGGGCAACGACCTGACACGGCGCGACATCCAGTTGAAGATGAAGAAAGAAGGCAAGCCCTGGGACACCGCGAAAGGCTTCGACCATTCCGCGCCGATCACGCCGATCGCTCCGGTGGAGTCCATCGGCCATCCGTCGCGGGCGAGGATCTGGCTCGAGGTGAACGGCGAACTGCGGCAGAATGGAGACATCGCAGACATGATCTGGGCCGTACCGGAAATCATCGCCGAACTCTCGACCTGGTTCGAACTCGCATCCGGCGATCTGATTTTCACCGGAACGCCGGCCGGCGTCGGTCCACTGAAGCCGGGCGACAAGGTGCGAGGCGGAGTCGACGGCGTCGGCCTGCTCACGCATACGATGGCGGCACGATGAAGCTCTTCTCCTATTTCCGGAGTTCCGCGGCCTGGCGCGTGCGCATCGCGCTTTCATGGAAGGGAATTCCGCATGGCACGGTGCCCGTGCATCTCGTGCGCGACGGCGGGCAGCAGCACAGCGAGTCGTATCGGGAGTTGAATCCGCAGGGCCTGGTGCCTGCGCTCGCCGACGACGATCGGGTGTTCAGCCAGTCGCTTGCGATCATCGAGTACCTGGAGGAAACCCATCCCGATCCGCCGCTCCTGCCGCCCGACTTTTCCGGGCGCGCGGTCGTGCGGTCCATGGCTTACGGCATCGCCTGCGACATCCACCCGTTGCAGAACCTTCGCGTGCTCAATTACCTGCGCGGTCCGCTCGCACAGGAGGATGCGGCCGTCGCGGTGTGGGTGCGGCACTGGATCGGTCAGGGATTCCACCCGCTCGAGGAACTGGCCCGCCGCCACGGTGACGGCACACATTATCTATATGGCGACGACCTCACGATGGCGGACCTCTGCCTGGTGCCGCAGATGTACAACGCGCGGCGCTACTATTGCGACCTGACGCCGTACCCGGCGCTCGTCGCGATCGATGCGCACCTGATGTCGCTGCCCGCGTTCGCGACGACGCGGCCCGAGGCCCAGGCAGACGCCGAATGACGGACAAGCAAGACCCGAAACCTGCCGACCCGATGGCCGGGATCCACTGGGATCTCGACCGCTCGATCAGCTACAGCCAGTACCTGCAACTCGACAAGGTGCTCGCCGCCCAGAAGCCGCTTTCAGGCCAGCACGACGAGATGCTGTTCATTCTGATTCATCAGGCGAGCGAGCTGTGGATGAAGCTCTGCCTGCACGAGCTGTCGGCGACGCGCGCGCAGGTCCGCTCCGACGACCTCGAACCCGCATTCAAGATGCTCTCGCGCGTGGCGCGCGTGCAGATGCAGTTGATCCAGTCCTGGGACGTCCTCGGCACGATGACGCCCGCGGACTACATGCGTTTCCGGGATTCGCTTGGCCAGAGTTCCGGATTCCAGTCCTGGCAGTACCGACTCCTTGAATTCATGCTCGGCAACAAGGATGCGCGGCTGATCGAGGTGCATCTGAAAGACAAGACGGCACATGCGCTCCTGAAGAAGGAGCTCTCGACGCCGTCGCTTTACGACGAATCATTGCGGTTGCTGTCGCGGCGCGGATTCGACATCCCTTCGGCGTGCACCGAACGGGACTGGACGAAGGCTTATGAAGCGAATCCGGCAGTCGAGGCCGCCTGGCTCGCGGTGTATCGCGACTCGGCCGCGCACTGGGACCTCTACGAACTCGCCGAGAAACTCGTGGACCTGGAGTACCGTTTCCAGCAGTGGCGCTTCGCACACATGAAGACGGTCGAGCGCATCATCGGGTTCAAGCGCGGCACCGGCGGTTCGAGCGGCGTCGGCTATCTCGAGCACGTCCTGAAGCGCGGGTTCTTCCCGGAACTGATCAGCCTCCGGACTTCGATCTAGCGGACCTGTCCTCGAAAAGCCGGTCATCCCAGCGGACCGGATCGATGCCGAGCACGCGGATTTTCGCGAAGTCCGCGTGCACGGGGTTGATCATCACGTTGCGTTCAACGTCGAAAACAACACTTGGAACCCGCAGCACGACCGTGTTGCGCGCGGCGAGCCAGCCATCGCCGGCAGCGCGGCTTGCAATCATGTCGGGAGTGTCCCAACCGGGTACTTGCGCCGGCTCAAGCGTTTGGATTCGGATCGAGTCCGGCATTTCGTAGGTCACGCTCACCTGGTGCTTCGGCATGCGGCCGTTCGTATGCACGAGTTTCTCGAGCATCGCGCCGGTCATTGTTTCGCAGGCGTAGATCACGGCCTGCCCTGGAGAATTCCAGCGGCCGCCGTGGAGGCGGGCGCCGTCACCGCCTTCGGGCGAGTAACGGGAGTCCGCGATGCGGTAATACCGCATGTCTCGCGGTCAGGCCGGCAACCCGTGCAGCGCGCGCATGACGATGTCTTCGACCTGCCGCGCGCCGAGCTCGGTAAGGCCAGCCTCGATGGGGCGCTTGCGGCCGAGCTCCGCGTGAGGCGTCGTCAGGAATCGCTTCGCCTCGTCCTCGTCGTCCCAGAGGAGTTCCGCGAGCGCGATGACACGCGCGAGTCGCTCGGTCTTCTCGCTCTCGACGAGCTTCAGGCGGACACGCCGCTTGAAGGTCGCGGCGGGCACGACCCGGTGCATCAGCTTGAGGCGGGCAGGGCCCTGGTAGCCTGCGCGATCGACGACGCGTTCGAGACTTTGCTTCGGCAATCCCGATTCGACCGCATCCGCGATTGCGGCCATCGAACGGACGGTGGATTTTAGACCGAGAATCCTGGCGACACGATCGGCGGGGACGGCCATGCTGGGGCACCTCTCAGGAACGAGTATCGGCTCATATGAGCCAATATACAAGCTCATATGAACACTGACATAGTACTTTTTCTATCATGGAGTTATAATAAAATACTGTATATAAAAACAGTCTTCTGGAGACTGCCATGGAAGGGGAGTTTTCGTCGGTTTCGACCTCCGATCTCGTCGACCGGATCACGACGCTCGCGGGCCATCTCAATGCAGCCAATGCGCGTTTCCTCGCGCTGATTGCAGAACTCGACCGGCGACGTGGCTGGCCGAGTGGGGCGTGAAGTCGTGTGCCCACTGGCTTAACTGGAAATGCGGGATCGGCTTGGGAGCGGCACGCGAGAAGGTCCGGGTGGCCCATGCGCTCGGCAAGCTGCCGCGGATCGCCGCCGCGATGGCGGAGGGCCGGGTCAGTTACGCCAAGGTCCGGGAACTGACCAGGGTCGCGGATGTGGCGAACGAAGCCTATCTCCTCAACATCGCGCTCTGCGGGACAGCGAGGCACGTCGAGCAAGTGGCGCGGGATTATCGCCGCGCGCTGGATGCGGCGGAGCTGACTCGCGAGGCGATTCAGCAACGCGACCAGTCCTTCGCCTGCTACACGGACACCGATGGCTCGCTCGTGATCCGGGGCCGGGTGCCGGCCGAGATCGGGGCGCTGTTCAAGAAGGCGCTCGAGGCGGCCGAGGACTCGCTGCCGATCCCGAAAGACGTTCCCGCGGGAACGTCTTTTGATGAAATGCATCGGGGTCGCAAGCGCCGGGTCGAAGCACTTGCCGTGCTGGCCGAAAGCTTCCTCGCGACGGGGCCTCAGGATCTCACCGGCGGCGACCGCCAGCAGATCGTCGTGCATCTGGATGCCGAGACCTTGAAGCACAGCCATGCGGGCCGCTGCGAACTGGAACAAGGCCCCTCGATCGCCGCGGAGACCGCGAGAAGGCTGTCCTGCGATGCGAGCCTCGTGGCAATCATCGCGAACGGACAGGGCGAACCCCTGAACGTGGGCCGCAAGACCCGGACCATCCCGCCCGCCATCCGCAGGGCACTAAACGCCAGGGACAAAGGCTGCCGCTTCCCTGGCTGCAGCTTCAAACGCCACGTGGACGGCCACCATGTCAAGCACTGGGCCCAGGGCGGCGCAACGAATCTCGCCAATCTCGTCAGCCTCTGCCGGTTCCATCACCGGCAGGCGCATGAAGGGCAGGTGGTCGTTCAGATCCTCGATGAGGGGGCGTTTCGCTTCATCCGGCCGGATGGAAGATCGTTCGAAAGTTCCATGCCGCAGATGACTGACTGGCAGGAACTTGTTGCCGCGCACCAGGCGGGCGCGATCCACATCACCGCGCGCACTGCAATCACCGCTTGAACCGGCGAAGCGCTCGATCACGAACTGGCAGTCAACTGGCTCTTGCAGAACGCAGAACCCTAGAAAAACGTTTCCGCGGAAACGTCAGGCGACGCGCACCGGAATCTTTAAAGTCTTGATTCTATCGCCCCAGATTTTGGGCCCAGTTACATGCACCGACTCCCCGCGCGCATCGACGGCGACCGTGACCGGCATGTCCTGC
>CAYPQX010000019.1:0-6482 GCA_964412975.1 uncultured Steroidobacteraceae bacterium
TCAGCGTCTCGATGCGGTAGGCGTCGATGACGATATCGTAGGTCGCCCCCGCGATACCGACGAACACGGCCGCAATGACGGTCGCCTGGATGCTCGCGGACGGATCGACGAGCGCGAGATTCACGACCGCCGCGATCACGGCGGTGCCGGCCAGCAGCAACCAGGACACGCGCTGGCCAAGGCGGCCGAGCAGCGGGATGCGCACGCCATCGACGATCCACGCCCAGAACACCTTGAGGTTGTAGACGAGGAAGGCGAGCGTGAAAGCGGTGATCGTCCGCTTGTCGATGCCGTCCTGTGCGAGGCGGGTCGTAAGCGTTGCCCCGATCATTGCGTACGGGAACCCGGAGGAGATGCCGACGAAGAATGCGGCCAGCGATTCGCGCTCGAGGTACGGTTTGAACGGGCTCACATCTCGTAATCCATCGTGAGCGGCGCGTGATCGGAGAACCAGCTGTCGCGGTAAATGGACGCGGTGCGCGCCCTGCCCGCGAGCGAGCGGCTTGCGATCTGGTAGTCGATGCGCCAGCCGACGTTTTTGGCGCGCGCCTGGCCCCGGTTCGACCACCAGGTGTACTGCTCCGGGCGCGGGTCCACCTCGCGAAACGCATCGACCCATTTGAGCTCGTCGAAGACGCGATCGAGCCAGGCACGCTCCTCGGGCAGGAACCCGGAATTCTTTCGGTTCGATTTCCAGTTCTTCAGGTCGATCTCGCGGTGCGCGATATTGATGTCGCCGCAGAGCACGTAGTCACGGTCGCGCCGGCCGAGTTTCTCGAGGTGCGGCAGGAAGGTGTCGAGGAAACGGAATTTCGAGGCCTGCCGTTCGGGGCCGGCCGAACCCGAAGGCAGGTACATCGAGACGACCGACAGCCGCCCGAACTGGAATTCGAGATAGCGCCCTTCGCGATCGAATTCCGGCACGCCGAATCCGGCGATCACGCGATCGGGCTTGCGCTTCGAATACAAGGCGACGCCGCTGTAGCCCGGACGCAAGGCATCGAGGTAGCGGCAGTGGTAGCCCGCGGGCCGGAATGCCTGGTCCCCGAGCTGGTGCTCCTGGGCCTTCGTCTCTTGGAGGCAGACGATATCGGCATCCTGCGCCGGCAGCCACTGGAACAGGCCCTTCGCGGCCGCGGAGCGGACGCCGTTGCAGTTGAGTGTAAGGATGCGCATGCTTGTCCCGCGGCTGTCCCGCAATGATACGCATTGGCGCGAGTAACCTGCATGCGTTCGCACCAGAAAGAATTCATCGAGATGATCCTCGCGAAGCAGGTGCTTCGCTTCGGCGATTTCACGCTGAAGTCCGGCCGCACCAGTCCTTATTTCTTCAACGCGGGACTCATCAATGACGGCGGCTCGCTGGCACGCCTTGGCGCCAGCTATGCCCAGGCGATCGTCGACGCGGGAGCCTCATTCGACATGCTCTTCGGTCCCGCGTACAAGGGCATTCCGCTCGCGACGGCAACGGCCGTCGCCTTTGCAGAGCATCATCGCCGCAATGTGCCGATTGCGTACAACCGCAAGGAGGCGAAGCAGCACGGCGAGGGAGGCTCGCTGGTGGGCGCCCCGCTCGAAGGCCGTGTCCTGATCGTCGACGACGTGATCACGGCCGGCACTGCGGTGCGTGAATCGGTCTCCCTGATTCGCACCGCCGGAGCGACGCCGGCCGGGGTCGTCCTCGCGTTCGACCGGCAGGAGCGAGGCCAGGGCGCGCTGTCCGCGGTCCAGGAAGTTCAGGCCGCATTCAGCATCCCCGTGATAAGGATCATCACGCTCGATCACCTGATCGAATACCTCGAGGCCGGGGAGCAGAGCGAAGAGCTCGCCTCGCTCAGGAACCACCGCAGGAGCTTCTGTGTCGATAGCGAAGCGTGATGCAGTTACGTTCGACACTCGGGGTCTGGACCGACAATAATGCTGAGAGAGGTGCCGCGGATGAATGGCTGGTGGCTGAAAGTCCTGCTTCCGGTATTGCTGCTCGCATTCATCGCGGGCACCGCCGACGCGCAGTCTGACAGCAAGAAAAGGACCTATCGCTGGGTCGACAAGAACGGCCAGGTTCACTACGGGGATAGCGTGCCGGCCGAGTATGCCGAACAGGATCGCGACATCCTGAATCGACAGGGCCTGACGGTCGGTCGCGAGGAAGGCACGATCACGCCGGAAGAAGCGGCGGCGAAGGCGGCGGCCGACAAGGCGGCCCGCGACGAGCAGAAGCGCAAGCTACGCGACCGCGTGCTGCTCCAGACCTACCAGTCGGTGAAGGAGCTCGAGGTCCTTCGCGACAACCGGCTCGAGCTCGTGGATGCGCAGCTCACGATCCAGGAGCAGTCGCTGTCGAACCTGCGCGCGCAGCGCGCGCAGATCGAGCGCCAGGCCTCGCGATACGCGCCGGTCAACCAGGACACCGACGCAGCGCCGCTGCCCGATGAACTCGCTACCGACCTCGAAAGGTCGGCGAGCGACATCGTGACGCAGGAGGCAAACCTGGTGAAACGGCGCGAGGAACGTGAAAGTATCCGGCTGACCTTCGAGGCGGACATCAAGCGCTACGAAGAACTGCGCTCGATAAGGCCGCGTTAGCCCGTACTGCCGAACCCGCCCGCACCGCGGGTGCTTTCCTCGAACTCCGCAACCACGTCGAATTCCACCTGTACGACCGGGACGACGACCATCTGCGCGATACGGTCGCCGGGCGCGATCGTGAACGGATGGTCGCTGCGATTCCAGACCGAGACCATCACCTGGCCCTGGTAGTCGGAGTCGATCAGGCCGACCAGGTTGCCGAGAACGATCCCGTGCTTGTGCCCGAGGCCCGAGCGCGGCAGCAATACCGCCGCGAGCCCCGGATCCTCGAGATGGATTGCGATGCCGGTCGGCACGAGATGCGTCTGGCCGGGTTCGAGGACCAGCGGCCCGTCGAGGCAGGCGCGAAGGTCGAGCCCCGCCGACCCGGTGGTCGCACGCTTCGGTAACTCGATCTCGCGTCCAACGCGCGGGTCGAGGATGCGGACCTGCAGTTTCTTCATGCGCCGATTATCCCAGTACCGGCGCGATTTGCGACGGTCCTGCCGAACGCGGAGCCTGCAGACTCCACCTATGCAGATCCGGGACTGGCCCCTGGCCGAAAGGCCGCGCGAAAAACTGCTGGCGCTCGGCTCAGGCGCCTTGTCGGAGGCGGAACTGCTGGCAATCTGGCTGCGCCACGGCACGAGCGGCATGAACGCGCTTGATCTCGCGCGATCGCTGCTCGTGCGCTTCGGATCGCTTCGCAGCCTCCTCACGGCGGGCCGCAACACGCTGTGCGGCCAGTCGGGCGTGGGACCGGCGCGCTGGGCCGAACTGCAGGCTGCGCTCGAGATCGTCAGGAGACATCATCTGGAACGACTCCAGACCGGCCCGGCCCTCGCGAGCCCGCGCGCGGCCCGCGATTACCTGATCGCACGCCTGCGGGACCTCGAGCACGAGGTGTTCTGCTGCCTGTTCCTCGACAGCCGTCACCGGCTCACGAGCTGCGAGGAACTGTTCCGCGGCACGGTCGACGGCGCGAGCGTCCACCCGCGTGAGGTCGTCAAGCAGGCGCTCGCCCGGAATGCGACCGCGGTAATCCTGGCCCACAATCATCCTTCCGGCATCGCCGAGCCGAGTCAGGCCGACGAGATCATCACGACCCGGCTCCGGGATGCCCTGGCCCTCGTCGAAATCCGCCTGCTCGATCACCTGATCATCGGAGACGGAAGCTGCACTTCACTCGCTGAAAAAGGCCTCATTTGAGGCGCAACACGCTGAATTGACTGTGCAAAGCACTGCTGGTCTAATACGCGGCCCCGCTGGAGTCAGGAACATGTCCCGAGTCTGTCAGGTCACCGGCAAGCACCCGCGCTCCGGCAACAAGGTCTCGCATTCCAACATCAAGAAGCGCCGCCGCTTCCTGCCGAACCTGCACACCCAGCGATTCTGGCTCGAGAGCGAAGGACGCTGGGTTACGCTCCGCCTTTCGACCCGCGGCCTGAGGACGGTCGAGAAGCGCGGCCTCGAAACCGTGGTCGCGGAACTTCGCGCCTCCGGCACGCACGTCTGAGGACAACGCCATGCGCGACAAAGTCAAGCTCGTTTCGACGGCCGGCACGGGCCACTTCTACACCACGACCAAGAACAAGCGCCTGCATCCCGAAAAGATGGAGGTCAGCAAGTACGACCCGGTCGTGCGCAAGCACGTGGCATACAAGGAATCGAAGATCAAGTAGGCCGCCGGGCGGCTGCTCGGCTAAACTCCTCCGCCTGACACTGGGGGAGTCCAACAATGCGTAACACCTATCTCGCTGCCGCAATTGCCGCGGCGTTGCCCTTGCCCGCTGCATGGGCGCAGGCTCCGGTGTCGGGCGTGGCGCTCGGGGAAGTCATCGTAACCGCGCAGCGCCGCGAAGAAAGTATCCAGGACGTGCCGGTCGCCGTCTCGGTGCTTTCCGACGAAAAGCTCGGCGTGCTCGGATCCGGCGGCGACGACATCCGGTTTCTCTCCGCGCGCATGCCGAGCCTCCTGGTCGAGTCGTCCTTCGGCCGCGCGTTTCCGCGCTTCTACATCCGCGGACTCGGCAACACCGATTTCGACCTCAACGCTTCCCAGCCGGTGTCGCTCGTCTATGACGACGTCGTGCAGGAAAACCCGATCCTCAAGGGCTTCCCGGTCTTCGATCTCGAGATGGTCGAGATGTTTCGCGGGCCGCAGGGCACGCTCTTCGGCCGGAACTCGCCCGCGGGCGTCCTGAAGTTCAATTCCGTTCGCCCGTCGCGCGAGCGCGACGGCTACATCCAGGCGAGCTTCGGTACCCACAGCTCGGTCAATATGGAAGGTGCTGTCGGCGGGGCGATCGGCGAGAACTGGGCCATGCGCTTTTCCGGTTTCTACCAGCACCGGGACGACTGGGTCGACAACGTCAATACCGGCGAAGGCGACGCATTCGAGGGATTCGACGAGGTTGCGGGCCGCCTGCAGTTCCTTTACGAGCGCGATTCGCTCTCGGCCCTGGTCAATGTGCACGCCCGAAGCCTCGACGGCACGGCCCGCATGTTCCGCGCGAACATCATCCAGCCCGGAACCAACGACCTGGTACCTGGCTTCAACGAGCATCAGGTTTTCCTGGACGGAGCCAACAGTCAGAACCTCGACTCTCTCGGCGCCAGCCTGCGCATCAGCTACGAATACGGGCGCGTGACGCTGCACTCGATCACGGGATACGAAACGGTCGAGGTCCTGAGCCGCGGCGACATCGACGGCGGCTTCGGCGCCGTGTTCGCGCCGCCTTTCGGCCCGGGATTCATACCGTTCCCGGCGGAGTCCGCGGACGGCTTGCCCGACCACAACCAGCTCTCGCAGGAGTTCCGCTGGGAATCGAATGACTGGGGCAGGTTCGACTGGCAGGCGGGCGTCTATTACTTCGACGAAGACCTGACGATCGACAGCTTCAATTACGATACCTTCGCGAGCGGCGTGCAGAACGGCAACGTGCAACAGCAGCAGGACAACACGGCGTGGGCCGTGTTCGGCTCAGGGGAGTTCGAGATCGGCGCCTCCTTCACGGTACGCGCGGGACTGCGTTACACCAATGATGAGAAGGATTTTTCGGCCGAGCGCTTCCTGTCGCCAATTGGCGCGGGCCCGATCGGACCCATCGATGTCAGTACGGACGAGGACAACCTGAGCTGGGACCTGAGCGGCACCTGGGCGATCAGCGAGGGCACCAACCTCTATGCGCGAGTGGCGCAGGGTTTCCGCGCACCCTCGATCCAGGGACGGCTCCTGTTCGGCAATACCGTCTCGGTTGCGGACGCCGAGGAGATCCTCTCCTTCGAGGCAGGCATCAAGACAAACCTGTTCAATGACCGCGGCCGGCTCAGTCTCTCGGTCTACAAGTACACGATGGACGACCAGCAGCTCACGGCGGTCGGTGGCGGCGCCAACTTCAACACGCTGTTGAATGCCGACCAGACCGACGGCCAGGGCGTCGAACTCGACTTCGAGGCGTATCTGACGGACAACTTCTTCATCACGATCGGCGCGAGCTACAACGACACCGAGATCGATGACCCGAACCTGGGAGTGCAGGTTTGCGGTGGCGGCTGCACCTTCCTCGATCCCGTAATTGTGCCTGCGATTCCTCCGTTCGTGCCTGCAACGGTCAGCATCGACGGCAATCGCCTGCCGCAGTCACCGGAAGTCATCGCAAACCTGACGGCGCGCTGGGGCATGCCGGTTTCGAACGGCGAATTCTTCGTCTACACCGACTGGGCCTATCGCAGCGAAGTCAATTTCTTCCTGTACGAGTCGGCCGAATTCGAAGGAAAGGCGCTGCTCGAGGGTGGATTGCGCATCGGCTACAACTGGAACGACGGCAATCAGGAACTCGCGGTCTACGGCCGGAACATCACGGACGAGATCGAGGCGGTCGGCGGCATCGACTTCAACAACCTGACCGGCT
>CAYPQX010000020.1:0-8457 GCA_964412975.1 uncultured Steroidobacteraceae bacterium
CGTGATCGGCGCGGAGACCTATTCGCGGATCATCGACTGGAACGACCGCTCCACTTGCGTGCTGTTCGGCGACGGGGCAGGGGCAGTGGTTCTCTGCGCATCCGAAGAGCCCGGCATCATCTCGGCGCACGCGCATTCGGATGGCGAGTACGAGGACCTTCTTCACGTGCCGGCCGGGATCTCCTCCGGCTACTCCAAGGTTCGGGCGGAGGCCGCGTTCATCCAGATGAAAGGACACGAGGTCTTCCGCAAGGCCGTAAGTACCCTGGGCCTGATTGCCGAGGAAACACTGTCAGGCAACGACATATCGACCAAGGACATCGACTGGCTCATTCCACACCAGGCGAATCTCCGCATCATCCAGTCGGCGGCCGACAAGCTCGGGCTGCCGATGGAAAAGGTCGTCGTCACCGTACAGGATCATGGCAACACATCCGCGGCGTCGATCCCGCTCGCCCTGGACACTGCGGTGCGTGACGGGCGCATTCACCGCGGCCAGTTGCTGCTGCTCGAGACCTTCGGCGGCGGCTTTACCTGGGGTTCCGCACTGATACGCTATTGAACGGGAATCTCGCGGGGACAGGGTGGTCCATACGTACATGAAGACTCGACGGCCGGGAATCCTGGTATTGCTGCTGACGCTGTTCCTTGCGGCAGCACTCCCGGCGCGGGCCGAACAATTTCCGCTGCCACCCGAGGGCAGCGACGTGGTCGGTGCCACGATCACAATCGAGGCCGAGGCAAGCGACACCTTGCTCGATATCGCGCGCCGTCACGGCGTCGGTTACGAAGAGATCACGAACGCGAATCCAGGCGTCGATCCGTGGCTGCCGGGAGCCGGCACCGTCGTGACCGTGCCGAAGCAACGCCTGCTTCCACGGGCGCCGCGCACCGGGATCGTCATCAATCTGCCGGAGCATCGGCTCTACTGGTATCCGCAGGCGGTACCCGGACAAGCGCCCGTCGTCTGGACGTTTCCGGTCAGCATCGGAAAGATGGACTGGAACACGCCTCTCGGCATCACGCGCGTTGTCGCGAAGGTGAAGAATCCGACCTGGACACCGCCCAAGTCCGTGCGCGAGGAGCATGCGAAGCGCGGCGACATCCTGCCTGCCGTCGTTCCAGCAGGCCCAGACAATCCGCTCGGCCTCTTCGCGCTCCGGCTCGGGATTCCGGGCGGCGCCTATCTCATTCACGGCACTAACCGGCCCGCCGGCGTCGGCATGCAGGTGACGCATGGTTGCATGCGGCTTTATCCCGAGGACATCGAGACGCTATACGGCCTGGTACCCGTGGACTCGCAGGTCACGATCGTCAATCAGCCGTACAAGTGGGGTTGGCACGAGGGCGAGCTGCTGATCGAGGTGCATCCTCCGCTGCAGGAGGATGCGGTGGAGGCGCCGTCGCTCACCGATCTCACGCGCCTGATCGTCGAGGCGACGCGTTCGCAGCCACTCGCGATCGACTGGATGGGGGCCGAGCGCACCTGGCGCGAGGCGCGTGGCATGCCGACGCCGGTTTCAGTCGCTGGTCCGCGTACGGCCGCGATTCCGTCCGATTCCCGCCAGGCACCCTGAAAAGCAAAAGCCCCGCGGTGTCGCCACCGCGGGGCTTTTCTGTTGGCGTACGAAGTCGATTACTTCGACATCGACTTTTCGAACATGCGATTGAGCTTCTCGCTGTTCGCGTCGCAGCACTGCTGCGCCGCCTGCGCCGCAGACGCAGCCTGGTTGGCTGAGTTCTGCGCCGAGGTGGCAGCCTGCTGTGCGGAGGCCGCGGCGCGGCTTGCGCCGTCCGCTGCAGTCTTCACGCCGTCCATGTCACCGGACAGCTTGGCGACTTGCGACTTGAGCGAGTCGACTTCCGCCTGCAAGGGCTTCAAATCGGTGCAGCCGGCGCCCAGGGCGATAACGGCGGCAGCGACGCCCACCTTCAGGATGTTGGTCATGAGATTTTTCTCCACAAGGTTGCATGGAACGTTACAAGCCGCTTCCGCGGATGCACGGCGCCGGCGGTCCTTCCTGTCCGCACGGTGGCGATGCGGATCGTAACGTATCGGCGCGATGGGTGAAAGCACGTTCGGCGTTTGTCGCCGGGCAGCGACAGTAAATACGGAGTCAGTATCGGACAATACGCATGCGTTCTGCATTCGTATTTTGCGCGACACATACGGGAGTGCACCCGGTGTGCGCAGGGCGCGACCGGGACCGGCGAGAGAGCGAATAAAGATCGGCTGAGCGAGCGAGCCGGTCCCGGTCGCGCCCTGCGCACACCCGACGCGCTGCTGTCAGTGCCGATTCAATGGTGGGTGCTTGCCAGAAAGCTTTACCTGTATATAATCCCACCTACTGGGTATTCATACAGGTGGAGCATGACAGACCTTACGCCGCGCCAACGCCAGATCCTCGAATTCATCCAGGACGCGATCGCCGCCAACGGCCTGCCGCCGACCCGCGCGGAAATCGCGGAGGCGCTCGGTTTCCGTTCCGCGAACGCCGCCGAGGAGCACCTGCGCGCGCTGCAACGCAAGGGCGTGCTCGCGCTGATCGCAGGCAGCGCGCGCGGCATCGTGCTGAAGGATGCGCTCCGCGAACAATTCGGCCTGCCGCTCATCGGCCGGGTGGCCGCCGGTCGCCCGATCCTGGCTGAAGAGCATGTCGAGGGCCGCTTCCAGATCGATCCGGCGCTGTTCAGCCCGCGCCCGCATTACCTGCTTCGGGTCAGCGGCATGAGCATGCGCGACGTCGGCATCCTGGACGGCGACCTGGTCGCGGTGCACCGGTCCACCGACGTCCGCAACCGGCAGATCATCGTCGCGCGACTCGAGAACGAGGTGACGGTCAAGCGCTATCGCCAGGAAGGCTCGGTGGTCTGGCTCCTGCCGGAAAACCCCGAGTTCGAGCCGATCCGTGTCGATCTTCGCAAGCAGTCGATGACGATCGAGGGCGTGGTGGTCGGCGTCCTGCGGCGCGGCCGGCCGGACGTCATGCAGTGAGCGACGCGCTCGCGGAATTGCTGCGCCACCCCGCGCTCTGGCGCGGCAGTTCAGCTGTCGCGCCGCGGACCGTTTCGACCGGTTTTCGCCTTCTCGATGCGCGGCTGCCGGGCGGCGGCTGGCCCTTGTCCACGTTGATCGAACTCCTGGTGCCCACCGCGGGCGTCGGCGAAATCCGCCTGCTGTTGCCGGCGCTCCGCGCGCTCGCCACCGCGACACCCGGGGAACCGCGCTGGATCGCCTGGCTCGCTCCGCCGCACCCGCCTTATGCGCCAGCGCTCGCAGATGGGGGGCTCGATCCCGCGCGCATGCTGGTGATCCGTCCGCGCGCCGGACTCGACAGGCTCTGGGCGATGGAACAGGCCTTGCGCTCCGGCGTATGCGCGGCCGTCCTCGGCTGGATCGGCACCGCCGGCGATCAGGCCTTGCGCCGCCTGAAGCTGGCCGCGGAAGAAGGGTGCACCCCCGGTTTTCTGCTGCGACCCCCCGCACATCGCGCCGAATGTTCGCCGGCCGCGCTCCGGCTTGCGCTCATGGCACGGGACTACGGTCTCGACGTCGAGATCCTGAAGAGCCGCGGCGGCGGGCCGGCGCGCATCGAGCGCCTGCCGATCCACTGATCCGTCCATGTTTGAACCACATTCGGCCGCGATCACGCCGGCACCGGCGAGCCATCGGCGCGCACTGGAACCGGTGCCTGCGCCGCCTGCAGCCGCGGCCCCCAGCGCGCGTGAGCTATGGCTCGCCGCGCATTTCCCCCGCCTGCCGCTCGATGCCCTGTTGCCGGGAACCGGGCAGGGGCGTGCAGCCGCGGTCACCGCGACCGACGACCCTCGCCGTTCCATCGTCGCCTGCAACGAGCGCGCTGCCCGTCAGGGTGTCGCGCCGGGCATGAGCCTCAACGCGGCTCTCGCCCTGGTGCCGGGACTCCGGGTCGAGGAACGCAGGCTCCCCGCGGAAGCGGCGCTGCTCGATCGCCTGGGACGCTGGGCGCTCCAGTTCACGCCCGTCGTCAGCCTCGAGCCGCCTTCCGCGGTGCTCGCCGAAGTGCGTGGGAGCCTCGATCTGTTCGGCGGCGTCATGGCGCTCTGGCGGCGTGCGCTCGCGGGTCTTTCCGCGAGCGGATTGCAGGCATCGCTCGCGCTCGCGCCGACTCCGCGTGCGGCGCTCTGGCTCGCACGCGCCGATCTCGCGATGACCGTGACCCGCGCCGATGCGATGCCGGGCATTGCGGCGCGGCTGCCGCTCGCCTGCCTGCAATGGCCGCAGGACACGATGGCAACGCTCCAGGGGCTCGGCATCCGGAATGTTGCCGACCTGTTGCGCCTGCCGCGGTCCGGCTTCGCCGCGCGTTTCGGGCCGCGGCTCCTCGATGAACTCGACGAAGGTCTTGGCCGCCGCCCCATGCCGCGCCGGCGCCCTGTCGTTCCGGAGCGTTTCGACGAACGGCTCGAACTGCCGGCGGCCACGGAACTCACGGCCGGGCTGCAACCGGCGCTCGAGTACCTGCTCGGTCATCTCGACGCCTTCCTGCGCGCCCGCGCATCGGGCGTCGGCACTTTGCGAGTGGATCTCCTGCACCGCGGACAGGCGCCGACCCGGCTCTGGGTGACTCTCACGCGCATGGCTGGCGATGCGGAGCATCTGCGGGAACTGCTGCGCGAGCGGCTCGCACAGTGCCGTCCCGCCGCGCCGGTCGAGGCACTCCGGCTGCGTTCCGGGGTGCTGCTGCCGCTCACGCTTCGCGACGCGGGGCTCTTCGAGCGCGGCCGGAGCGCAGATCCGGAGGCGACGGCGCGCCTCCTCGATCGCCTGCGCGCACGACTCGGTCACCAGGCGGTGTTCGGCGTCTCACCGGTGCCGGAACATCGTCCCGAGCGCGCCTGGCGGGTCGCGGAGCCGGGCGGTACGGCACCCGTGCCCCTGCCCTGGCCGGCCTCGCGCCCGGCGCGCCCGTTGTGGATGCTCTCCGAGCCGCAACCGCTCGACGGCTGGGAAGGCGCGCTGGTTACCGGTCCCGAGCGCATCGAGACCGGCTGGTGGGACGGCCACGACGTGCGCCGCGATTACTACGTCGCTCTCTCCCGCGCGGGCGTCCGGCTGTGGATCTTCCGCGAACGGCCGCCGGGCCAGGGCTGGTTCCTGCACGGCGTGTTCGGATGACGAGTCGCAGTGTCGTGCTTATACGCCCCGCGCCGAGCGGGATCCGGCGGGGTTCTCGCTCGCAAACTCCGCCGGAACTTGCGAGTTTGCTCGCGAGACCCCGCCACCTCGCTCGGTGCGGGGCGGAGGGGCGTCAGCGCGCTCGCGTGCGGACGGGACCCGGCGAGCGAGCGCGTAAGTTCCGGCGGCGCGAGCGAGCCGGAGTCCCGGTCGCGCAACGCGAGCGCGGTTGACGCGACTCTGTCCGGAACCGATCCGAGGTGTCGTATGCCGAACTGCACTGCATCAGCAACTTCACGTTCCTGCGCGGCGCTTCGCATCCGGCGGAGCTCGTCCAGCGGGCGAAACAACTCGGGTATTCGGCGCTCGCACTGACCGATGAATGTTCGCTGGCGGGCAGCGTCCGCGCTTTCGCGGCGGCGCGCGAGTCGGGCCTTCCGCTCATCACCGGCAGCGAGTTCATGCTCGCGGACGGCCTGCGGTTCGTCTGCCTCGTCACCAGCCGACGCGGTTACGGGGCGCTCGTACGGCTGATCACGCGGGGGCGTCGCGCGGCGGTAAAAGGACAGTACCGGCTTGGTCGCATGGACCTCGACGAGGGCCTCGAAGAATGTCTCGCCCTGTGGCTACCGGGACCTACGCCTGCGGCTGAGGAGGGGGCGTGGCTCCGCGAGCGTTTTACCGATCGCATGTGGCTCGCCGTGGAATTGCAGGCAGGCGGCGGCGATCGCGAGCGGCTCGATCGGCTCACGGCGCTCGCCCGCGATATCGGCGTGCCCGCGGTCGCCGCGGGCGACGTGCACATGCACCAGCGGCGACGACGCGCGCTGCAGGACACGCTGACCGCGGTCCGCCTGAAAACTACGGTCACACATGCGGGTCATGCGCTCCATCCAAACGGCGAGCGGACGCTCCGCAGCCTTGGGCGTATCGGCGGACTGTACCCCGCGGAACTCATCGAGGAGACGCTTCACGTTGCGGAGCGCTGTCGCTTCTCACTGGACGAACTTCGCTACGAATACCCGGAAGAGATCGTGCCCGCGGGCACGACACCGGCTTTGCATCTGCGCCGCCTGGTCGAGGAGGGCGCGGCACGGCGCTGGCCGCAAGGCACGCCGCCCGCAGTGGGAAAGCTCATCGAGCGCGAGCTCGCGCTCATTGCGGAACTGGGTTACGAACGGTATTTCCTGACCGTACGCGACCTCGTAGAGTTCGCGCGCAGCCGCGGCATCCTCTGCCAGGGGCGCGGCTCGGCGGCCAACTCGGCCGCCTGCTTTGCGCTCGGCATCACGGAGGTGGATCCCGCGCGCATGTCGGTGCTGTTCGAGCGCTTCATCTCCCGCGAGCGCAACGAGCCGCCCGACATCGACGTTGATTTCGAGCACGAGCGCCGCGAGGAGGTGATCCAGTACCTCTACGCCAGGTACGGCCGCGGCCGGGCTGCGCTCACCGCGACCGTGATCTGCTACCGGCCCAAGAGCGCGGTGCGCGACGTCGGCAAGGCGCTGGGGCTCGATCCGCCACAGGTCGATCGCATGGCGCACGCGATGCAATGGTGGGACGGCCACGAGGTCGAGGATTCGCGGATCCGGGACGCCGGCTTCGACACGGCGAGTCCGCTCATTGCACGCGTGCTCGCGCTGACGCGTGAGCTGATCGGGTTTCCTCGGCACCTGTCGCAGCACACCGGCGGCTTCGTGATCTCGCGCGGGCCGCTCGACGAACTCGTTCCGGTCGAGAACGCGGCGATGCCCGAGCGGACGGTGATCCAGTGGGACAAGGACGATCTCGACGAACTCCGGCTCCTCAAGGTCGACGTCCTGGGCCTCGGCATGCTGTCCGCAATCCGCCGGGCGCTCGCGCTCGTGTCGGCGCGGCGGGGCGGCGAGTTCCGCCTCGCGGATATTCCAGCCGAGGATCCCGCCGTCTACGAGATGATCTGCCGCGCGGACACGGTCGGCGTGTTCCAGATCGAGTCGCGGGCGCAGATGGCGATGCTGCCGCGGCTCAGGCCGCGCTGCTACTACGACCTCGTCATCGAGGTCGCGATCGTTCGTCCCGGACCGATCCAGGGCCAGATGGTGCATCCCTACCTGCGCCGGCGAAGCGGGCAGGAACCGGTCGTCTACCCGGGCCCCGAGGTCGAGGGAGTGCTCTCGCGCACGCTCGGGGTGCCGATCTTCCAGGAGCAGGTCATGCAGCTCGCGATCGTTGCCGCGGGTTTCACACCCGGCGAGGCCGACCGGCTCCGGCGCGCAATGGCGGCCTGGAAGCGCAAGGGAGGCCTCGGCCCGTTCGAGCAGCGTCTCGTCGAGGGCATGCGTGCGCGCGGCTACGACGAGGGCTTCGCGCGGCAGGTGTTCCAGCAGATCCTCGGCTTCGGCGATTATGGTTTTCCGGAAGCCCACGCCGCGAGCTTCGCGCTCCTCGTCTATGTCTCGGCCTGGCTCAAGCGCCATGAGCCGGCCGCGTTCTGCTGCGCGCTCCTGAACAGCCAGCCGATGGGTTTCTATGCGCCCGCCCAGCTCGTGCGCGATGCGCGCGTCCACGGCGTGACGGTGCTCGCCGCCGACGTCAATGCGAGCGCGGTCGAATCGACGCTCGAGTTTCCCGGTGACGGAGATCCGCCCGCGTTACGCCTCGGTCTCGACCGGGTGCAGGGACTGACGCGCGAGGGCGCGGATCGAATCGTTGCAGCCCGTGCCGACGGGCCATTCTCCCGGGTGACGGAGCTCGCGCGCCGCGTACGACTGTCGCGGCGCGATCTTGGGGCCCTGGCTGCGGCGGGAGCGCTCGCCGGGCTCGCCGGCCACCGCCACCGCGCGGCCTGGGAGGTCCTCGGTGTCGAGTCTCCTCTGCCGCTCCTGCCGGTCGCGGAGCACGAGGAGGGGCTGCCCTTGCTGCGTGCACCCGCCGAGGGAGAGGACATCGTCGCGGACTACCGCTCGCTCGGGTTCACCCTAGGCAGGCATCCGCTTGCCATCCTCCGCTCGACGCTTGGAAAGGACGGCTGGCTGACGGCCGCTGAGGTCGCGAAGCTTCCCGACGGCGCTGCCGTCCGGACCGGCGGCCTCGTCGTCACGCGCCAGCGGCCGGGCAGCGCGGGTGGCGTGATCTTCGTGACGCTCGAGGACGAGACGGGATACGTGAACCTCGTGGTCTGGAGCCGGATCGCGGATGCGCACCGGAAAGCGATGCTCGGCGCGCGGCTCCTCGGGGTCGCCGGCCGGCTGCAGCGCGAGGAAGACGTGCGGCACATCGTGGTCGACAGCCTGCAGGACCGTTCCGCCCTGCTTGGA
>CAYPQX010000021.1:0-7983 GCA_964412975.1 uncultured Steroidobacteraceae bacterium
ACCTCGACGCCGATGCCGGAGTAGTTGCCTTCGGTTGCGATCCGCAGGTCCTCCAACTCGTCCGCGTCCATGAACGACGAATGCGGATCGAGTTCGCCGACCATGCCGCGAATCGCATTCGACATCAGCTCGTGGTTGTCGGTGCGATCGACATAGTCGTCCTCGATGCGCTCGAGGACTTCGGCCATCAGGCGCGCGTCCCTGGCCGACAGGTCCGCGGGACGATCCCCGCGGTCGGTGAACCACAGGATCGCGGCGGCGAGCATCACACCGGCGAGACAACCCAGCATGGCAGCCAGCAACGTGCGTTTCGGGTGGCTCATTCGCTTATCGTACCTGCGCCCGCAGGCGCCCGGCATATCCTGGTCAACTCAGTTCGCCGCAGGTTCCTGCGCGGCCATCGCCTCGTAAAGGGCGAGGTCGCCGAGTACCTCGTCGATCGGCACCGGGCGCCCGATGGCGAATCCCTGGCCGAAATCCACGCCGAGCGCCGTCATGCGTACGCGCAACTCGTCCGTCTCCACGTACTCGGCGACGGTTTCCATGCCCATCGTGTGGGCCAGCTGGGCAATGGCGCGCACCATGGATTCGGTGCGCTGGTTGGTGCCGGCATCGCGTACGAAGGCGCCATCGATCTTGAGCACCGACACCGGCAGCGACTTCAGGTAGACCAGCGAACTGAGGCCGGTGCCGAAATCGTCCAGCGCAAAGCTGCAGCCGAGCACGCGCAGCCGCTGCATCAGCCGGTCGGCACGCGTCAGGTTTGAAACGGCGGAGGTCTCGGTCAGCTCGAAGCACAGCGCCTCGGGCGGCACGCCGGAATCGATGACGCTCTTTTCCAGGAACTCCAGGAAATCGTCGGACGCGATCGAAGCGCCGGAGATGTTCACCGAGAACCGCATGCCGCGTCCGCGCAGCGCATTCGTGTGGGTCGCAAGCGCAGCCAGCGCCGCCTTGACCACCCAGCGGTCGATCGCCGGCAGCAGCTGGTAGCGCTCCGCCGCGGACAGGAATTTCTCCGGCGGCAACAGCTCGCCGTTCTCCGCAATCATGCGCAGCAGGAACTCGAACCGCGGCTCGGTGTGATCCGTGCACAGCGGCAGGATCGGCTGCGCGAACAGCGCGAACCGGTCTTCCGCCAGCGCATGGTGCAACTGTTGCACGACCAGCACATCGGCGTGGCGGCGCATGATGCTCTGGTCGCCGTCCTGGAAGATCTCGACGCGGTCGCGGCCGCGGTCCTTGGCGGCCTTGCAGGCTATCTCGGCGTTCGCCAGGCCGTGGGCCAGCGGGTTCTGCGAGTCCGGCAGCTCGGCGGCGCCGACGCTGACCGACACCTGGACCGTGCCGTCGCCGCGCAGGTATGTCAGTTCCGCGCACTGCCGCCTCACCATGTCGGCGATCTGCTGCGCGAACTCGAGCGCGCAATCCGGCAGGAATACGGCAAAACGGTCGCCGGCGATGCGCGCGGTGAGCGCGCCGGGGCGCGGCTTCTTGCGCAGCACCTCGGCCACCTTGCCGATCACCTCGTCGCCGACGTGCATGCCGAAGTTGTCATTGATGACGTGCACGCGGTCGACATCGAGGTACAGGACGCATTCCGGGACCGCCTGGCGCCGCGCCGCGAGCAGCGAGCGCACCTGCGTCTCGAATGCGGGGCGGGTCAAGAGCGCCGTCAGCGCATCGTAGTTGTTCTGGAGCGTGGTCGTCGTTTTGCGCGACAGCAGTTCGACGAGCCGTTCAGTGCGCGGATCGAAGCTCGGGGCCCGCTCTTCGCGGAACATGACGAGGAATCCGATGACGCGGCCCGAGGCGTGGCGTACGGGTGTGCAAAGGATCTTGTGGGGCGGCAGGTCGATCGGGCGCACCTTGATCTTGTTGATCACGAGATTGCGCCGCTGCAGCTGCGCCCAGTTGAGCAGGTTGCGGTGGATCTTCGTGAGAATCTCGACCTGCGGCCGCTCGCCGTGTGGTGCCTTGCAGATCGCGACGCCGCGTTCGGGCACGACCAGCGCGCCGAGCAGGCAGCCGAGGTGGTCCACGCAGGTCTGCACGAGCACGCCGAGCTCGTCGCCGGCCTGCGGGCTGTCCGGATCTTCCGGGGCCATCTTGAGGAGCAGCTCGAGGTCTTCGTCACGGGAGCGCAGGTCGCGCGTCAGGTAGTCGACGCTTGCGCGGGACTCAAGCTCGCGCTGAAGGCATTCGAGCGCCGGCTGGACCAGCGACTGAACGAAGGAATAGGGGCGGTTCTCGCCGTCGCGCGTCAGGAGCGTCGCGACGGCGATGACGTCGCCTTCGCTGTTGCGAAGCCGGAACACATAGGCGGGCGCACCCTCGTGGTCCTGGATGAAGCCGTCGATGCGACCCGTCGTTGCGGGCGGGACGCTCGCGAGCGCGGCCACCACGAGCGGCGTGGGATCCGGGCCGTCGTAGCCCTCGGCCACCCAGAGCGGATTGGCCCTGGCGTCGTAGAAGCCGATGCCCAATGCGCGTGGCATCAGCATCCGCAGTAGCTGCCCGTACGGATCGAGATTGGGCTTCGCACCCGCGAGGTGCGGCGACATTTCCATGGGTGCGGTCGAAGCCACGATTAACGAACGCTCCTGCCTGGCGGGTAGCCAAGCCTGCCCGGCAGCATCGCGGAGGCCGGGCGGGGCGTCTTTGACGTAATCCGCAGTTTGCGGGGCGGGTACTCCCGCTCTAGGGGGAAGACCGCCGGAACCAGGGCACCGGGTCTACCGCCTTGGCCCCACGACGAATTTCCAGGTACAGGCCGGGCCGGCTCCGCCCGCCGCTGTCACCTACAGTGCCGATGGTCTCGCCACCCTCGACCCGGTCGCCCGCCGACTTGTAGAGCTGCTCGTTGTGGGCATACAGGCTCATGTAGCCGCCATGGTCGATGATGATCAGGAGACCCATGCCCGGCAGCCAGTCCGCGTAGGCGACGCGACCATCGTAGAGCGCGCGCACTGCCGTCCCGCGGTTCGCCTCAATCATCACGCCGTTCCATTTCAGGCCGCCGCCGCGCGCCTGGCCGAACCGGGCGACGATCCGCCCCGGAACGGGCCAGGCCAGGCGGCCGCGCACTTTCTCGAATGCCTGCCCACCGGTCGGCGGCAGGTCGCGCATCGCCTGGCGGAGATCCGCGATCAGCTTTTCGAGTGCCGCTGCCTCGCGCTTCAGCTTGGTGATCGAATCGTTGCGCGTCTTGATCTGCGCATTCATCGCCTTGAGTGCACGGCCGCGCTCATCGCGCGCGGCATCCACCGACGAGAGCTCCTGGCGGCTTTCGGCTTCGAGCGCGGCGAGGCGCTCGCGCTCCGCCTCCTCTTCCACGGCCGCCTGTTCGAGCGCCGTGACGATTTCCTGGATCTCGGCAATCCGGCCGGCGCGCGCGCGGCCGAAATAGGCGTAGTAGACGAGCATGCGCCCGAACTCGGCCGGATCGTCCTGGGAGAGGAGCAACTTGAACTGCTCCTGCCGGCCGCCCATGTAGGCGGTCCGAATCTCGGCGGCGAGCACTTCGCGCTGCTCGCCAAGGGCTTTTTCATTGCGCACGCGATCGGCGGCGAGTTCCTTGAGGCGCGCATCGCTCGCGACCAGGCGTTTCCTGACATCGCCGAGTCGCCCGCGCGCATCCCGCACCTTTTCCTCGGCCGTACGCAGCTGCCCCGAGAGGGCATCGCGCCGGTCGGTGTCACGGCGCGCCGAACGCTGGAGCTCCTCAATTCGCTCGCGCACCTCTCGAAGCTCTTTCTCCGCATCGGTCTCGGCCGTGGCGGCCTGGGCCCAGATGCCGATCAACAGGGCCGGTATGAAGGCGAAGACGCCGCGGCGCGCCAGCACAAGCATCTGATTTATCAGGGAATATCCCTCATTGGCCGCAGCGGCGGGAGCTCTGCGGTTGCGCTGATATAATGCGCGGCCATTTTATGCCCGGCCGCGCGGCCGACCCGCGATCCGCCCCATGGACCGACTCCTCGATTATTCCATCAATCATCCGTTTCTTGCGGGCGGGCTACTGCTGATGACCCTCCTCGTGCTGGGCTTCGAGTTGCGCCAGCGTGGAACCACGGTCACCGCGATCGCGCCCTCCGAAGCGATCCGGCTGATGAATGCCGGCGCCGTGCTCGTTGACCTGCGTTCGGCCAACCAGTTCAAGGACGGGCACATCGAAGGCGCGCGAAACTTCCCCGGCGACCAGCTCGCGGCCGATCCGAAAGCGCTCGACCGGCTTTCCGGCAAAACACTCGTCCTTTATTGCGACAGCGGTACCACAACCGCCGCCGCGCAACGGACGCTCGCGCGCGCCGGCACGACGAACGTGTTCAGCCTGCGCGGCGGACTCGCCGCCTGGAAGCAGGAGAATCTGCCGGTCGTCAGGGGCTGAATGGCCGTGCCCGCGATCACCCTCTACACGGGGAGTTTCTGCGGCTTTTGCGAGCAGGTCCGCGCGCTCCTCGAGCGGCGTGGAATCGCGTTTACCGAGGTGAACGTCGAGGATCACCCGGAATTGCGGGAACAGTTGCTGGCAAGGAGCGGACGGCGCACCCTGCCACAGGTTTATGTCGGCGAACGATACGTCGGCGGAGCTGCCGAACTTTCGGCTCTCGATCGGACCGGCGACCTTTTGAAACAGATACAAGCGAGGAATGACGATGGCTGACGAAAATACCACGCCGACGGGCGCAGGCGATCCGGCCACCAACGGCCAGGGTCCGGCGGTCGCGCTCCAGACGGTCTACATCAAGGATCTCTCTTTCGAGGCACCGAAGGGGCCGTTTCTGCCCACGCAGGTCCAGGACCCCAAGATCTCGCTGAACCTGAGCACGATGTCGAATTCCGTCGGCCAGGACGCGCATGAGGTCGTGCTGACCGTAACGCTCGAGGCGAAGAACGGCGATGTCGCCGTTTATCTCGCGGAGGTCAAGCAGGCGGGCGTATTCGTCGTGCGCGGATTCGGCGCCGATGAAACGCGCCGCATCCTCGGCTCCTTCGCGCCGAACATCCTGTTCCCCTATATCCGCCAGACGGTGTCGGACGTCGTCACCAAGGGCGGTTTCCCGCCGTTCCTGCTGCCACACGTCAATTTCGATTCGCTGTTCGAGCGCTCGATGCAGGAGCAGGCGGCACGTCAGGCACAGCAGTCGCCCGAACAGGCGAACTGAGCGGGGCCCGCATGCGGCCGATCGTCGTGCTGGGCGCCGGTTCCTGGGGCACGGCGCTCGCCATCCAGTTCGCGCGCGGCGGTGAACCGACGATCCTCTGGGGCCGCGCCGAGGACAACCCGGAAGAACTCGCGCGCGCACGGCAGAACGTACGCTATCTCCCGGGCGCCGCGTTTCCGCCCTCGCTCAAGATCGAACCGGACCTTTCGAGGGCGGTCGCCAGTGGCGAGGACCTCGTGCTCGTCGTGCCCTCCAGCGTCCTGCGCCTCGTGCTCAGGCAGATCAAGCCGATGCTTGGCCCGAAGGCGCGCGTCGCCTGGGCAAGCAAGGGCTTCGAACTCGAGACCGGCAAGCTCCCGCACCAGGTTGCGCGCGAAGTGCTCGGCCCCGCCGTGCCGATCGCGGTGCTCTCCGGCCCGACCTTCGCCCGCGAAGTGGGCCTGGGACTGCCGACGGCGATCGCCGTCGCCTCGCCGGACGACGGCTTCGCGCTCTCGCTCGCCAAACGCATCTCGTCCGGCGGATTCCGTGCCTATACGCAGTCCGACATCGTCGGCGTCGAGATCGGCGGTGCGATCAAGAACGTGCTCGCGATCGCGACCGGCGTCTCCGACGGGCTCGGCTTCGGCTCGAACAGTCGAGTGTTCCTGATCACACGCGGCCTCGCCGAGATGGTGCGATTGGGCATCGCGCTCGGGGCGCGGCGCGAGACGCTCATGGGCCTCGCCGGTCTCGGCGACCTCGTGCTCACCTGCACCGACGACCAGTCACGCAACCGCCGCTTTGGGCGCGCGCTCGCCGCGGGCAAGCCCGTCGACGATGCGATCGCGGAGATCGGGCAGGTAGTCGAGGGCTATTACGCGGCCAAGGCCGTGAACACGGTTGCGGAGAAGCTTGGCGTCGACATGCCGATCTGCCGGCACGTTTATGAAGTGCTGCACCAGGGTATCCCCCTGAAGCAGGTCGTCGAGACGATGCTCGCGCGCGAAGTCACGCCCGAGTGAGCAAAGGAACAAAGGGGACGGTCACCTTTAAAGGTGACCGTCCCCTTTAGTGCCCGCCTTCGAAGTCCAGTTGGCGCCAGGCCTCGAAGACGACGACGGCGACGGCGTTCGAGAGGTTGAGGCTGCGATTGCCGGGGATCATCGGCAGTCGGATCAGCTGTTCCTGCGGCCAGACCGCAAGAACCTCTTGCGGCAGGCCCGTGGTCTCGCTCCCGAAGAGAAAGGCATCGCCGGCGCGGTAGCGGGCCTGGTCGTGGCGCCGACCGGCATTCGTTTCGACGGCGAAGACCCGGCTGCCGTCAAGCGAACCCAGGCAGGCCTCGAGATTCTCGTGCTCGTGCACGCGGGCGAGGTCGTGGTAATCGAGTCCGGCCCGTCTTACCCGCGCGTCATCAAGCGTGAACCCGAGCGGCCGCACGAGATGCAGCGTCGATCTGGTATTGGCGCAGAGTCGGATCGCGTTGCCGGTGTTCGGGGGGATTTCGGGTTCGAAGAGGATGATGTGGAACATGCTTCAGGAGGGGACTGTCCCCTCTTATCATACGCACTGTGGACGCCACCTCGCCCGCCCCCACGCTTGCCCTCGACTTCTGCGGTTTGAAGTTCGCCTCACCGATCGTGCTGCTTTCGGGCTGCGTCGGCTTCGGCGAGGAGTACACGCGGGTTGCCGGTTTTTCGAACCGCGATGCCGGCGCGATCGTCCTGAAAGGCACGACGGAAAAGCCGCGCCTCGGCAATCCGCTGCACCGCGTGACCGAGACGCCCTACGGCATGATCAACGCCATCGGGCTCCAGAATCCGGGCGTCGATCACGTCGTGCGCCACATCCTGCCAACGCTCGATTTCACCGAGACCCGCTTCATCGCGAACGTCTGCGGCTCGACTATCGACGAGTACGCTGAGGTCACACGGCGCTTCGACGATTCGCCGATCGATGCGATGGAGATCAACATCTCCTGCCCGAACGTCAAGGAAGGCGGCGTGCAGTTCGGCAACCACCCGGAGATGAGCGCGCGCGTCGTCGCGGCCTGCCGCAAGGCCACGCAGAAGCCGCTCATCACCAAGTTGTCGCCAAACCAGACGGACATTCGCGAAAACGCGCGCCTCTGCATCGAAGCCGGCAGCGACGGGCTCGCCGTCATCAACACGATCTCCGGCATGGCGATCAACGCGACGACCCGGCGCCCCGTGCTCGGCAACGTGCAGGGCGGCGTCTCGGGCCCCGCGATCAAGCCGATCGCCCTCCTGAAGGTGAAGCAGGTTTACGAGGTCGCGGGCCCGAAGCGGGTGCCGATCATCGGCCAGGGCGGTATCGCGAACGTCGCGGATGCGATCGAGTTCCTGGTCGCGGGTGCGACCGCAATCGGGCTCGGGACGGGCCTCTTCTACGACCCGTTGCTCTGCCCCAAGATCAATGCCGGAATCGCGGCGTATCTCGCCGGCCACGGCATGGAATCGACAAGCCAGTTGACTGGCGCGCTGGTCGCAGATCGAAGTGAAGATTGCGGCGGCTAGTCCGCCCTGGCCGGCGCCGGAATCGTCACGGTCCACTGCTTCGTCGTCGGGTAGGCAAACTCGATGCCGCGTTCTGCGAATTCCTCGATCAATCGCAGGTTGATTGCCTGCTGGATGTTCATGTACGTGTTGTATTGGGCGTCGAGTACGAAGTACACGGCCTCGAAGATCAGCGCGAAATCGCCGAAGTTCCTGAAGTGCGCACGGTCGAACCGCGTATTTGAATGGGCCCGGATCGCCTCCTCGATCAGCCCGGGCACCTGCTGGACAAGCTCCCGCGGCGTCTCGTAAACGAT
>CAYPQX010000022.1:0-10693 GCA_964412975.1 uncultured Steroidobacteraceae bacterium
GTAATCGCAAGCCGCCGCACCGGCCGCTCGGCCGCCTTGAGCTCGCGCCGCTGCGGCGGCAATGCGAGCCACCAGAGGAGTGCAAGCGTCGCGAGCCCGCCGAGAAGATGCAGCGTCACGATCAGCGGTTTCAGGAGCAGCGTGACGGTCCACATGCCGAGCAGCGCCTGGAACACGAGCAGGACGACGAGGATCCAGGGAAGGACGCGCGGCTGCGCCGGATCCCGGCGATTCCAGACGGAAAGTATCGCGAGGCCGAGTACGAGGATGCCGAGTGCGCCGACGATGTAACGGTGCACCATCTCGTTGATCGCTTTCTGGTAGTCGAAGGGCCGGTCCGGATTCGCGGCGTTGATTTCGGCCACGCGATCGACGGCCTGCGAAGGATGAATGTGGCCGTAACACCCGGGCCAGTCGGGACAGCCCAAACCGGCGTTCGTGAGGCGGACCCAGGCACCGACCACGACCACGATCGCGCACAGGAGAGTCGCGGCCAGTGCCGCGCGCCGAAACCAGGCCAAGCTCTGCGTCCGCGGCATTCCCGCCCCCTATCCGATGCTCGAGAGGCGCAACAGGCGTTCGAGATCCTTGAGCAGTCCGCGCGCCGAGCCGGTCGCAGGGTAACTCATCAGCAGGTTGCCATGCGGGTCCACTATATAAATGCCATTGCTGCCGTCGGTCGCGGGCGGAAACAGCGCGCGAAGCGCCGCACCGTCGTCGCCGGTTGCCCGGAATACGAGCAGGTCCGATTCCGCGGACGGCGGATCCGGGGCAGCACATTCGCCCGCATGCAGCAGGACACGCTGGAGGCGGGCAGCGTCCTTGTCGAGCGCAAGCCGCAGGCGCGCGAGCTCCTCGAGTACGGCCGGGCTGCGCTCGTTGCAGTTCTCACCCGCGAGGTAAACGAGAGACCAGCGGCCCTGCAGCTCGTCCACGGGCAACGGCCGCGGCGGGTCGATCAGCGTGCCGTGGGCGCCGACCGCAGGCCGCCAGTAGAAACTGAAATAGAGTGCGATTGCTGCTGCGAACGGAACGACGAAGAGGGAAGCGACGAGGAGAAGCTGGCGCCGGCTCGATCGCCGCGCGTCGTCTGCCGGGCTCATGGGGATTCTCCGCGTTTCCTGAGGCTGAGTACGAACCAGATTGCGCCCGCGAGCGCCGCGAATGCGAACCACTGGACGGCATAGCCAAGATGGCGGTCGGCCGTTGTGCCGGGCACGGCCCATGCCCGGACATAGCCATCCGGCACGGCGGGATCGAGCAGCACCTGGTGCGCGGCGAGCTCGCGGCCGAGCGCTGCCTCCAACTCCTCCATGCGCGGGTATTGCACGAGCCGCGGCCAGCCCGTGACCGGAGGTGCCTTCAGCCAGATTCCGGGGCGCGGCAGCACGTCAATGCGGCCAACGACGGTTCGCGTGTCGCTGTCCACGGGAATGGCCGGCAGGTCCTGGCGCGACGCGCCGAACGGGAGCCAGCCGCGATTGACGATTACGGCACTGCCGTCATCGCGGACGAACGGCGTCAGCACCTCAACGCCCGCGACGCTGTCGTGGCTGCGATTGTCGAGCAGGAACTGGTGGTCCGGGTCGTAGCGGCCGCGCACTGACACGCGCTGGTAGCGGGGCGCGTCGGCCGGCAGTCGCTGCCACTCGAGTGCCGGCCCGGACCCCGCGAAGTCGGCCGCGAGCAAGCGCTTTTCTCCGGCGCGCCCAAGCTGCCAGACACCGAGCGCCGCGAACAGGATCACCGCCGCGACGGTCGTCAGGGTCGGCAGCGGCCGGGGGGCGAATCGCGATCGGCCCGGGTTCAGCACCGGGCTATACTCGCGCATCGGAACAACCGGGGCCGACCCATGTCTGGCATCAAGTGGCTGGTGCTCGTCATTTTCTTCGCGATCATCCTGAGCCTGGTGTCGGCCATGCTGAGTCTCGTGCGCGACCATACCGGTGAATCGCGGGGCATGGTGCGAGCACTCACGCTTCGCATCGGCCTGTCCATCTTCCTGTTCATCATCCTGTGGATGACCTGGAAAATGGGCTGGATCGAACCGCACTCCGTCGGTGGCTGATCCTTCTAATTGGCCTGCCTCCACTGCACGCCCCGGGGTGCAGGTACGTCTGCAAGCGTCTGCAGAAAAGCATACAGGTCGAGCAATTCCTGCTCCGTAAGGGCCGCGAATCGGTCGGTCGCCACCAGGGTCATGAGTCCCAGGTCCGCGCGGCCGCCGATTCCGATGCCTTCCTTCATCAGGCGGCGGAATTCCGCCTCCGGGTAGGCGGCGACGATCGCGAGGTCCGGCGTCGAACCATCGGGATGGATCGCACCGCGCAGGTCGAGGCCATGGCACTCGTTGCAGGTCGTCATCGCCAGGTACTCACCGCGAGCCAGCACGGGATCTACCGCGGAATCGGCGCGAAGCGGCGGTACGTCCGCGACCCAGTCGGCCATGTGCCCTTCCTCACCCATCGCAATCTGCAAACGCGTCTTCCAGCCGAGCCATGGCTTGGGTAACTCCGAATCCACGACCGGCGCCGAACGAAGGAAGGCTATGAGCGCTGCGAGATCCTCGTCGGTCAGCCGCGCGAAGTTGTAAGAAGGCATGGACCACAATGCGCGGCCATCGCTGCCGATGCCCTGTCGAATCGCTGCTTCGAGTGCCACTGCATCGTGGTTTCTGGCGTGAACTGCCAGGTTTGGCGCTATGGTGCGTCCGCCGGTCTGCCATTGCTCCGTGAAGTCAGCGCCTTCGAGCTGCGGGCCGTGACAGCCGAAGCATCCACGCGTCCGGGCCAGATGACGCCCGCGTTCGATCGATTCTGCATCGGCGGGAATGGACTGCGTGAACTCGGGCGCCGCCAGGACGCCCCGCAGGCGCCATTCGCTCACGGCAAAGAGGAGGGCGGTACCGACGATGCCGATCGCCAGGACTCCTGACAAGGTTACTAACACCATTCGAGCCGGAGAAATCACGACGGCTCATTTTTCAAGGCACGGATGGACGGCAGGTTTCGCCAGGCGCCCGCGACATCCATCCCGAAGCCGAACACGAAACGATCCGGCACGCGCACGCCGATAAAATCCGCTGCGACAGCCGCAGGCGTCGGGCGCTCTTTCAATGCAAACGCGGCGAACAGCACTTCGCGTGCGCCCTGCTCGAGCAGGCGTTCGCGGATCGTCGCAAGTGTGCGCCCTTGGTCGAGGATGTCATCGAGCAGGAGCACGGTGCGGCCGGTCACCGGCTCATGTGGCCCCGCGATCCAGACGAGTTCGCCGCCCTGCGTGTCGGTACCGTAGCGGCGCACATGCACGTAGCTCGTGTCGAGCGCGAACGCCAATCGCGGCAGGATCTGGCCCGCAAAGACCTGTCCGCCGTTCATCACGGTGATGACGAGCGGGTGACTTTCGGCAAGTCTGGCCGTGATCTCCGCGGCCATGCGATCGAGCGCCGCCTGTACCGCTTCGGCGCTCACGATTTCTTCCGAGCGTGGAATGACGGAGCTCATTTCCGAATCCTAAGTGTTTTCAGGGCTTGACGACGGTGCGCACGTCGTCGCGGCAGGCTTCGAGGTCATCCAGCACGCCGTTGATCGCGTCGGCATCGAGCGGCACGATGCGGCTTATGGCTCCGGACAGGTCGAGCCGCCCGCCCACAACCAGATCCAACAATTCGTAGAGCTCCGGGACGAGGTGATCGGACACCCCGATGATCTCCGCTTCCTTGTTCAGGAGGTCGCGATAGGGCGCGATGGACATGCGCTGATCGGTAAGGCCCGCGAGCGCAGCCCGCCCGCCCGCCGCCAGCACCTCGACCGCCTGCTCCATCGTGCGCGCGGATCCGATCAATTCAAGCGAGACATCGACGCCGCGCCGGTCCGTCAGGCGAAAGATCTCCTGGACGGGATCCGCATTGCGTGCATCGACAGGCACGGCGCCCAGGCGTCCAGCAAACGCGAGTTTCGCGGCATTGATGTCCACGGCAAACACTGGATTCGCGCCGAAAGCCCGGGCGAGCTGGATGGCTGAAACACCGAGACCGCCTGCGCCGAACACCGCGACGGAATCGCCGGGCGTGACCCGCGCCTTCTTCAGGGCGTGCAGCGACGTTGCAGACGAGCACATCAGGACTGCGCCCTGCTCGAACGATATGGATGCCGGCAGCGGCAGGGCATTGCGCGCGGGGACGGTGATCAGTTCCGCGAATCCGCCGTCGCGATGCTTGCCGATCATCTCGCTCATTTCGCAGAACTGTTCCCTGCCTGCAAGGCAATGAGTGCATTCGCCGCAGGTGACGAGGTAGTGAAGGCAGACACGATCGCCCAGCCGGACTTGCGTGACGCGCTCGCCAACCCGGGCTACGATTCCCGCGACTTCGTGGCCGAGCGTGCAGGGATGGCGGGTCGATCCCACGCCCGAACGGTAGTGCGCATCCGAATGACAGATGCCGGCCGCGCTGACTCGAACCAGGATTTCGCCCGGAGCCGGATCCGGAGCAACCAGCATTTCGTTGACCAGGCGCCGCCCGGGTGCGGGCAGCCGAACGGCCCGGAAAGTCCCTGAGGGTATTCCCTTGTCCATTCAGCAATTCTAGCGACCCAAAGGGGACGCTCACCTTTAAAGGTGAGCGTCCCCTTTGATTCGACGAAGCGGACGCGATCCGCGCCGGGGCGTTGGCTGCCACCCGCCGCTGCAGGCCCGCCGTTCCTAGAATGTTCCTGCGGCGCAAGGGGATCGCAACCCTTTCCGGTTTTGCCGCATCAGTAACGCCAAGGGAGCCCGGCGTGAATCTGACCGAAAAGTCGCTGCAGAATCCGATCACCGTCGCCGTGGGCGTCGGCCTCATCGTCGTGCTCGGCATCGTGGCCCTCATCAAGCTGCCCGTGCAGCTCTTTCCGGACATCGACGAGCCGGTCATCACGATTTTCACGGGCTGGCGCGCGGCCGCACCGGCCGAGGTCGAGTCGGAACTGATCGAGCCCCAGGAACAGGCGCTGCGCGGCCTCGCGGGCCTGCAGCAGATCCAGTCCTTCGCAAACGCCGGCGGCGCGTTCATCAACCTCCAGTTTTCAATCGGCACGGACATGGGCCGCATGCTGATCGACGTGATCGCGCGCATGAACCAGCTGCCGCCGCTGCCGCGCGATGCCGACGCGCCGCGCATTTCGCTCGGCGAAAACGGCGGCGGCGGACCGAACGAGACGCTCTCCTGGTTCTTCGTCCAGCTGAAGCCCGGCACGCCGGGTCCGGTCGAGAACTACCGCCGGGAGGTCGAAGACCTGATGCGCTCGCGTGTCGAGTCGATCCCGGGCGTCGGCACGATCAACGTCAACGCCGGCGCGCCGGACGAACTCCGAATCGAGTTCGACCCGTATCGCGCGGCGCAGCTCGGCATTCCGATCCCGTCGATCGTCAGCGTTGCAGGAAGCGCCGACGACGTGTCGGGAGGCTTCGCGGAACTCGGCCGGCGCCAGTACACGCTGCGCTTCGCCGGCCGTTACCAGCCCGACGACCTGGGTGAACTGGTGCTCGACTGGCGCGACGGCCGCCCCGTGCGGCTCGCGGACGTCGCGACGATCTCGGTCGAGCGCGGCGACCGCAATTCCCTCGCCGTGCAGAACAACAATCCTGCAATCGCGGTCCAGATCCTCAAGGAGTCGGGCGCCGACGTGCTGGCGACGCTCAAGGCGGTCAAGGCGGAAGTCTCGGAGCTGCGCGAAGGGCCGTTCGCCGAGCTCGGACTCGCGATCGAGCAGTCCTTCGATCCGTCGGTCTTCATCAACCAGGCCATCGGGCTCGTCGGCGGCAACCTGATCGCAGGCATCTTCCTCGCGATCGGCGTGCTGTGGCTGTTCCTGCGCCAGTTCCGCTCGACGCTCCTGGTCGGTGTCGCGATTCCGGTCAGCGTGCTCGCAACCGTGCTTGTAATGCTGGTAACGGGGCATTCGCTCAACGTCATTTCGATCGCAGGCATCGCATTCGCGGTCGGCATGACGCTCGATGCCGCGACGATTGTGCTCGAGAGCATCCTGTCCCGACGCGAAGCCGGGCTGTCCGCGAGGCAGGCGGCGCTCGAAGGCGCGACGCGGGTCTGGCCTGCGCTCTTCGCCTCGACACTGACGACGATCATCGTGTTCCTGCCCGTCATCTTCATGAGGAACACCGAGGGCCAGCTCTTCGCGGATCTCGCGCTCACGATCTCGGTCGCGATCGCGATGTCGCTCGTCATGGCGATGACGGTGCTGCCGGTGGCGGCCGAACGCTGGCTCAAGCTCGCGGCGACGGAGGCCACGCGGAAGGCGGCGGAGTGGCCGCGCCGCCTCGGCGAGCGGATGGCGGCCCTCACCGACAGCCCGCGCCAGCGCAAGATCACGATCGGCCTGTGCCTGGTCGCGCCCGCCGTGCTCAGCTGGGCGCTGCTGCCGCCGATCGACTACCTGCCGCCGGTCAAGCGCGACGCGATCGACGGGTTCTTCCAGTTCCCGCCCGGCATGAACGTGAATGCGATCGAGCAGGAAGTGGTCGAGCCGATGGTGCAGCGGCTCGCGCCATACATGGCGGGCGAGAAGGAGCCGAGGCTCAAGAACTACTACATCCTGATTTTCCCGGGTGGCGGAGCGATCGGCGCCCGGCCGCTCGATCCGTCGAAAATCGACGAGCTCGGCCGCGTGATCAACGAGGAGATCACGGTCGGCTTCCCGGATCTGCAGGTGTTCGCACAGCAGGGCAACCTGTTCGGCGGCTTCGGCGACGGCCGCAACATCGAGGTGAGGCTGCAGTCGGCGGATTTCGACGCGCTGCTCGAGAGCGCGCGCGCGGCGCAGGACGTCATCACAGAAAAGATGCCGGGCGCGCAGGTGCGTTCGTTCCAGGATCTCGAGCTGTCGGAGCCGGAACTGCGCCTCGTGCCGGACGACCGGCGCATCAGCGAGTCCGGATGGACCCGCGCGAGCGTCGCAACCGTGGTGCGCGCACTCGGCGACGGCATCTGGGTCGGAGAGCATTTCGACGGCGAGCGACGCCTCGACATGATCCTGCGCTCGAGCGGCTGGGAAAGCCCGGACGCGCTCGCGGCCGTGCCGGTCGCGACCCCGACAGGCGGCGTGGTGCCGCTCGGCGAGCTGGTGTCGATCGAGCCGACCGTCAGCAGCACGGGGCTTCGGCGTGTGGATGGCCGCCGCACGATAGGGATCAACGTGATCGCGCCGCCCGGGATGTCGCTGCAACAGGCGATGCGCAAGCTCGAGACCGAAGTCGACCCGGCGATCCGGCCGCTCCTGCCGCCGGACGGCGGCATCCGCTACGCGGGCGATGCGGGCAGCCTCGAGACGGCGCTTGCGGACATGCGGGTCAACATCTCGCTTGCGCTGCTCGTCCTGTTCCTGCTGATGGCGGCGCTCTTCCGGTCGGCGAAGGACAGCTTGCTCGTCATGTTGACCGTGCCGCTCGCGAGCCTCGGCGGCGTGCTCGGCATCCGCCTCCTGAACCTTTTCACGCCGCAGACGCTCGACATGCTGACCATGGTCGGGTTCATCATCCTGCTCGGCGCCGCGGTCAACAACGCGATCCTGCTCGTTGACAGCACGCGCTCGGCGGAGCGCGCCGGTATGGATCGCAGGAGCGCGGTACGCCACGCGCTCGAGCAGCGCACACGACCGATCTTCGCCACGTCGCTCGGCCAGCTCGCCGGGCTGTTGCCGATGATCATCGTGCCCGGTCCGGGCGCCGCGCTCTATCGGGGGCTCGCCACGGTCATCGCGGGAGGCATGCTTGTCAATACGGTTTTCATGCTCGTGCTGCTGCCGGCGCTGCTGCGCCTCGGCGAGACCGCCTCGGAAACGAGCGGGGCGGCGGCCGGGCGTGCGCTCGAGGAGGGTGCAGCATGATTTCGTTGAGTGGCAGGTCCCTTGCATGGGGCGCGGCATCGGCCGCGCTGGTCGCTTTCTCCCTGGCGGCCAGCGCGGCCCGGGCGCAGGAGCCGCCGCCGGCGCCGGTCACGGTCGTGCCGGTGACGAAGGGTACGATCGCGGCAACCGTCTCCACGACCGGTACGGTCGTGAGCCGGAATGATGCGCGCCTTGCCGCGGAGGTGACCGGCCGCCTCGACTGGGTCGCGGAGCCTGGGGCGAAGGTCGCGAGGGGCGCACCGCTTGCCCGTGTGGATGCGCGCTCACTCGAACTGCAGTTACGCGAGAACGACGCGCAGATTTCGCGCCTTGCTGCGAACGCGGAGCTGCTCGACACGCAACTCGCGCGGCTCAATGCGTTGCCGGACGGCATTGCCTCCAGGAGCCAGATCGACGAGGCGGCGGCACGACTTGCGATGGCGCGCCACGAACTCGAGCAGGCGCGCGCGACCCGCGAAAGCACGCGCCACCTCATCTCGCGCGCCGTGATCCGCGCGCCATTCCCTGGCCACGTCGCGGAACGCATACGCCAGCTCGGGGAGTTTGTCGGCGCCGGCACCGAGGTGATCCGGCTCACGGACACGGAGAACGTCGAGGTCGTTGCACGCGCCCCGGTGTCCGAGGCGGGCCATCTTGCGGCCGGTCAGACCGTGACGGTACACGGCGCCGCGCGCGACCATGAAAGCAGGATCCGTGCGATCGTGCCCGTGGGTGACGAGCGCTCGCGAATGATCGAGGTGCGGGTCGCGATGAGCGGAGCCGGCTGGCCAATCGGTTCGGCAGTGCGCGTCGACCTGCCGGCGGCGACGCAGAGCGCGGGGCTCATGGTTCCGCGCGACGCGGTGATCGTGCGCGCCGACGGCGCCCACGTGTTCCGCGTCGGTAAGGGCGACCTGGCCGAGCGCATCGCCGTGCGGGTTGGCAATGGAGATTCACAGCGCGTCGAGATCACGGGACGGCTTGAGGTCGGCGATCGCGTCGTCGTGCGGGGCGGGGAACGGCTGCGTCCCGGCCAGGTGGTCAAGATATCGACGGGGGCGGGTACCAAGGCCGCCGCTGCCCCGGCCGCACCACGAGGTTAATCGTCGTCGACGATGTCGACCCGCATTCTTGAAAGCGGGGGACTGTTTCCCGCGGCTTCACCGCGTCCGAGGTAGACGTCGAAGCTCTTCGTCGATTCCGCGATCGAATCGTTCGTAAGCGGAACGTAGACCGTGCGGCTCTGCTCGCCCGGCTCGAAGCGCTCGATGCGCGCCCCGAGATCGGCATAGTCGTCGTCGGCAATCGCCGTGCCGTCGCCGGTCCACCAGGCAATCGTCGCCGCAGCCCGGGTGTCGCCCGTGCGACGGATGACGATGCGGGCCGCGACCTCGTTTTCGCGCACCGTCACGACCGGCTGGGCAAAGCTGAATCGCATGACGCCCGGGGTTGCGACCGGGGCTGCGGCTGCGGGCGCAGCAGGCGGCGTTACGACAGGCGGATCCCGCGTTTCGCCCGTGGTGGCAGCCGTAGCAGACATCTCCGCCGGAGTCGTGGCCGCATTCACGGGAGTGACGACGGCCGGCGCCGATTCATCGATCGCCTGGGGCGCAGAATCTGAAATTTCGGGGGCGGTCGCGCCGGGCGCCAGGACGAGAGCGGGTTCCGGGTCCGTGACCGTCGCGGCCTGCGAAAGGCGCGCATCCGGCGCCGTGGTATCTGAGTCCGCGGTCGCTGCGGTGGACTTGCCCTGGAGCTTTGCGTCGATCACGGCCATCAGTTCCACGGCGCTTTCGCGCAGCGGATCCTGATAGAGGTAGGCGAGCGCGCCCAGTCCGACCACGACGAGGAGGAGGAACAGCTTGCCGGCTATCCTTGCGCGCTCCGGTTCGGCCGGGGTCTCGCGCTCGGCTAGCAACGGCCTTGCGGGCAGGTGTGTAGCCGGTACGTGATCGGGTTGCGCTTCCGCGCCGGCCGATACGATTGAGCGCAGCCGCTCGATTCCGGTCAGCCCGAATTCCTCGAGGAACTGCGCGACGCCCGGTGTGCGGTCGTCGCGGTGCACCGCGAGCGCATGGGCGAGCGCGTTCCACTGGCGCTTTGAGAGCGTCGCGATGGGCGCCGCTTCGAGTCCGGCGCGAATGGCTTCCTGCGCGGTGTTCCCGTTGTACGGATGCCGGCCGGTGAGCATCTCGTAGGCGAGGCAGGCAAGCCCGAAGACGTCATCGCGTTTGTCAGGCTGGCGGGCCGGTACGCCGAGTTCGTCGACAGGACTCTCGAGCCAGCCGGGTGCAACGATGTCGAGCAGCTTGACCTCGTAGCCGAAGGTGACGAGGACGTTCTCGGGCCTGACATTGCCGTGCACGATCGACTTGGCGTGCAGGTACTGGAGCGCATCGCCGACGGCGCGCAGCACGGCGGAGGCCTCCTCGAGCGGCAGCTCCGTCACGTCGTTCAGGACGAAACGGACGGACGCGCTCTCGAGCAATTCATTGACGAGATAGAAGCGATCGCGGTCGCGCCCGTACTCGAGCAGCTTGACGATATTCGGATGCGCGATCGACCGGAGCGCCTTCGCGCCGCGCTCGAACTCGGCGGCGAAGCCGGGCCGTGAGGCGATCTTCTCGTCGATCAGCTGGATCGCGACGAAGTGCTGGCTGCCGGAACTGCGGCTGAGGTCGTCCTGCGCCTCGTAGATGGCGCCGAGCCTGCCGCTGCCAAGCCGCGCGCGCAGGCGATAGCCGCGCTCCGAGAGCCGGTCCGGGAGCGACGAATCGAAGGTCGGCACTTGCCGATTCGGCGGTTCCATGGGG
>CAYPQX010000023.1:0-5901 GCA_964412975.1 uncultured Steroidobacteraceae bacterium
CAGGCGATCCGGCCCCTCATCGAGAAGCGCGAGCTCGAGATGGGGCATGCCCGCGCGCTGCTTGCGCTGACGAATCCGCGCCAGCAGGCCGAGGTCGGGATGCTCGTCGCGAAGAAAGGCCTGTCCGTGCGCGAAACCGAAGCACTCGTGCGCCGCATCCTCGCGCGCGAGCAAGGCAGCGACGGCAATGGCAAAGCCCGTTCAAGAGCACGTTCGAAGGACCCGGACATCCGCCGGCTCGAGAACGACCTGGCCGACAAGCTCGGTGCGATGGTCGAGCTGCAGCACGCAACCTCGGGCAAGGGCAAGCTCGTGATCAGCTATCACAGCCTGGATGAGCTGGACGGAATTCTCGCGCACATCCATTAGAAAGAATGGCGGCCACGCCAGGGGAGATCCTCATGTTCACTTTCCATCGTCTGTTGGGCGCAGTGACCCTCGCACTGCTTCTGCCGGGATTCGCGGTCGCCCAGGATAGCGACGCCAGGGAAATCCAGAGCCATGTATTGACCGCCGCGGGCCTTGCGAAGTACACGCAGGCAACGAAGAAGATTGCCGCGCTGCCCGGAGGCGACTGCGACGACGATGGCGACGATTCCCCGTCCCTCGACCAGATGACGGCGAAGCTCAATGCATCGCCCGGCGCCAAAGCCGCGATTCAGTCCGCCGGCATGACCACCCGCGAATACGTCGTCTTCTCGTGGTCGCTGCTGCAGACGGGCCTCGCCGCATGGGCCGTTGACCAGCCCGGCGGCAAGCTGCCGCCCGGTGCATCGAAGGCCAACGTGGATTTCTACAAGAAGAATGAAGCCGCGCTGCAACAACTTGAAGGCGCTGGCGGCGATTGTGAAGACGACCGGAACGAGGACGACGAATAATAGCGAGGCGGCCGCTGCGATGAACCTCCGGGCGCTCCTGCTGATCGCGTGGTTCGCGGCACCGCTCGCCCTCGCGCAGCAGGCGGAAGAGCCGCCGCCGGAAGCGGAGCCGGAAGAAGAAGAGGAAGAAAAGCGGATCTGGATCATCGGTGGCGGCGGCGGCGGAGGTTCCGGCGGCGCCATCAGCTTCGAGTGGAACGGCCCCGGCCGACTCGATTACGGCATCTACGATCACGGCTGCATGGACTATGGCGACGAATTTCGCCGGCTCGTCAATGCCAACAGCGGGCTGATCGGTTCCGTCACGCCGCAGACCATCGGCTGGGACGCGATGCAGGCGACGCTTCGCACTCGCTTCGCCGATGTCGATCCGGCGGTGACCGACCCGGCGACACCGCTCGCAGTGGGCGACCCCGAGGCTGCGCTCGCGCAGCTCTTTGCTGCCGTCCAGAGGACTCCGGACGATACCGGCCTCCTGTTCAACTTCGCCGCCACGCTGAGCCGCAACGGACTTGCGAACGAAGCCCTGACCGTGATCGACCGCATTCGCACGCTCGACCGGACACCCATCCTGCCGCATGGCATCAACCCCCAGGCCGGGCTCGACTACCAGGCCGGCTACGCCGAAATGCTCCGCGGCAATCTCGCGGCGGCCAAGGCGAGCTTCCAGAGCACGATCGGCCGCGAGCCGTTCCTCAATGAAGCCGCGCACGGCCTGGCCCTGATCCAGGCGCACGAAGGCAACGCGGCGCAGGGCCGGGAGACTTATCGCGACGGGATGTGGCGCTTCAAGCCGAAGTACCTCGTGCTCTGCGGCGGCCGCGGCAGCGAAGACGTGCGCCCGCCGGTGGACGACATGTACGACACCTCGATGGGAGTCGAGGGCAAGCTGGTAGATTTCTGGCATCCGGACAAGGCCAGCGACCTCGAGCCGTTCTACGCGATGGTGGGCGCGCTCGCGATGGCGCAGAACGCGCTCGCGGAACCGCTGAAGCTGCGCATGATCGAGATTAGCAACAACCCGCGGTTCGCCGGCGGCACGGACGATCCCTACGACGCCTGGGCCGCAAAGCTGTCGCAGCTCATCTGGAGCCTCGACGAGTTCGAGCCCTTTGTGCTGCAGCAGCAGGAAAAACTCGAGAGCGCGATCCGCAATGCGCAACGCGTCGCGGGCACCAACCAGGGGTTCGTGCTGGAACGCGTGATGCAGCTCGCGATGCAGCCCGGCAACCATTGCCCGACCTATCGCAGCCTGATTTCCCAGGGCGTCCAGGGCGTGCGCCCGCACGCCGAGCGGGTGGAGGCGGAGTTCCATGCGTTCGCGCGCATCTGGTACAAGATGGCGACCGGGCTCAATTCAAACATCGGCGATCCCGAGTGGTTCGAGTACAACGACGTTTCGCTGCGCGCCACGCTCGACAGCATGAGCGCGGGCATGATCGCGATGATAATGAACTACTACGCGTTCCCCGGCGACCTGGTGCAGGAGTGCCCGGAGGAATTCGTCGAGATGTTTGCGCCGCAGGAGGTGCCGGCTGAGCCCGGCGATTCGTGCAAGGAATTGTTCGGCAACCTGAAGTTCAAGCACTCGATCGCACCGCCCAAGGGCATGCCGGGGCCGAAGCACGACATCGAGGTCGGCTGCGACAAGATCTCCGTGAAAAGCGATTACGACCTGGTCAATGTCCAGCACGGCAGGCTCGGGCTGAGACTCGGCGGCCGCTTTTCGGGCGAGTTCGTCAAAGGCAAAGGGTTCAGCATGTTCGGCGGCGTCGGCGCCGACGCGAAAGCATTCGGCCAGTCGGGGAGCGTGAAGGCAGGCGGGTTCGTCGAGGGCGATTACCACGGACTGACCGGACTCGGCGCGAAGGTCATCCCGGTCCGCGCCGACGGGTCCAGCGAACCCATGTCATTCAACCTGCTGCCTAAGGTCGACACGGCTCGCCGCGGTCCGTTGATCCGCAATTTCCGCGCCCCGCCGTGAGTCCTGCGGCGGTTCGCTTGACAGTCCCGGTGTGGAGGACCGAGAAGACGACGAATAACCGGCCCGGCCAGCAAAATCGAAAAAAGGAGCTTCCATGTGAACATTCCTGTTCCTGCGGGACGCGACGGCCGTCGGGCTGATCGCGGTGACCCTGACGGCGTCCGCGGCCGCGCCATTGCCCGTCATCAGCGGCCGCACCTACATCAGCGGCAGTGCGAAGGTCAAAGTGACGGGAACTTTCCAGTTCGACGCCGTCATTCCGATCAACAAGCAGGCGAGCTTCAGCGATGGCGAGATGACCTGGATCCAGTACGGCGTCTCGGGTTCCGAGCAGCCCAACCTGCTGGCCACGGTCAGTCTGGAGGAACTCGGCTTTGGCATCGGGCTCGGCAAGAAGGTCTCGACCGCCGGCGGCGAGCAGTGCTCCGGCGACATGGACGTCAAGCCCACGATGGTCACCGGGCATTACAAATGCCCGGGCATCACGTCCTACGATCCGCGCGACGGAAAAATGGGGAAAGTCACCATCGAGATCGTCATGACAACCGGGTCCTGACGACATGAACTGGAGCGCCTGGGCGATCATTCTCGGCAGCGCGATGACGGTCGCCGCGTGCTCGAAGGACGCCTCTGCTCCAGCGTCAGCTCCAGCCGCCGGCTCCACCGCCGTCGTGGAGCCGGAGGAAACACCGCCCCTGCCCACGAAAGTGAATATCGCCCTCGCCGACATGGGTGGCGCGGTCGAGGAGCTCGCCAGCAACTACGGCGCGGGCTTTACCGGGCGCCGGCTCGTGGACGGACTGCCAGAAACCACCTGGATCGCCGAAACCGCCTGGCCGGTCACATTCGCCTATCCGCAGGACGCGGTGATTTCGTTCTTCGAGCGCGAGCCGGCGTGGATCAAGGCAGTGATGATCGCGCTGCCTGCGGATCCGGCCTCGGCACCAAAAGACGTCGAGATCTGGACCTCAATGACAGACCCGTACGAGAATTTTTCACGGGTTGCGACCGCGACGCTCGAAGCGAAAGCCGGCGAGCAGACCATCGCGTTCGACCCAGTCGAGGCGAAGTTCGTGAAATTGCGTGTGCTGTCCGGCGTCTCGCCGAAGGCGCTCGAAATCGCTGAAGTGAAGATCATCGAGTCCGACCATGGCGGCTATACGCCGCTCTTCGTCCGTGCACCCCTGGTCGAGCGCTGGAAAGGCAGCCCGCGGGAGGCCGCGCAGCGGGGCCTCGACTGGCTCCAACATGCCGCGCCGACATGGACGAAGCATCAGAACTGCGTCGGCTGCCATGTGCAAGGACAAGTACTGATGGGCCAGGCGGTCGCGTTGCAGCACAAGTATCGCGTGAACATGCGTTCCGTGGCGGCGCTCGACCAGCAGATACGCGAACGGGCGTCCTATGGCGGCTGGTTCCAGAACTCACATTCGGCCTCGGTGTTTGGATCGATGGGCCTGGCGTATGCCGCTGACGCCATGGGCGTCACGACCGACAAGGGCCGGGTGAAGCTTTACCCGCAGTACAGTGAACTCTACGAATCGGCCAAGCGCCTCGCGGAAAAGCAGGACAAGGATGGGTCCTTTCCGCTGGATCATCCCGAGCCGCCGATCGTGCAGGGGCGGTTCATGACGACCGGCAATGCGCTGTTCGTTCTCAAGCGCGCAGCAACGACGACGGACGATGCCCGTTTCGCGCCGGCTTTTGAGCGCTCCCTGGTGTGGATCGCTTCGCACGAGCCCGAGACGACGCAGGACAAGATCTTCAAGGTTATCGCCCTGATGCACTATGGAACGCCTGAACAGAAGCGTTCCGCGTGGTCGGTGGTCGAGACGCTGAGCGCCGAGCAGCAGCCGGACGGCGGCTGGAAGGAAACCGAGAAGTCCGCAGGTTCGAATGCGCTCGCGACGGGCCAGGTGCTCTACGCATTCAAGCAGGCGGGCGTCAGCATCCATACGCCGATGTTCAAGCGCGGCGTGGACTACCTGCTCCAGCACCAGGACAACGAGACGACGCCGGAGAACGGGACCTGGCAGGCGGTCAATACCGACAGCAAGCGGCCGTCGGCGTTTGCCCACACGATGTGGGCGGTAATCGGCCTCGCGGGCGCCTATGGCGCGGAGCCGACCGGCGCATTGCAGATCGTCAAGCAGGAAGGCGAGAAGCCGCCGTCGCGCAATCTCGCGATTGTGCTCGACGTATCGGGCTCGATGAATGCGAAGCTCGGCGACACGTCGCGCTGGAAGACGGCGCTGGCGGTACTTGAGGACGTGGTCAAGGAACTGCCCGAGGACCTGAACGTCGGTCTACGCGTATACGGACACCGGCACTCGTCGAAATCCAGGCAGACCTGCAAGGACACGGAACTCGTCGTGCCAATCGAAAAGCTCGATCGCGCGCGCCTCGTCAAGGCCGCTTCGAAGTTGAAACCGCGCGGGGAAACGCCTCTGATCTACTCCATTCTGCAGGCCGTGGACGACCTCAAGCAAACGGGCGGCGGCGCGGTGATCCTGATCACCGACGGCGAAGAGAGTTGCAAGGGCGACGCGCAGGCCGCGGCGACGCAGATCGCGGACTCCGGTGTCAATGTCACGCTGAACATCGTCGGCTTCACGATCACGGGCGAGACGGTCGAGGCCGAACTCGGAACGCTCGCAAGCTCAACCGGCGGCCGTTACTACAGCGCGCAGGACGGCGCGCAGCTCTCGCGCGCGATGATGCTCGCGGCGCTGCACCGGCTGCCTTACGACATCTTCGACAGCTCCGGCAAGCTGCTGGTCTCGGGCCAGACCAGTGAACTCAGCCGCGAGCTGCCGCCCGGCAAATACCGCATACGCATCGACGCGCTGGGCCAGACGCTCGAAGAGCAGCTGACCATCCTGCCGGACCAGACCACTTCGATGTCGCTCGGGGTCGCGGACGACCGGTTCGTGCTGAGGCGCTGATGCTCGCGACCCGATCGGGTCACTCGCGGGCCGTATAGGCCTTCAGCGCGCCGTAGCCGCGGTCATCGATGCGATCCATCCGCTCGTCGAGCGG
>CAYPQX010000024.1:0-3596 GCA_964412975.1 uncultured Steroidobacteraceae bacterium
GACGGTGTCGCCGCGCTTTACCTTGTAATTGACCTTGCCGGAGCTTGCGACTTGCGTTTCGCCGGAGCCGGATTCCTGCGCCTTGCCGCCGCTCCCGGCAACCTGCAGCCGCTGGCCGGGCTGGAGCACTGCCTTGGCGGAGAGGTTGTTCATGCGCGCGAGCTGGGGCACGGTCATCCCGTAGCGACGGGAAATCGACCAGAGGGACTCGCCGCTGCGGACACGGTGGGTGCGCCGCTCCATGTCGGAGCCGAGGCCGGCGCGAAGCTGGGAGACGTCTCCCGTCGGCACCCAGAGCAGGTCGCCCGTCTGCAGATCCGCGCGCTTGCCGGCGTTGACTCGCTCGATGAAGTTCTCCGGCACCTTGTAGCGGCCGGCAATCGAAGCGAGGGATTCGCCGGCGGCAACCGTGTGCACGCCGAGGCGCGCGCGTGAATTGGGGTCAAGGGCGGCGAATTTCATCACGAAGCCGTCGGCGACGACCTCGGGAACCAGCACGCGATGCGGGCCGTCGGGGTCGGTAACCCAGCGGTTCCAGGCGGGATTCAGGGCGTGCAGCTCCTCGGCATCGACGCCGGCGAGTTCTGCCATCAGGCGGAGATCGACCGGGCCTTCGGTCGGGACAATCCGGAAATAAGGGGTGTCCGGGATCGGCGGCAGGTAGAAGCCATAGACCTCCGGGTCGCGGAGCATCCTGGCGAGCGCCACCAGCTTCGGCACGTAGGCGCGCGTTTCCGCCGGCAGCGAGAGCGAGAAGAAATCCGTCTTGCGGCGGAGCGCGAGATTCCGGTTGATCGCGCGCTGGATGTTGCCGGGGCCGTAGTTGTACGCGGCGATCGCCAGGAACCAGTCACCGTTGAACCGGTCGCGCAGGTGTTCCAGGAATTCGAGCGCAGCGCGGGTCGATTCGATCACGTCGCGCCGCTCGTCCTTCCAGTAGTTGCGCTTGAGGCCGTAGCGCTCGCCCGTCGGCGCGATGAATTGCCAGAGCCCGGATGCGTGGCTGCGCGAATATCCGAACGGATTGAAGGCGCTTTCGACCACCGGCAGGAGCGCGAATTCGCCAGGCATGCCGCGCGCCTCGACTTCGTTCGCGATGTAGTGCAGGTACCGCTGGGCGCGGCCGAAGACGCGGGCCAGGTAGTCGGGATTGCGCTGCAGCCATTCGATCTCGCGGTCGACTCGCTGGTGCTCGGCCTGCGGCAACGAGAGCTGTTCGCGGATCCGGACGAGCACGTCCCCATAGGCGACCGCGGGAACCAGCGGTTCCACGGTGGGCGCCTGCGCTTCCAGCGCCTCAGGCGGAGGTTCCGGCGCATCGTCCTCGGCGGGAAAGGCGACTTCGCCGGGCTCATCGACGATCTGCTCTTCCGGTAGCGAAGCGGTTGCCACCGGGGGAGCGGTGGCGCAGCCCGCGGCCAGGGACGCGAGGGCCGCCAGGAGGAACGGGCGCAGGATCCAAATTCGCGGGTCAATCATTGAAACGTATCCTTCCAGCTGCGAATCTCGGCGAACACGGCGACCGGCGTCGGCAGCATCCTGCCCGCGCGGCGTTCGGCCGATGATTTGACATTTTCATGCCGACTTCGCATAAATGGATTGACGCGCTTCTCAAGCCCGATCGTTGACGGCAGCGTGGGGCGGCCTTCCGCCCGGAGCACGGTCGCCCGTTTGACATAGTCCATTATGTCCGAGTTTCCTGGCTCGACGGCCGTCGCAAAACGCAGATTGGCCAGGGTGTACTCGTGGCCGCAATAAATGAGGGTCTCCTCTCGCAGCTCTGACAGGGCATCGAGCGAGCCTAGCATCTGCTCCGCGGTCCCCTCGAACAGCCGCCCGCAGCCGGCGCTGAACAGCGTATCGCCACAGAAGAGCGCGCCATGACCGACGTAGGCGATGTGACCGGCCGTATGGCCGGGCACGTCGAGCACGCCGAATTCGAGCCCGAGACCGGCGAGCCGAACGCGGTCGCCCGCCGCGAGGCGCGTAGCTTCCACCGGCATGCGCTCGCGACCCGGCCCGAATACGGCGGCACCGGTCGCGGCGACGAGCTTTGCGACGCCGCCGACATGATCCGCGTGATGGTGCGTCGCAAGAATCGCCTCGAGCCGCAGATCCTGTCCCGCGAGTACCGCGAACACGGGCGCGGCGTCGCCCGGGTCGACCACAGCGACGCCGTGCGGATCGCGCGCGCCGCGAATCATCCAGATGTAATTGTCCTGGAAGGCCGCTACCGGCCTGACGTCGAGCATGCCCGAGTTTGCGGCAAGTGCGGTCCGGCGGCCATCTGGCCGCGGCGGCAGGGCGGCGGTTATGCTTTCGCCATGGCCGCGGAAGCTCACGACCTCGACGCCTGGCTTGCCGGGCCCCTGGGAACGATGCTGCTCGAACAGGAGCGCGCAATCGTTGCGGCCTCGCTCGAGTGCGCATTCGGACTCCATTGCCTTCAGGTCGGCGCCTGGGGCGAACCCGGCACGTTTCTCTCGCTCGCGCGAACGCGGCGAGCGGCGCTCGTGGCCGGCAGCGCCGCGAAAGGCGCGGGTCTCATTGCCGAGCCCGCGGCGCTTGCATTGCAGTCGGACAGCGTGGACGTGATGCTCCTTCCGCACACGCTCGAGTTCGCTCCCGATCCCCACGAGGTGCTCCGGGAAGCGGCGCGCGTGCTGACGGGCGAAGGCGAACTCGTCGTGCTCGGGTTCGATCCGATCGGGAGCTGGGCGCTTCGCCATGCATTCACGCGCGGCGGTTGCCCGCCCGGCCTGTGCCGGACGATTTCCGTGCAGCGACTGACCGAGTGGCTGAAGCTTGTCGGCTTCGAGGTCGGCTCGGCCAGCCGCTGCCTCTATGCGCCGCCGATCGCGGGCCTCAGCAACGGCAAGGCGCGTGGCGTATTCGAGCGGCTCGGCCGCCGTGCCTGGCCGCGTTTTTCGGGAGCCTACCTGCTGCATGCGCGCAAGCGCGTGCATTCGATGACGCCGGTGCGCCTGCGCAAGCGCCTGCGCACCGCGGTCATCGGCGGACTCGCCGAGCCCGCCGCGCGGCGCGTCTCTTGAGCCGCGTCGAGGTCTACACCGACGGCGCCTGCCGCGGCAACCCGGGCCCCGGCGGCTGGGGCGTGCTGATGCGCTTCGGGGATCGCGAGCGCGAGCTCTGCGGCGGAGAACCGGCGACCACCAACAATCGCATGGAGCTGACAGCCGCGATCCGCGCGCTCGAGGCACTGAATCGACGCTGCAAGGTCGCCATCTATTCAGACTCACGGTACGTACGGGACGGCATTACGACCTGGCTTGCGGACTGGAAGCGCCGCGGCTGGAAAACAGCCGACCGCATGCCCGTCAAGAACCAGGATCTCTGGGAGCGACTCGACGCGCTCGCTGCGGAACACGACGTCGAGTGGCACTGGGTGCGCGGCCACGACGGCCATCCCGAGAACGAGCGCGCAGATGCGCTCGCGAACCGCGGCATCGACGAAATGCGCTAACTGGTATCCTCTCGCACCGTGCGCCAGATCGTCCTCGACACAGAAACGACCGGACTCGAGCTTTCCGACGGCCATCGCATCATCGAAATCGGCTGCGTCGAGCTCGTACACC
>CAYPQX010000025.1:0-23040 GCA_964412975.1 uncultured Steroidobacteraceae bacterium
GAAGCGGTTCTCCCGGCGCGCGCGAAGGTAGCGCAAGCCGATCCACACTGGCCAGACCGCCGGACTATTCATACCTCAAGGCCTCCGCGGGTTCCGTAGCCGCTGCCCGGCGTGCGGGGTAGATCGTCGCGAGGAGCGTCAGTGCGAGCGCCGTGAGCGACACGAGTGTGACGTCGGACACACGAAGCTCGGAGGGTATGCGGGTGATGTAATAGACCGCGGGGTCAAAAATCTCGAACCCGAACCAGCGCTCCAGCGCAGGCGCGATTTCGCCCGCGTTGATCGCGAGCAGGATGCCGAGGCCGACCCCTGCAGCCGTGCCGATCCAGCCGATGACAGTTCCCTGGACGATGAAGGTCGCAACGACGTCGCCCCGCGACAATCCCATCGTGCGCAGGATCGCAATGTCGTTGCGTTTCTCCGCGACCACCATGACCAGGCTTGCGATGATGTTGAACGCCGCGACCGAAACGATGAGCAGCAGAATGACGGTCATCATCGTCTTCTCGAGTCGGATCGCACGAAAATACGCCGCATGCTCCTCGGTCCAGTCGCTGCCTGCCGGCGTCCCGAGGGCGGCCGCGACCGCAGGGGCACGACTCGGCGCATCGAACGGGTCCTCGAAAAAAAGCCGGATGCCTGCCGAGGCCGCCGATCCTGCAAGCGCCGCGACATCCTCGAGTGAAGCGAACGCCATGCCGGCGTCGTGATCGGCGAGCCCGATCTCAAAAAGGCCAGAAACCTCGAAGGCGCCGATGCGCGGCAGCAATTCGCCGTCGGCGCCTGTCCTGAGGAGCAGCACGGTCACGCGATCGCCGATACCGACCTGCAATTGCATCGCGAGCGCGCGGCCGAGCGCAACGTGTCCGCTGCCTGCCGTGAGTGACTCGATCGAGCCTTCGACCATGGCATCCTGCAACGGCGTTCCCATTGCATGATCGGCAACATCGATGCCGCGCAGGACGGCGCCGGCGAGCGTCGCGCCATTCGAGAAAAGTCCCTGCGCCTCGACAAAAGGCTGCGCCCTCAGGACGGCGCTCTCGCGCCGCGCGCGGTCGGCAAGTTCCCGCAGCGGGCCGGCCTCGGCTGGCGCCGGCAGCGTGGCGTGGGCGGAGAGCGCGAGCAGCCGGTTGCGAAGCTCGCCCTCGAAGCCGTTCATGATCGACAGGATCGTGATGAGCGCTGCCACGCCCAGACAAACGCCGGCCAGGGAGACCCAGCTGATGAAGGAGACGAAGTATTGGTGCTTCTGGGCACGCACATACCGCAGCCCAAGCCCCAACGGCAGCGGTGTCAGCATGTACGGTTATTCATCAGGATTCGGGATGCCTATCAAGGATTTATCGTGGCAACCTCGACAGGCTCCCACCCGGTGCTACACTCGAAGTGGAGGTATCGCGATGCCTATCCTACGCATTTTGCTTCTGCTTGCACTCGGCGCGGCCCACCCGGCCCTGGCGGAGACGCTCAGCACCGACACCGGCAATCCCGCTGCGGCCGCCGAGCGGCCGAACCGCGGCAATACGATGGCCACGGTGCAAAGCCGCTATGGCGAGCCGACCAATCGCCATGCCACGGTCGGTGATCCCCCGATTACCCGTTGGGATTACCCGAATTTCGCCGTGTACTTCGAGAACGACCGTGTCCTGCACGCGGTCCTCGTGAGGAGCCCGCCCGCCAGCTGAGCGTTGCGGGCGGCCGCGGCACAGGTATCCTGCGCAGCCTGATCCCGCCGGGTTCGCCCGGAACGGGAGGTTTTGCCTTCAGGACGGCGCATGACACGCGAATCGACGCCCAAACCCGCGATGCCCGCGGCCGCCCAGCTGATCCGCTGGGGCGAGCTCTATGGGAGCAGCCCGGCATGCCTGCTGGTGGAGGCCGCGGCAAGTGCGGGCGGGCCGCTCATCGTCGTCGCGGGCAGCGGCCGCGAAGCCGATCAGTACCTCGCGGAACTTCGCTTCTTTTCGGCCGGTCGGGAGCCGGTCTGGTCGTTTCCCGATCGCGAGACACTGCCCTTTGACCCGTTCTCGCCGCATCCGGACATCGTCTCCGAGCGGCTCCGCACGCTGGCAGCCTTGCCGGAGCTGCGCCTCGGCTTTGTCGTTACGACGCAGGCCGCCCTGCTCGACCGGTTGCCGCCGCGCACCTACATCGAGGCGCATGCTTTCTCCTTGCGCGCGGGCGAGCGGATCGACCTGCCGCGGCTCAGGAAACGGCTGGCCGACGCAGGTTACGCACAGGTCACGCAAGTCCTGAGTCCCGGCGAGTTCGCCGTGCGCGGATCGGTCGTCGATCTTTTCCCATCCGGCGCCCCGCAGCCATTTCGACTCGACCTCTTCGACGACCTGATCGAGTCCGTACGCAGCTTCGATCCGGCAGACCAACGCTCCGGGGCGCGCCTTGCCGTGGTGCCGCTCCTGCCCGCGCGCGAGACACCGTCGTCGCCGGAAGCCATCGCAGAGTTTCGCGGGCGCTGGCGCGAGCGCTTCGAAGGCGACCCTCAACAGTGTGGCATCTATCGGGCGGTGACCGACGGGCAGGTACCCGCCGGCGTCGAATCCTGGCTTCCGCTCTTTTTCGGCAAGCCTGCCGCCTTCACCGACTACCTGCCCGCCGACAGCGTGATCGTCGATCTCGCCGACCTCGCGCGCTCGCTGCCGTCGTACTGGACGGAGATCGAAGGCCGCCACGAGCAGCGTGCCCACGATCGTGAACGGCCCCTGTTGCTTCCTGCGGAAGCCTTCGTGCCTGCAACAACGGTCCTCGCCGCGATCGCGGCGCACCCGCGCATTGCGATTGCGCCGGTCAAAGTCGAGCCCATCGCGACCCACGCCCCGTTCGTCAACTTTTCGTCCGAGCCGCCGCCGGAGCTTCGCGGCGATCCCCGGGCCGCGGCGCCGCTCGAGAAGTTCGCGCAATTCCTCACGGACTCCGGTGCCCGCGTCATGATTGCCGCCGACTCCGCAGGGCGTCGCGAGATCCTGCTCGAGATGCTGCGTCGCCAGGGTCTGCAAGCGCCAGTCCTGACTGACTGGGCTTCATTCAGAGGCGGCGACGCGCCGCTTGCGCTTGCGGTCGCGCCCGACGTCCGCGGCCTCTGGCTGCCCGGCCGCTCGCTTGCGCTGGTCGGGGAGCCGCAGCTCTTCGGCGAGCGGGCGCGTCAGGAGCGCCGACGTCGCCGCGCCGAACGCGACCCTGAATCAATCCTGCGCGAGCTGGTTTCGCTGTCGCCCGGGGCCCCCGTTGTCCATGAGGACTATGGCGTCGGGCGCTACCGCGGCCTGAAGGTCATGCAGGTCGCCGGCAATCCGGCGGAGTTTCTCGTCATCCAGTACGCGGGCGGCGACCTTCTCTACGTTCCCGTGCACGCACTCGATCGCGTCACGCGCTACACCGGCGGCTCGCCGGAAGCCGCGCCCTGGCATCGCCTCGGAACCGAGCAATGGGCGCGCGCGCGCCGCCGCGCCGCCGAGCGGGTTCGCGACGTAGCAGCGGAATTGCTGGACCTGTACTCGCGGCGCGCGGCCCGCGAGGGTCGCGCCCTCGCTTTCGACGAAAACGCCTACCGTGCCTTCGAAGCCGCATTCCCGTTCGAGGAGACGATCGACCAGCACGATGCCATCGAGGCGGTCCTCGCCGACATGCGCTCAGGAAGGCCGATGGACCGTGTCGTCTGCGGCGACGTCGGCTTCGGCAAGACCGAAGTGGCGCTCCGCGCGAGCTTTGCGGCGGTCGCGGGAGGACGGCAGGTCGCCGTGCTCGTGCCGACGACGCTCCTCGCGCAGCAGCACGCCCAGACCTTCGCCGACCGCTTCGCGGACTGGCCGGTGCGCGTGGAGAACCTTTCGCGCTTTCGCACGCCGGCCGAGCAGCAGGCGATCGTGGCAGGCCTCAAGTCCGGCAAGGTCGACATCGTCATTGGAACGCATCGACTGCTACAGCGCGACGTATCGTTCAGGGATCTCGGGCTCGTCGTGGTCGACGAGGAGCACCGGTTCGGAGTCAGCCACAAGGAACGTCTGAAGCAGATGCGGGCCGACGTGGACATGCTGACACTCACCGCGACGCCGATCCCGCGAACGCTCAACATGGCGCTTGGCGGGTTGCGCGACCTGTCGTTGATGACGACGCCGCCGGCCGAGCGCGTGGCGATCGAGACCTTTGTCGCCGAATGGAGCGACGGACTCGTGCGCGAGGCTTGCCTCCGCGAAATCCGCCGTGGCGGCCAGGTCTACTTCGTGCACAACACGATCGAGGACATCGAAACTCATGCGGCGCGCCTGCGCCGCCTCGTTCCTGAGGCCACAATCCGCGTTGGTCACGGCCAGATGCGGGAGCGCGACCTCGAACAGCTGATGCTCGATTTTTACCACCGCCGGTTCCAGATCCTCGTCTGCACGACGATCATCGAGTCGGGCATCGACGTTCCAACCGCGAACACGATCCTGATCGACCGCGCAGACCGTTTCGGGCTCGCCCAGTTGCACCAGCTTCGCGGTCGGGTCGGCCGCTCTCATCATCGTGCCTGGGCCTATCTGCTGGCGCCGCCCGTGGCGACTCTGCCCGACGACGCACGCAAGCGCCTCGAGGCGATCGAGTCACTCGAGGATCTCGGCGCCGGCTTCACGCTCGCGACCCAGGATCTCGAGATCCGCGGCGCCGGCGAACTGCTCGGCGAGGAGCAGAGCGGCCAGATCCAGGAGATCGGCATCGGCCTCTATCTTGAACTGCTGGAGCGCGCCGTGGCGGCGTTGCGCGAAGGCCGCGAGCCCGAACTCGAGCAACCGCTCTCGGCGGGTTGTGAGGTCGACCTGCAATTGCCCGCCCTCCTACCAGAGGACTACATGCCGGACGTTCACCTGCGACTCCAGCTCTACAAGCGGATGGCGGGCGCCGCGGACCGGGAGCGGCTCGACGACCTCGAGGTCGAACTCATCGACCGCTTCGGCCCGCTGCCGCCGCAGGCGAAGACCCTGCTCGTGGTGCAGCGATTCCGTCAGCGCGCGCAAGGCCTCGGCATTCGCAGGCTGGAACTCGGGGCGACCGCGGGCCTCGTCGAATTCCGGGCGGACCATCGCGTGGACGCCGAACGCGTCGTCCGGCTAGTGCAGCGCAAGGATGGTCGCTACCGCCTCGATGGTCCGAACCGGCTGCGCGTGCGACTGGACGCAGGCGATGCCGCTGCACGAATCGCTGCCGCAGACGGCCTTCTCGAAGCGCTTGGTGCGTGATCAGGAGCGGACGGTTAAAGGGGACGGTCACCTTTGTGCTTTGACAAAGGTGACCGTCCCCTTTAACTGATGAACGTCCCCTTGAAGATCAGACCGGCCGGTCCCCCACGAGCTGCAAGGCCGGCCTCGCGACGACTTCGCGCGCGGCCGCCACCGCTGATTGCCAGCGTGGATCGGATATAAGCGCCGAATCGCCCGCGTCGCGTCCGTGCAGGCGCACGAGACGCATGCGGCTCACCGGATCCGGATCGCCCCGCATTGAATCGAGAAGTTCGATCGTCGCGACTCGATCGTTGCAGACCGGCAGCACGTCGCAACCCGCAGCGAGCGCAAGACTCGCACGGGTTGAGATGTCGCCGAATGCCGCAGCGCCTTTCATAGACAGGTCGTCGGCGAAAATGGCGCCCTGGAACCCAAGTTCGCCACGCAGCACGCCGTCGATCCAGCGTCGCGACAGGCTCGCCGGCATTTCGTCCACTGCAGGAAACACGACATGCGCCGCCATCACGGCCGCGAGTCCGTTTGCGATCAGGCGACGGTATGGCTGCAGATCCGCCTCGATGTCGGGCCATTCGCGGCGATCGACCGGCAACGCAACGTGCGAATCGGCCGCAACCGCGCCGTGGCCCGGGAAATGCTTGGCCGTTGCGGCCATGCCTGCGTCGCGCATGCCGAGCATATAGGCGACCGCGAGCTCGCCAACGGCTTCGGCGTCCGCTGCGAGCGCACGGTCGCCGATCGCGCGGCTTACGCCATAGTCGATGTCGACGCAGGGTGCGAATGACATGTCCACGCCTACGGCGCGAAGTTCCGCCGCCATCAGCCAGCCGAGCTGGCGCGCAAGCGCGATGCCATCCGCAGGGCCGAGGTCGTAGCGCCGGCCGATTTCGCGCATCGCCGGCAGGCGCGTGAATCCGGCCTGGAACCGCTGCACCCGTCCGCCTTCCTGGTCGACCGCGACGAGCAGCGGCGGCGTGCGGACCGCGTGGATTTCCGCGACCAGCCTCTGGAGCTGCTCCAGGCTCTCGTAGTTGCGCGTGAACAGGATTACGCTGCCGACCTGCGGATGCAGAAGCAGCTCCCGCTCCTCCGGCTCGAGCGCAATGCCCGCGAGATCCACCATCACGGGACCGAGCGTCACGATGCGCCTCCATCGGCGCGCTGGCCGCGAAGTGCCGCCTGCCGGACTGCCGCGGGCCACCCGCCGAACGGCCGTGACGACAGCAGAAAATTGTAGAAGCGTACGTCCTCGGTGACCTCGTCCCCGAGCCACTGCGGGCGCGGGAACTCCTCTTCCGCAGACGCGAGCTCGATTTCGGCGACCACGAGTCCCTCATTGGCGCCCTGGAACTCATCGACCTCGAAGCAATGCCGCCCGACCGGCACGCGGTGGCGGATTTTTTCGATCACCGGACCCTCGGCGAATGCTGACAGCATTTCCGCCGCCTCGCCTTCCGGGATTCCGTACTCGTATTCCGCCCGGACGCGGCCAGGTTGCATGCCTTTGACGGAAAACCAGCCCCGGCCGGAAGCTGTTCGGATGCGAATTGAACATTGCGTCGTATTGGCGAGGTAGCCCTGACACAGGCGTTCCCGCGCGCTCGCCTGTTCGCGCCAGGCCGGGCTCTGCACGAGAAACTTGCGCTCGATCTCGAGATTCATGCCGCCGGCTCGAATAGCGCGATCGATTCCACGTGCGAGGTGTGCGGAAACATGTCCATGATGCCCGCTGCGACGAGCCGGTAGCCCAGTTGATGCACGAGTATGCCTGCGTCGCGGGCGAACGTGCCCGCGTGACAGGAGACATAGACGATGCGCCGCGGGCGACTGTGCACAGCGACCGGCAGGACCTCGCGCGCGCCCGCACGCGGCGGATCGAGCAACACGAGATCGTAGCGCTCCTGCGCCCAGCCTTCCCGCAGGTCCTCCGTCATGAGATTCGTCACGTGAAAGCGGGCGTTGCCGATGCCGTTCCTGGCGGCGTTCGCCTCGGCGCGCCGGACGAGCGCCGCATCGCCCTCGACGGCCGTCACCTCCGCAACGTTCTGCGCGAGTGGCAGGCTGAAGTTGCCAAGCCCGCAGAACAGGTCGAGTGCGCGATCGCCGGGGCGCGGCTCGAGCAATTCGAGCGTGCGGCCGACCATGAGGCGATTGAGTTCGCCATTGACCTGCACGAAATCGGTCGGTGCGAACTCGATTCCCGCGGGCAGGCCGGGCAGGCCATAGGTGAGCGCCACCGCGGGCGGCGAGAGCGGTGTCACGCTTTCAAGACCGCCCGGCTGGAGGTAGAGCGCGATGCGGTGCCGGGCCTCGAACTCCCTGAGTGCCGCGAGATCCGCTTCGGGCGGGTCGTCGAGCACGCGCAGCACGAGTGCCGTGACGTTCTCGGCGACGGCCACCTCGATCTGCGCCACGCGGCGACGCAGCTCAAGCCCGCCGATCAGGTTCGCGAGATCCGCAATCATCTCCCCGACGGGCGCGGCCAGCACTTCGCAGCGGCTGAGCTCCGCAAGCAGCGGGCTGCCCCGCTCGCGAAATCCCACGAGTACACGGCCCTTGCGATCGACGAACTTGCTGCCGAGCCGCGCGCGGCGCCGGTAGGACCAGATGGGTCCCGCGAGTGGCGGGAGCCAGCGCCCGGGCTCCACGCCGCCGATGCGCGCAAGCTCCTCGGCCACGATGCGCCCCTTCGCGGCGAGCTGGGCGGCGTGATCGAGATGCTGCAGCGAACACCCGCCGCAGACGCCGAAATGCGGACAGCGCGGAGTCACGCGCAAGGGCGAGGGACGCAGCACTTCGACGACGACGGCTTCGTCGTACCTGCGCCGGCGGCGGACACGCTGGAAGCGCACGGACTCGCCGGGCAGCGCGCCGTCGACGAATACGGCCTTGCCCCCGATGCGCGCGATGCCGCGACCCTCGTGATCCAGCGATTCGATGTCCGCGACCTCGATCGCGGGCGACGGCTTCAAGCGCCGGCCCAGGCTGCGGCGTATTGCCGCCAGTGCGATTCTTCGCGAACGCCAAGCCACTCGCGCGCACGCGCGAGCTCCGATCCGTACTCCGTCGGCGTCAGCTGACCGCGTATCAATTCGAAGCGGAGCCAGACCAGGTAGGTGTTCATGACGTCCGTTTCACAATACGCGCGGATCTCGGCGATCCGTCCCGCACGCCAGTATTCGAAGACCTGTTCACCGCTCATGCCGAGCTTGCCAGGCAGGCCGAGAAGCTGCGCGACGTGGTCGAGGCTCGCCCTGCCGCGCGCCTGGTAAGCAGCCAGCACGTCCATCAGGTCGACATGCCGCATGTGATAGCGGTTGAGATAATTGTTCCACTTGAAATCGCGATCGCGCTCGCCCGTATCCCAGTAAGTAGGCGAAGCGACGCCGTGCCGCAGCATCCGGTAGTGCAGGACCGGAAGATCGAAGCCCGAGCCATTCCAGGACACGATCGTCGGGCGGAGTTTTTCGATGCCGCCGAAGAACCTCCGCAACAACTCGTCCTCCGGGCTGTCCACGGCGCCGACGCTCCAGACCTGGAACTGGTCGCCGCTGCGCAGCAGCGTTGATATCGCAATCACGCGGTGCTGCTCGAGCGGCATGAAGCTCGATCCGGACTCCTCCTCCCGGCGCGCGAGCATCGCGGCGGCGACCGCCGGGTCGTCGCCCTCGAATCCCCCGATCTTCCGCCCGAGCTCCGAGTCGGGCACCGTCTCGATGTCGAAGACGAGGCAATGCTGCGCGCCGCTCATGACTTCCTCATCAGCACCGCGAACGCAGTCACGAACCCCGCTTCGTCGGTCAGGCTGAGATGCCCCTCGCCCGCCCCAAGCCGGTCGGCGACGGCACGGCCGTGCGCCGAAAAGCGGACTTCGGGGCGCCCCCAGGCGTTCGGCATGAATCCGAAGTCGCGGATCCAGACGCCGTGCCGAAAGCCGGTTCCCAGTGCCTTCGCGATCGCTTCCTTGGCCGCGAAGCGCATCGCGAGGAATCGCGCGGGTCGCCGACCGGGATCGAAGATCGCGCGTTCTTCGGGCAGCAGCAGGCGATTGGCGAAATGCTCGCCGAAGCGCTCCCAGGTCGCCGCGATGCGTTCGATGTGCACCAGGTCCGTGCCGATCCCAAAGATCATGGCTTTCGCGCAGCCTGCATCAGGCGCTTCATCTCGGCGACCGCCGGCCCCATCCCGCTCATCACCGCACGCGCGACGATCGCGTGCCCGATGTTGAGCTCGGCGAGTTCCGGCAATGCAGCGACGGGCTGCACGTTGTGATAGTCGAGGCCATGCCCGGCATTCACGACGAGGCCTGACCCCGTCGCGCGCTTCGCGGCATCCGCAAGCCGCGACAGTTCACGGGCACGGCCCGAGCCTTCGGCTTCGGCATAGGCGCCCGCGTGCAATTCGACGACCGGCGCTCCTGCGCGGGCCGCAGCATCCACCTGCGCGTCGTCCGGGTCGATGAAGAGCGAAACGCGGATTCCGCCGGCCGCGAGCCTGCGGCAGGCGCCTGCAATCGCCTCGAGCTGTCCCGCAACGTCCAGCCCGCCTTCGGTCGTGACCTCGGCGCGCCGCTCGGGCACGAGGCACACGTCCTGCGGCTGCACCCGCAGGGCGATGGCGATCATTTCCTCAGTGGCCGCCATCTCGAGGTTCATCCGCGTCTGCAAGGCGCTTCGCAGCGCAGTCACGTCGCGATCCTGGATATGGCGCCGGTCCTCTCGCAGATGCAGCGTGATGCCGTCGGCCCCCCATTGTTCCGCAACGAGCGCCGCGAGCAGCGGGTCGGGCGCGCGGCCGCCCCGGGCCTGGCGCAGCGTCGCCACGTGATCGATGTTCACACCCAGCATGATCGCCGAAGCGGTCATCCATCCTGCTCCCGCCGGCGCAAGGCCAGCATCACGTCGCGGCTCGCAAGACCGCGCCCTTCGAGACAATGCGCGATTGCGGCGCCATAGATCCGGCGCGCCGCCCTGAGAACCGGTACCTGCCCGAACTCGCCGTGCACGACGCCGAGCACGTCCCGTCCGGAATACGCATCCGCGCCCGGATCGGCGTCGCGCACGGCGATCACGCCCTGACCCGGCACGAAATAATAGTACCGATCCGATTCCAGCGGCTTGCCGCTGCCGGCGTCGCGCCCGAGATCGACGCCATACCCGAGTTCCTCGAGCAGCACACTTTCGAATGCACGGAGAGCCGCCTGCTCAGTCCCTCCCGTTAACTGCCGGAGCGCCGCCGCGTAGGCATCGTAGAGCGCCTCATGCCGGTCTTCCTTCGGCAGGAGCCGAAGCAGCAATTCGTTCAGGTAAAAACCCGACATCAGTCGTTCGGGCGGCAGCGCAAGCGGCCCATCGCCGGCTTCGGCCGATGTCAGCGTACCGCCGTCGGAACGGCCGGACCAGGACACCAGGAGCGGCAGGAATGGCCGCAGCACCGCGCGGAGCGGCGATTTGGGCCTGCGCGCGCCGTGTGCAAACAGCGTCACCCGCCCGTGGCCGCGGGTCATCAGGTCGAGTATGCGGCTCGTGTCGCTCCACGGCCGGTGATGCAGGAGGTAAGCCGGCTCGAGGAGCTTCTGCTTCCGCAGGCTCATGACGGCTCGTGGCCGAGCCGCCGAAGCATCTGGTCGTCGTCGCTCCAGCCCTCGCGCACCTTGACCCAGGTCGACAGGTGAACGCGGCGCCCGAAAAGCTCATTGAGCGCGAGCCGCGTGGCGCGGCCGATCGCCTTCAGCCTGTCGCCTTTCGCGCCGATCACGATCTTGCGCTGGCCCACGCGCTCGACCCAGATCACGGCGTCGATCTCCGTGCGCCCGTCGTCCGTCGGCTCGAAGCGCTCGATCTCGACCGCGATGCCGTAGGGCAGTTCGTCTGACAGGGCGATCATCAATTGCTCGCGGAGCGCCTCGGCCGCCTGGAAGCGTTCGCCACGCTCCACGGGCGCAACCGCCGTCTCGGGCGTCGCCTCCGGCAGCAATGCCACCACGGCCTCGACGAGCTTCGCAAGATTTTCCTGTTTTTCGGCCGATACAGGCACGATGGCTGCGAATTCGTGCTTTGCCGCGACACGCTCCAGAAGCGGCAGGAGCTCCGCGCGCGGCCGGACGCGATCGATCTTGTTGACGACGAGCACGATCGGCAAGCCTGCAGCCCTCAATCGCCCGAGCACCACGTCGTCTGCGGAATTCCAGCGCGGCGCCGCGATGACGAGCAGCGCCGCGTCCGCCGCACCGAACGCGGCCTGCGCCTCGCGGTTCATCGAATGACCGAGCCGGCTGCCGGCCGCGGCGCCGGCGCCCGGCGTGTCGGTCACGACCATGCGGTATCCCGGCCCGGCAACCAGTCCCTGGATGCGGTGCCGGGTCGTCTGCGCCTTCGGCGTAACGATGCTGAGCTTTCGGCCTGCGAGTGCATTCATGAGCGTTGACTTGCCGACGTTCGGGCGTCCGGCGAGGACGACCGTACCCGAGCGAAACGTCGCCTTGGCACTCATTTCGAGCCGCTAAGCGCCGGATCCTCGAGGATCCGCTGCGCCGCCTCCTGCTCGGCCCGCCGCCGGCTGTTGCCGTCGGCGACAGCCGTCAGGTCCAGCTCGCCGATGTCGCAGCGAACGCGGAAGCGCTGGTCGTGGGGCTGGCCGGTGACCTCAAGCACGGTGTAGGCCGGCAAGGCGAGGCCGCGACCCTGCAGCCATTCCTGTAATCGTGTCTTCGGGTCCTTGAGCTCGGCAGCCGCGGGCAGGGCCACGAGCGCGTCGCGGAACAAGCGCTCAGCGGCGCTTCGGACCGCATCGAGTCCGCGATCCAGGAAGATGGCTCCGAACAGGGCTTCCAGCGCATCGGCAAGGATCGTGGCACGCCGCTGGCCGCCCGATTTCATTTCTCCGTCGCCGAGGCGGAGTTGCCCGCCGAGTCCGATCTCCGCAGCCATCTCGGCGAGCGCCTCGCCGCTCACGAGACTCGCGCGATAGCGTGAGAGTTCGCCTTCGGTCGCGGCCGGAAACCGCCGGAAAAGGGTTTCGGCGACGACGAAAGAGAGGACCGCGTCGCCCAGGTACTCAAGTCGCTCGTTATTATCCGAGCCGTGGCTTCGATGGGTCAGTGCGCGCTCAAGCAGCGCGGGATCCGAGAAGACGCAGCCCAGGCGCTCCTGCAACCAGCCGGCGGCGGCAACCACGGCGCCCGCGGCGCGGCTCAGCGCGCGGCGACCTCGACGGTCTTGTCGAACTCCACCAGGAACAAGAGGTTTCCGGCCAGCGGCACTGTGTCCTCGTAGGCGGCGCGCATGTAGAACACGCTGCCTTCCTTCTTGATCTCGATGTCCTTCGAGGTGATTACTTCGACCATTTCAATGTCGAAATGTCGCTCGACCGCCCTGCGCAGCATCATCTCCGTCGAGCCGGGATTGCTGGAGAATTCGTCACTGACCTTTTCGAGCGTCGATGCGACGCGCATGTACTCGAGATACTTCGGCGCCAGCAGTATGCCCGCGTAGAGCCACGCGCCAACGACGATGACGACCAAGATGATCCCGAGCATTGTCATGCCACGCTGTCTGTGCTGCATACCCTGCCTCCCTATCGGATTCCGGTGCCCATGCGGTCCCAGAGCAGGATCGAACCCGGCCCGGGATTGAACGATAGCCAGATAGCCTCCGCCTTGCCGATAAAATTCTCTTCGGGAACGAACCCGACCTCGGGAAAGCGGCTGTCGCGGCTGTTGTTCCTGTTGTCGCCCATCATGAAGTAATGGCCCGCCGGTACCCGCCATTCGCCTTCCATGCCGGGCCGAGCCGGATCCAGCAGGAGGCGATGCGCGGAGTCGCCGAGTTGCTCCTCACCCACATGCGAGAAGGGATATTGCTCGTTCTTGGGTCCGGAATACAACTCGCCGGTCGAGATCCGGGATGGCGTTCCGCTTACCGACACCTCGTTTCCGCTGACGCGGATCGTGTCGCCGGGCAGCCCGACGAGGCGCTTGATGAAGACCTGTGACGGGTCCGAAGGCTTGCGGAAAACGACCACGTCTCCGCGCCGCGGCTTCCCTACCTCGACGATCCGCGTGTTGAGGACCGGCAGCCGCAGCCCATAACGCCACTTGTTGACGAAGATGAAATCGCCCTGGATCAGGGTCGGCATCATCGAGTCCGACGGGATCCGGAACGGCTCGTAAAGGAAGGACCTGAGCACCAGCACGATGACGATGACCGGAAAGAACGAACGCGAGTAGTCGACGAGGATCGGCAACCTGGCAATGCCGCGCTCCCTGCGCCGCGGCTCGAAGAAGTGCCGGTCAACGGCCCATACGACGCCCGTGACCGAGCCGAGCACTACCAGGACGAACGCAAAATCGAAAACCATCATCCACCCCTGCCTGTCATTTCTTGCTCATGCTGAGCACTGCCAGGAACGCTTCTTGCGGGATCTCGACGGTGCCGAGTTGCTTCATCCGCTTCTTGCCTTCCTTCTGCTTCTCGAGGAGCTTGCGCTTCCGTGTGACGTCGCCGCCGTAGCACTTCGCCAGGACGTTCTTTCGCAGCGCCTTTACCGTCGCACGCGCGATGATCTGGCCGCCGATCGCCGCCTGGATCGCGACTTCGAACATCTGCCGCGGTATCAGTTCCTGCATCTTGTCCACGAGCTCGCGGCCCCGCTGATAGGCGCTTTCGCGATGCACGATCATGGAGAGCGCGTCGACGCGGTCGCCGTTGATCAGCACGTCGAGCCTCGAGAGCGGCGCCGCCTGGAAGTGGCTGAACTCATAGTCGAACGATGCATAGCCGCGGCTCACGGATTTCAGCCGGTCGAAGAAATCGAGCACGACCTCCGCGAGCGGCAGCTGGTACTGCAGCGACATCTGCGTGCCGAGCTGCAGCATCTTCTTCTGCACGCCCCGCTTTTCCTGGCAGAGGCCGAGCACGCCGCCGACGTGCTCCGGCGGGACCAGGATGTTCGCAGTGATGATCGGCTCCCGCAGCTCGCGGTAGCTCGGCGGCAGTTTCGAAGGATTGTCGACCAGGCTGAGTTCGCCGTCATTGCCGAGCACCTCGTACACCACAGTCGGCGCGCTGGTCACGAGTGCGAGCCCGTACTCGCGCTCGAGACGCTCCTGGACGATGTCCATGTGCAACAGCCCGAGGAACCCGCAGCGGAAGCCGAAGCCGAGCGCCGTTGACACCTCCGGCTCGTAGTGCAATGCCGAGTCGTTCAACTTCAGCTTCTGGAGCGCGTCGCGGAAGGATTCGTACTGGTCGGACTGCACCGGAAAAAGCCCGGCGAACACGCGTGGCTGCACGGACTTGAAGCCCGGAAGCGGCTTCTCGCAGGGCCGTGACTCGCTCGTGATCGTATCGCCGACCGGAGCGCCGTTGATGTCCTTTATCCCGGCGGTCATCCAGCCCACTTCGCCGGTCGACAGCGAGTCCGTCGCGATGCGCTTCGGCGTGAAGCGGCCGACACGATCGACCTGCCAGCCGCGGCCGGTCGACATCACCTGGATCCGGTCGTTCGGGCGCAGCACGCCATTCATCACGCGAACCAGGGAAACGACGCCGACGTAATTGTCGAACCAGGAGTCCACGATCAGTGCCTGCAGCGGCGCCGCCGTATCGCCCCGCGGCGGCGGAATGCGCCGCACGAGTTCCTCGAGCAGCAACGGGACATTCTCGCCCGTCTTGGCACTGACGTGGACCGCGTCTGTCGCCTCGATGCCGATGATGTTCTCGATCTCCTCGATCACGCGCTCCGGATCTGCGGAAGGCAGGTCGATCTTGTTGATGACCGGCAGCACCGTGAGCCCCTGCTCCAACGCCGTGTAGCAATTCGCGACGCTTTGTGCTTCCACGCCCTGCGCCGCATCGACGACCAGTAATGCCCCCTCGCAGGCCGCGAGCGAGCGCGAGACCTCGTACGAAAAGTCGACGTGCCCGGGCGTGTCGATGAAATTGAGCTGATAGTCCTTGCCGTCGGCGGCGCGGTACTTGAGCGTCACCGACTGCGCCTTGATCGTGATGCCGCGCTCGCGCTCGAGATCCATCGAGTCGAGCACCTGCTCATGCATCTCGCGGGCCTCGAGCCCGCCGCAGGTCTGGATCAGCCGGTCCGCGAGCGTGGACTTGCCGTGATCGACGTGCGCAATGATGGAAAAATTGCGGATCTGCTGCATCGGGGGGAAGCCGGAACGCCCTTGCCGGACAGGCGCGTCCGGAAAAACCGGATTATAGCAGCCGGACGCATCCGCTCCGGTCAGGCGCGAACGAGCCGTGCAACGGCCTGTCGATCGAGGTGGCCGTGGCAGATGACGCTGCCGTCACAGGTCAGTACGGGAACTTTGAGGCCGAAGCGGCGGCGGGTCGTCGCGTCAGCATCGACGTCCCGCAACTCGAAGCCGTCGACCAGGCCCGCGAGTTCAGCGATGAACTCGTCGCAGAGTGCGCAGCCTTCGCGCGTATAAACGAGAAACCGGGTTTCCGGCATCCGCGACCGTCAGTCGCGGCTTGCGGCCGTTGCGGGCGGCGGCGTCAGCGCCGTCGACGAGCGGAGCCCGGTCGCGATGAACTTGAGCGTGCGCGGGGGCACTTCGCCGACGATCGTGACCTGATGGCCGTCGATGACCGTCGAAAAGGCCGAGGCGACGCCCGATCGGCCCGATCCCTTCATGGGCGCGTGGCCCGGGGACGGCGCATGAATGAAAACCGAGACCGAGGCAAGTCCATCCGAGTAGACGAGGTGATTGACCGGCGCGCCGGCACCCGCAACGGCCTGCATGCCGTTGACCGACAGCCGGAATCCCGGCGGCACCTGCACCGCGCGCCAGGCCGGGGCATCTTCTTCGGTCTGCGGCGATTGACGCACCCACCGGAGCTTGCTGCGGTCGAGCGCCGGCTCGAAGGCGGAGTCCGGTATTTCGTCGTTGAACTCGAGCTTGGTGAAGCGCAGTCGCTCGATCACGCGGTTCGCGCCGTCCATCAGGTCGCTTCGCACCGGCATGTGCGAATCGACGTCGATCCAGAGCCGGTAGCCAAAGCGGTAGCCGTCGAGCGGCCTGACAGCGATGACCGCGGTCGGCCCGAAGATCGTCGCCTCGCGGCCGACGTAGTCGATCTTGTACCAGGACGTCATCCGGCCCTCGAACTGCGGCAATGCGCCCATGAGGTCGCTGCGCCCGGACCGCCTTTCGATGATTGCGAGTCGTTGGTCCGGCAGGTAGACCACGACCTCGTCGTTTTCGCGCACGAGTTCCCGGCCGTTGCCGGAGAGGGAAACCAGGCGTTCCGAAACGACACCATGCCTGACGCGATGGGTGATCGCGAGGCGTTCGGTGCGGCCGGCCGACTCAGAAATGAACTCGCCGACATAGCTCGCGTTGTTCAGCGCCGTCGTCATTCGGGCGAGCCATTCCTGCCCGCTTTCGGCGAACGCAGGCATGGCGGCAAGTCCGAGCGCGAGCGCGATGGAATGGCGCGAAATCACGGAACGGGCTGGCCTTCCAGCGGCGCGACGTCGACGAGGCCCGCGGCGTCCGGGGCGCTCATCAATCCGGCGCCGACACTCCTGCGCACAAGCGGCGTCGCGTATCCATAATGCGCGACGAGGTAATTCGCGAGCTGCGCCGGCGCGATTTCGCCCGCCGCATCGGTCGCCGGCGGCGTCACATAGCTCGTCGCCAGTTCTTCCACGGCGTCGGACGGGTCCGAGACGGGTTCAACCGGGGAATCGATCGCCTGGGCGATCACCGCCTCTGGCATCTGCTGATTCTGCGGCCCCATCTGCTGGACGAGCAGCACTGCGCCGAAGGCAACGCCCGCGGCGACCGCAAGGCCCGCGAAGGAGCGCAGCATCGCGTCGCGTCGCGGCAGGCGCACGAACGCGGAAACCCGAAGCGGCTCCCGTGCGATCGCTGCACTCACGCGCGCGGCCACCTGGCGTGCGGCCGGCACGTCGCCATCGTTGCGAAGGACCGCACCGATCAGCGAGTAGCGGGACAGCGCGCCGCGCAGCTCGTCGTCGCGTTCGAGCCGCTTCAGCAGCAACGCAGTCTCCTGTTCCGGCAATTCACCGTCCAGGAAGGTTGAAAGCTGTTCCTTGATCCGATCCGTCATTCAAAGTCTCCAATTCGCCCGAGGCCGCCGTCGAAAACCTCCCGCAGGCTGCGATCGATCGCTTCGCGCGCGCGGAAAATTCTCGAGCGGACCGTACCTACCGGGCATTCCATCGTCTTGGCAATATCCTCGTAACTCAGGCCCTCGAGCTCACGCAGCACGATCGCGAGGCGCAGATCGTCCGGCAGAGCCTCGATGGCTTCGTTGACAGTTCTTCGTATCTCGTCCGTCAGCGCGAGCGCTTCCGGAGTTTCCGTATCCGAGAGCCGGGCGTGCGCCTGGACCTGCGATCCGTCCTGCAAGTCGAGGTCGTACGACACGGGCCTGCGTCGGCTTGCCACGAGCGCATTCTTCGCCGTGTTGATCGCGATCCGGTACAGCCAGGTATAAAAGGCGCTGTCGCCGCGAAACGCCGGCAACGCACGGTAAGCCTTGATGAAGGCCTCCTGCGTGATGTCCTCGGCCTCCGTGGGATTCCGGACATACCGCTGCACCAGCTTCAGCACCTTGTGCTGATACTTGAGCACCAGGGCGTCGAAGGCCGCCTTGTCGCCCTTCTGGACCCTGCGGACCAGCGCTATGTCGCCTGCTTCAGCCCGCATCGGCTCGACTATTTGCGCTCTGCCCTCCACGTGCACGCCGGATATGACCGGCCGACCCTTCGATAGTTCGCAAGGTCCTGCCTGCGTGGGGCGCAGCGCCTCCTTTCGTGAGATAAGCCACGGATTCTAGCAAGACAACCGGATTCGGGCCTTCAGGCGACGGAATTCGTCGGGTGGGAGTGCCGCCCGCGGCAGGAGCCAACCGAAGCGCCGGCCGGCGATCACGGCTTCGAGGACCACGAGAGACGCATAGGCGCGCGCACCGGCACCGAGCTTTGCCTGCAACCAGCGGGGCCGGCCGGCGAGACATACCCGGCATCCTTGACCATCGATTGCAAGCGCCAGCAGCCGGCAATGCCGACCCGGTACGCGCCCGAGCGTCGAGAGGAGTCCCGCGATCGCGAGGACCGACAATGCCCCCGCCAGGAGCGGCGCGGTGCCCGTAAGCCACGGGCTCGCTGCGGCGGCGACGTGCGCGAGAAACGCCATCGCCGCAAGGCGGGGCTGCCCCACCGGCTCAATCGCGACGGCAAACGATGTCATCGACAAGCGCCGCGTGGCCGGCATCCGGCGGCCGCGAACCGCCGATCAGCCAGTCCGCAAGGTCCGGGTCCGGCTGCTCGAGCAGCCACTGGAATGAACGGCGATGGCTTTCGTCGGCCTCGGCCCACCGGCGCTCCAGCCAACCGACGAGAAGAACGTCGAGTTCCTTCATGCCGCGCCGGCATTGCCACCGCAAGCGCGCCCGTGTTGTATCGCGCACCACTCACTCGTCGGGATCGAGGAGCCTGCGCTTGATGTCGGCGATCGCGCGTCCGGGGTTCAGATCCTTCGGGCAGGCCTCTGTGCAGTTCATGATTGTGTGGCAGCGATACAGGCGGAACGTATCGTCGAGATACGAGAGCCGTTCCGACCGTGCCTCGTCGCGCGTGTCCACGATCCAGCGGTAACTCGCAAGCAGCGCCGCCGGACCGAGGAATCGATCCGGGTTCCACCAGACGCTCGGGCAGGAAGTCGAGCAGCAGGCGCAAAGGATGCAGGCCGATGGACGGTCGATCTTCTCCTGGTCGGCGGGCGCCTGGCGCCGCTCACCCGAGGCCGGCGGTGGTCCGCTCGTCTGCAGCCATGGCTGAACCGCCGCGTACTGCTCGTAGAACCGGCTCAAGTCCGGCACGAGGTCCTTCACGACCGGCATGTGCGGCAGCGGAAAGATCCGCACCGCGCCCTTGACCGACTCGATCGGCAGCGTGCAGGCGAGCCGGTTCACCCCGTCGACGTTCATTGCGCAGGACCCGCAGATACCCTCGCGGCAGGAGCGCCGGAATGTCAGCGTCGAATCCACCTCGTTCTTGATCTTGATCAGCGCGTCGAGGACCATCGGCCCACATTGATCGAGGTCGAGGTCGTAGCTGTCGACGCGCGGGAGTTCCCCTGCGTCCGGGTCCCAGCGATAGATCCTGAACTGGCGCACGCGCGCCGCGCCGGGCGCGGCTGCATGATGGCGGCCGGGCCGGTCCGTATAACGCGAATTGGCGGGAAGCCGGAACTCGGTCATGGTTTCCTCAATAGGTCCGTGCCTGCGGCGGTATGCGTTCGACATCGCCGGAGAGCGTCTCGAGTTGCACCGGGCGGTAGTCGAAACGGACCCTGCCTTCGTCGTCAACCCAGGCAAGCGTGTGCTTCATCCAGTTGGCGTCGTCGCGCGCCGGATGGTCTTCGCGCGCATGCGCCCCGCGGCTCTCGGTCCGGTTACGGGCCGAATGGATGGTGGCGAGCGACTGGCGCAGCAGGTTTTCCAGCTCGAGCGCCTCAGCCAGGTCGGTATTGAAGATGAGCGAGCGATCCGCGATGGCGAGGTCGGTAAGCGAGCGATAACAGCGCCCGAGCGCCTCGCAGCCCGCGTCGAGCGTGGCGCCGGTGCGGAATACGGCGGCATCGCGCTGCATCCCGCGCTGCATCTCCTCGCGCAGCGAAGCCGTCGTCCGGCTCCCGTTCGCGTGCCGGATTCGGTCGAACCGGTCAATCGACGCGGTGTGCGCCTGCGGACCCGGTTCCGCCACGGCGGCGCCGGGACGGAGCGACTTCGCGCAATGGGCCGCGGCGGCGCGGCCGAAGACGACGAGATCGAGCAGCGAGTTCGAGCCAAGCCGATTCGCGCCGTGTACCGAGACGCAGGCCGCCTCGCCGATCGCCATCAGCCCGGGCACTACCGTCTCGGCGCCATCGGACTTCGTGAGGACCTCGCCGCGCACATTGGCCGGAATTCCGCCCATGTTGTAATGCGCTGTCGGCAATACCGGGATGGGCGCACGCGCGACGTCTACGCCGGCAAAGATCATCGCGGTTTCGGCGATCCCGGGAAGCCGCTTGTGGATGACTTCCGGGCCGAGATGCTCGAGATGCAGATAAAGGTGATCCCGCAATGGCCCGACACCGCGCCCTTCGCGAATCTCGATCGTCATGGCGCGGCTGACCACATCGCGCGAAGCAAGGTCTTTCGCGTTCGGCGCGTAACGCTCCATGAATCGCTCGCCCTCGGAGTTGCGCAGGATCCCGCCTTCACCGCGGACTCCCTCGGTGATCAGGCAGCCGGCACCGTAAATTCCGGTCGGATGAAACTGGACGAACTCCATGTCCTGCAGCGGCAGCCCGGCGCGCAGCACCATGCCATTGCCGTCGCCGGTGCAGGTGTGAGCCGAGGTGCAGGAAAAATACGTACGGCCATAGCCGCCGGTCGCGAGGATCGTCGCCTGGGCCAGGAAACGGTGCAGCGTGCCGGTCGTCATGTCGAGCGCAAGCACGCCGCGGCAGGCGCCCTCCTCCATGATCAGGTCGATGGCGAAGAACTCGATGAAGAACTGCGCCTGGTGGCGCAGGCTCTGCTGGTAGAGCGTGTGCAGCATCGCGTGGCCGGTGCGGTCGGCGGCCGCGCAGGTGCGCTGCGCGATGCCGCGGCCATATTGCGTCGTCATCCCGCCAAAAGGACGCTGGTAGATACGGCCATCCTCCGTCCGCGAGAACGGCAGGCCGAAATGCTCGAGTTCGATGACCGCTGCCGGCGCCTCCCGGCACATGAAGGCGATTGCATCCTGGTCGCCGAGCCAGTCCGAGCCCTTGACGGTGTCGTAGAAGTGGAACCGCCAGTCGTCCTCGCCCATGTTGCCGAGCGCGGCGCTGATGCCACCCTGGGCGGCGACCGTGTGGCTTCGCGTCGGAAATACCTTGGTGATGCAGGCCGTCGCCAGTCCAGCCTCAGCGAGTCCCATGGTTGCGCGTAGTCCTGCGCCTCCGGCGCCGACGACCACGACGTCGCATGCATGATCGACGATCGTATAAGCGCTCATGCGCCGGGGCCCGCAATACAGTACAGGGCCCAGGCGAGAGCCACCGCAGCCGCGACGTGCACGAAGCGCGCGAGCCAGAGCGACACCTTGAATACCTTGCCGTGCACGTAGTCCTCCAGGATGACCTCAACACCCAGCATCGAATGCCAGAGCATTGCAGCGCCGAGCAGCGCGGCGAGGAGCGCCTGGAGCGGCTTCGCAAGCCACGTCGAAACCGTGGCGTAATCGAGAGCGGGTTGCCGGAGCAGCGCAATCAGGAACCACAGGCCGACCGGCACGAGCGCGACCGCGGTCAGGCGCTGATTGAGCCAATGGCGTGTGGCCGCTCCCCGCCTGCGGCTCATGACGCACCCAGGAGCCAACGCCCGGCAGACGACAGGAAAACAGTCGCCGCAAACGCGCCCGCCGCAAGCAGGGCTACGAGGACGCCGCTCCATTTCGGCGCGGATCCTTCGAACCCCAGGTCCGCGTCCCAGGCGAGGTGGCGAATACCGGCAAAGAGGTGGTACCAGAACGCGGCTAGCACGGCCGCCAGGACGAGGCGCAGCGCAAGGCTTGAAAAAATACGTCCGGCGAATTGGTACGCCGAAGGCCCCGCCGCGATCGCGGCCACCCAGGCGACGAACAGAAGGCTGCACAAAGACAGGTAGAGGCCGCTCACGCGATGCATCATCGAGAGCACCATCGTAATCAGCATCCGGTGCACCTGCAGGTGCGGGGACAGCGGCCGTTCGGCGGGGGCTTGCATCGCTAAGCTATTCTGCCAGAAGGGATCACGCCTTCCCACGGCCAATTGCCACGCAATCGGAGAGATGTGCTGCGATAGGATGGCGCCATGCCACTGACCCGTTGTTCGCAATTGCCTTCGCATGCGGTGATCGCCGTGAAAGGCCGCGATGCACGAAGCTTTCTCCAGGGACAGCTTTCGAACGATTTGCTCGGAATCGAGCGTCATCCCGGCATGCTGGCGGCGTCCTGCAACCGGCAGGGGCGCGTCCTGGCGACGATGCGCCTCGCTGCGGAAGGCGAAGATGTGCTCATGGTGCTGCAGCGGGCGCTCGCGCCGACGCTCGTCGGCCAGCTTTCCGCGTTCGTGCTGCGCGCCGATGTGCGGTTCGAGGACCGCAGTCCCCGAATGAGCGTCGCAGGGCTCCTGGATGCGGAACCGGACGCGCACTGGTCGCAGGCGGCCGCCGCCGCGGCAGGCCTTGCAATGATGGTCGCGAGCCCGCGCCGGATCCTGCTCGCCGGCACGCGGCCTGCCCTGGATGCCGCGCTCGCAGCCATCCCGCGTTCGACGCCCGATGATTGGGAGCGCGTCACGATCGAGGATGGCGAGCCGTCCATCATGCCGCCGACGGCCGCACTCTGGCTTCCGCAGATGCTCAATCTCGACCTGATCGGCGGGGTGAGCTTCGGCAAGGGATGCTTTGTCGGCCAGGAGATCGTGGCGCGCTCGCAGCACCTCGGCCGCGTCAAGCGTCGCATGCTGCGCTACGTCGGCCCGCCGGATGCCGCGATGCAACCTGCGCAGGCGCTGTTCAGCGGCGAAGTGCTTGCGGCCCAGGTCGTGACCACGGCGCAGGACGACACGGCAACGCATTGCCTCGCCGTCGTCGAACTCCGCCACTGCAGCGACCTGCTCGGAGCCAAGCCGGGCGGCTCGGAATTTGTGCCTGCCGATCTCCCCTACGCGATCCCGGCGCCGGCAGTGAACGAAGAAGAGTGAAGCGCAAAGGGGACGATTTAAAGGGGACGTTCACCT